>NZ_CP116257.1:5957709-6275419 GCF_027947595.1 Streptomyces lienomycini | reverse complement strand
GGGAGGACACCCTAGGAGAACGGGAGTGTCTCGCGTGAATCCAGTGACACGGATCACGTTTCGTGCCAGTCCCCGGTGAGCGCGGGTGCCACCTGATCCAGGTAGGAGGCCGTCAGGTCCCGCAGCGCCGCGAGGCCGGCGTCGTCCCGCGCCGACCAGATCCGTTCGGTCACCCGCATCACCGCCCCGAAGACGGCCACGACCACGCGGGGCCGCGGGTCCGCGTCCACGTCGAGGCCCTCGCGGTCGGCGACGACGCGGGCGATCTCCTCCTCCAGCTCGGTGGCGCGGCGCAGATGGGCGGCGAGCAGCGCGGGCGTCGACTCGATCACCCGGTAGAACCGCATGTGCAGCTCGAGCGGGATCAGCTGCTCGACGGCCCCTCCGATGGTGTTCCAGCTCTCCGAGAGGGCCAGGCGCAGCGCGTCCAGGGGCGCCTCCTCGGGCGGGCGGGCACGTACGGTGTCGACGAAGTGCGACTCCGCGAGCCGCGACACGAAGAAGGCGGCGTCCTCCTTGGAGGCGAAGTAGCGGAAGAAGGTGCGCTGCGAGACGTCGGCGGCCTCGGCGATGTCGTCGACGGTCGTCTCCTCGTAACCGTGCGCGGTGAACAGTTCGAGGGCGGAGCGCAGCAGCAGGTCCCGGGTGCGCTGCTTCTTGAGTTCGCGCAGGCCCGGACGGGGGGCCGACGGTGGGGTCTCCACCGTCGCCGACGCGCCGACCACCTTCAAAACTTCTCTCCTTCGTGCCGTTTCCGCAGTTCAGGCTATACGGGGATGTCGTGTCAGTTACTGACTGGTGAATTGGTTTGTCAACTGTCAGTGGCTGTCATTAGCCTCGCGGTATGACTAGTCAGACCACCATGGACAAGACGGGACCGGGTGACGGCACCCCGGCGGGTTCGACGCCCGCCACGGGATGGCGGGGCCATCCGTGGGTCACCCTCGTCACCGTCGCGGTCGGGGTCATGATGGTGGCCCTGGACGGCACCATCGTGGCGATCGCCAACCCGGCCATCGGCAAGGACCTCGGCGCCAGTTGGTCCGAGCTGCAGTGGATCACCAACGCCTACTTCCTCGCGCTCGCGGTCTCCCTGATCACCGCGGGCAAGCTCGGTGACCGCTTCGGCCACCGGCAGACCTTCCTCATCGGCGTGGCGGGCTTCGCCGCCTCCTCCGGTGCCATCGGACTGTCCGACAGCATCGCGATGGTCATCGTCTTCCGGGTCTTCCAGGGCCTGTTCGGCGCCCTGCTGATGCCGGCCGCGCTCGGCCTGCTGCGGGCCACCTTCCCGGCCGAGAAGCTCAACATGGCCATCGGCATCTGGGGCATGGTCATCGGCGCCTCCACCGCGGGCGGCCCGATCCTGGGAGGCGTGCTGGTCGAGCACGTCAGCTGGCAGTCGGTGTTCTTCATCAACGTGCCCGTCGGCATCCTCGCCGTGGTGCTCGGCGTGCTGATCCTGCTGGACCACCGGGCCGAGAACGCCCCCCGCTCCTTCGACCTCCTCGGCATCTTCCTGCTGTCGGCCTCGATGTTCTGCCTCGTCTGGGCGCTCATCAAGGCGCCGGAGTGGGGCTGGGGATCCGGTCAGACCTGGTTGTTCATCGGTGTGGCGGTCGTCGGCTTCGTCGCGTTCTCCTTCTGGGAGACCAAGGTGCGGGAGCCGCTGATCCCGCTGGCGATGTTCAGGTCGGTGCCGCTGTCGGCGGGCGTCGTGCTGATGGTCCTGATGGCCATCGCCTTCATGGGCGGCCTGTTCTTCGTCACCTTCTACCTGCAGAACGTGCACGGCATGAGCCCGATCGACGCCGGCCTGCACCTGCTGCCGCTCACCGCCATGATGATCGTCGCCTCGCCGCTGGCAGGCGCGATGATCACCAAGTTCGGTCCGCGCGTCCCGCTCGCGGGAGGCATGGTGTGCACCGCGGTCGCCATGTACGGCATGTCCACCCTGGAGACGGACACCGGCAGCCTGGCGATGTCGGTCTGGTTCGCGCTGCTCGGTCTCGGTCTCGCGCCGGTCATGGTGGGGGCCACCGAGGTCATCGTGGGCAACGCGCCGATGGAGCTGTCGGGTGTCGCGGGCGGCCTCCAGCAGGCGGCGATGCAGATCGGCGGCAGCCTGGGCACGGCGGTGCTGGGCGCCGTGATGGCCTCCAAGGTCGACAGCGACCTGGCGGGCAACTGGGCCGACGCGGGACTGCCCGAGCTCACGCCGGCCCAGGAGGAGCTGACCGGCCAGGCCGTGCAGCAGGGCATCGCGCCGGTGCCCGAGGGCACCCCGGCCGAGGTCGCCGGGAAGATCGCGGACGTCGCACACGACACCTTCATCTCCGGCATGAGCCTGGCCTCGCTCGTCGCGGCCGGTGTCGCGGTGGTGGCGGTGTTCGTCGCCTTCCTCACCAAGCGCGGTGCGAACGCCGACGCGGGCGCCGGCGTCGGTCACATCTGACCGACTGACCGACTGACCGACTGACCGACTGATCCGCCGATCGGTGCCCGCGGAGTTCTCCGGCCCTGTCACCCGGTTCGCCCATCAGGGTGACAGGTGCCGAGAAGCCTCGCCCGCGCCGGACGTCGCAGGTCACAGTGGGTCAAGTCCTCCGCAGGGCACGGAGGCGAGAGGCTGCTGCGCGCCGCTGGAGGGGGGCGGCGCGCAGGCAGCACGTGCGAAGCAGGCATGACACGCCGCACGGGGGTACCCGAACTCCACGGAGAGTTCAGGGAGTTGATGATGACGAGCTTCGGACAGGGATCGCGCGGAAACCCCCGCTCACGTGGCCGGACGTGGTCACGGACCGGGCCGGACCGCGCGACACTCGCGGTCGTCGGAGTCGTCTGCGCGGTCGCCGGTTTCTTCGCGCTGGGCATCGTGCTCGGCCCCGCGGCGATCCTCTGCGGCTGGCTCGCGATGGGCCGCAGCTGGGCGGGTTCCCACCCGGTACCGGCCGTGGTCGCCGTGGCTCTGGGAGCCGTCGACACGCTCCTGGCACTCGTCGGGCTCGTCGGAGCGACGACTCCGGGCTACGGCATGTTCTAGCCCCTGCGGCGGCATCACCCGTCGCCCGGATGTTCCCACCCCCGTCCACCGCGGACGGGGGTGAGCCGTGTGCGCGACCCTGGCCGGCGTGTGTCGCACCGGCCCGGCGTACGCCCCGCACCCGGCCCTGCGTACGTCACAGGCGCCCGGCACAGTCGCGCCCGGCCCGGCGCACATCACCGGCGTACGGCACAGGCGTCCCGGCGTACGCGCACCGGCCGGGGCTCCGCGCGCCGCACCGGCCGGCAGACGTACCACCGCCCGGTGCCGCGCGTCCCTCGCCCTACGCGTCCCGCGCCCTACGCGTCCCCGCCGGCCGGCCCCGGGTCCGCCGCGGTCACGTCGAGCAGCCGGTACCGGTCGATCGCCTGCTTCAGCACCGACCGGTCGACCTTGCCCTCCCGCGCCAGCTCACTCAGCACGCCGACCACGATCGACTCCGCGTCGATGTGGAAGAACCGCCGCGCGGCCCCCCGGGTGTCCGCGAACCCGAACCCGTCCGCGCCCAGCGACTGGTACGTCCCCGGCACCCACCGCGCGATCTGGTCCGGCACCGACCGCATCCAGTCGGACACCGCCACGAAGGGCCCCTGCGCACCGGCCAGCTTCCGCGTCACGTACGGCACCCGCTGCTCCTCCTCGGGGTGCAGCAGGTTGTGCTCCTCGCAGGCCACGGCCTCGCGCCGCAGCTCGTTCCAGGAGGTCGCCGACCAGACGTCGGCGCGCACGTTCCACTCCTCGGCGAGGATCCGCTGGGCCTCCACGGCCCACGGCACCGCGACGCCGGACGCCATGATCTGCGCCGGGATGGAGCCGCCCGTGCCCTCACTGAAGCGGTACACCCCCTTGAGGATGCCCTCGACGTCCACGTTCTCGGGCTCGGCCGGGTGCCGGATGGGCTCGTTGTAGACGGTGAGGTAGTAGAAGACGTCCTCACCGTGCGGATGCCGCTCGTCGGCGCCGTACATGCGGCGCAGACCGTCCTTGACGATGTGCGCGATCTCGAAGCCGAACGCCGGGTCGTACGCCACGCACGCCGGGTTGGTCGACGCCAGCAACTGCGAGTGCCCGTCGGCGTGCTGGAGACCCTCACCGGTCAGAGTCGTACGCCCCGCCGTCGCGCCCAGGACGAAACCGCGCGCCAACTGGTCGCCCATCTGCCAGAACTGGTCGCCGGTGCGCTGGAAACCGAACATCGAGTAGAAGACGTACACCGGGATCAGCGGTTCCCCGTGCGTGGCGTACGCCGATCCGGCCGCGATCGCCGAGGCCGTGCAGCCCGCCTCGGAGATGCCGTCGTGCAGCATCTGGCCGTTCGGCGCCTCCTTGTAGGCGAGCAGCAGATCACGGTCGACGGACTCGTACTGCTGACCGAGCGGGTTGTAAATCTTCGCACTCGGGAAGAACGAGTCCATGCCGAACGTGCGGTACTCGTCCGGCGCGATCAGCACGAACCGCTTGCCGATCTCCTTGTCCCGCATGAGATCCTTCAGCAGCCTCACAAAGGCCATCGTCGTGGCGATGGACTGCTGACCCGACCCCTTCTTCACGGTCGCGTACGTCTTGTCGTCCGGCAGCGCGAGCGGCTTCGACCGAACGACGCGGGTCGGCACGTACCCGCCGCAGCCCAGGCGCCGGTCGTGCATGTACTGCATCTCCTCGGTGTCCCGGCCCGGGTGGTAGTACGGCGGCGGGCCGGACTCCAGCTCCTTGTCGGAGATCGGCAGGTGCAGCCGGTCGCGGAAGCGCTTGAGGTCGTCGACCGTCAGCTTCTTCATCTGGTGCGTGGCGTTGCGGCCCTCGAAGTTCGGGCCCAGCGTCCAGCCCTTGACCGTCTTGGCCAGGATCACGGTCGGCTGGCCCTTGTGCTCGAGCGCGGCCTTGTACGCCGCGTAGATCTTCCGGTGGTCGTGACCGCCGCGCCCCAGGTGCTGGATCTGCTGGTCGGTCATGTTCTCGACCATCGCGCGCAGCCGGTGGTCGTCGCCGAAGAAGTGGTCGCGGATGTACGCGCCGGACTCGGTGGCGTACGTCTGGAACTGACCGTCCGGGGTCGTGTTCATGCGGTTGACCAGCACGCCGTCGCGGTCCTGGGCGAGCAGCGGGTCCCAGGTGCGGTCCCACACGAGCTTGATCACGTTCCAGCCGGCGCCGCGGAAGACCGACTCCAGCTCCTGGATGATCTTGCCGTTGCCGCGCACCGGGCCGTCCAGGCGCTGGAGGTTGCAGTTGACCACGAAGGTCAGGTTGTCCAGGCCCTCGCGGGCGGCGATGGACAACTGGCCCAGCGACTCCGGCTCGTCCATCTCGCCGTCGCCGAGGTAGGCCCACACGTGCGACTTCGAGGTGTCCGCGATCCCGCGCGCGTGCATGTAGCGGTTCATCCGCGCCTGGAAGATCGCCCCGATCGGGCCGAGGCCCATCGAGACCGTCGGGAACTCCCAGAAGTCCGGCATCGACCGCGGATGCGGGTACGACGACAGCGCCTTCGGCGCCTTGGACTTCTCCTGCCGGAAGCCGTCCAGGTGCTCCTCGCTGAGCCGGTCCAGCAGGTACGCGCGCGCGTAGATGCCGGGCGAGGCGTGTCCCTGGAAGAAGACCTGGTCGCCGCCGTCGCCCTCGTCCTTGCCCCGGAAGAAGTGGTTGAAGCCCACGTCGTACAGGGAGGCCGAGGAGGCGAACGTCGCGATGTGGCCGCCGACGCCGATCCCGGGCCGCTGCGCGCGCGAGACCATCACCGCCGCGTTCCACCGGGTGGCGTTGAGGATCTTGCGCTCGATCTCCTCGTTGCCGGGGAAGAACGGCTCGCTCTTGGTCGGGATGGTGTTGACGTAGTCCGTGCTGCGCATCTCGGGGACGGCCACGCGCCGCTCGCGGGCCCGCTCGATCAGCCGCAGCATGAGAAAGCGGGCCCGCTCCCGGCCGCGCTCGTCGACGGCGGCGTCGAGCGAGTCGAGCCACTCCTGGGTTTCCTCGGGATCGAAGTCAGGAACCTGACTCGGAAGGCCGCCAATGATGATCGGACTGCGATCGGATGCGGAAGCCACGCTGTTCCTTCGCTCTCGGAGGGCCGATTCTGCCGGTTGTCTGCGCCGGACACCCGCTGGTTCCCCATCGTGGACCTCGCGGGGACAATCGTCATCTGTACCGTGGGGTAACCGGTTCTCCCTGGGGAATCGGGGGCACGTTCATTCGAGTCTCGTACCCACACGTGGTTCCCAAATACGCAAACGGGGCAGAAAGGTGTGGTGTACATCACCTTCGGGCTGAACGGCATAGCTGGAGTTGCGGCGACACGGCCGGGATCGTCACCGTTTCGGCGGTCCCAGACGCCGGGTACTTGCGCGATCCGTCCCGCCCGTGTGGACTACGGCCAACGCTTCGCGCACGCGCGAGGCTGAAGACATCTACCGAAACATGATCAGGAGGCAACCCGTGAGCGCGACCGCGGACCACGCGGAGGAGCGGACGAACCCTGCCGCCAGGCTGGGGTTCCAGCCCGGGCAGGTGGTCCAGGAGATCGGCTACGACGACGACGTCGACCAGGAGCTCCGCGAGGCCATTGAGGGCGCCGTCGAGGGCGAGCTGGTGGACGAGGACTACGAGGACGTGGCCGATGCCGTCGTGCTGTGGTTCCGTGACGACGACGGCGACCTGACGGATGCGCTGGTGGATGCCACCACGTACATCGAAGAGGGCGGTTCGATCCTCCTTCTCACGCCGAAGACCGGCCGTGACGGGTACGTCGAGGCCAGCGACATCTCCGAAGCCTCGACGACCGCCGGACTGACGGCGTCCAAGAGCGTCAGCGTCGGAAAGGACTGGAGCGGCAGCCGGCTGGCGACGCCCAAGGCCGCCAAGTCCAAGCGGTAGCCCCCAGGGCTCCGCATGACCCGGACTCCGGACGGGCCGGCCTCGGTCGGCCCGTCCGCGGGTTCGCGACCGTCCCTGCGTAGGGTGTTTCCAGCGAACCACCCTCGGAAGGGATGAACGGGACATGACGATCCAGGTCGGCGACAAGGCCCCCGACTTCGAACTCAAGGACAACCACGGCAGGACCGTCCGGCTGTCCGACTTCCGCGGCCAGAAGAACGTCGTGCTGCTCTTCTACCCCTTCGCCTTCACCGGTGTGTGCACCGGCGAGCTGTGCGAGGTGCGCGACAACCTGCCGCAGTTCTCCGACCGTGACACCCAGGTGCTCGCCGTCTCCAACGACTCCATCCACACCCTGCGCGTCTTCGCCGAGCAGGAGGGCCTGGAGTACCCGCTGCTGTCCGACTTCTGGCCGCACGGCGACGTCTCGCGCGCGTACGGCGTCTTCGACGCGGACAAGGGCTGTGCCGTACGCGGCACCTTCGTCATCGACCAGGAGGGCGTCGTGCGCTGGACCGTGGTCAACGGTCTGCCGGACGCCCGCGACCTGACCGAGTACGTGAAGGCTCTCGACGCCCTCTGACCGATGCCCGCCGACCGGCGTCACGGGCCGACACCACGTGATTCGCCGGCTCCGGGGACTGCGGGGGACGGGAACCCGTCAGTAGGATCGAATCGTTGATCCGATATCCACGCACTACGGGGCACCCGGCCCCTGGACACCAATGGAGGACTCGTGGGAGTCAGCCTCAGCAAGGGCGGCAACGTTTCGCTGACCAAGGAGGCCCCCGGCCTGACCGCGGTCATCGTCGGTCTGGGGTGGGACATCCGCACCACGACCGGCACCGACTTCGACCTCGACGCCAGCGCGCTGCTGCTGAACAGCGGCGGCAAGGTCGCCAGCGACGCGCACTTCATCTTCTTCAACAACCTGAAGAGCCCGGACGGATCGGTCGAGCACACCGGTGACAACATCACCGGTGAGGGCGAGGGCGACGACGAGCAGATCAAGATCAACCTCGCCACCGTCCCCGCCGACATCGAGAAGATCGTCTTCCCGGTCTCGATCTACGACGCCGAGAACCGCCAGCAGTCCTTCGGCCAGGTCCGCAACGCGTTCATCCGCGTCGTCAACCAGGCCGGCGAGGCCGAGATCGCCCGCTACGACCTGAGCGAGGACGCTTCCACGGAGACCGCCATGGTCTTCGGCGAGCTGTACCGCCACGGCGCGGAGTGGAAGTTCCGCGCCATCGGCCAGGGCTACGCCTCCGGCCTGCGCGGCATCGCCCAGGACTTCGGCGTGAACGTCTGAGCGACTGAACCATCGGGGCGTCGAGCCGCCGCCGACCGCTCCACCGGGGCGGCGGCCTCGACCGCCCGGCGAGGCCACGGTCTCGATACGTCCGGCGCCGCACGGTTTACGTGCGGCGCCGGACGCGCAGGAAACCCGAGAACCATCACCCGGGGAGGGACCATCACCATGGGCGTCACGCTTGCCAAGGGCGGCAACGTCTCCCTGTCCAAGGCCGCACCGAACCTCACACAGGTACTGGTCGGGCTCGGCTGGGACGCGCGTTCCACCACCGGAGCACCCTTCGACCTCGACGCCAGCGCACTCGTGTGCAGCAGCGGCCGGGTGCTCGGCGACGAGTGGTTCGTCTTCTACAACCAGCTCAAGAGCCCGGACGGCTCGATCGAGCACACGGGCGACAACCTCACCGGCGAGGGCGACGGCGACGACGAGTCGCTGCTGGTCGACCTCTCCAAGGTGCCGGCCCACTGCGACAAGATCGTCTTCCCGGTCTCGATCCACATGGCCGACGAGCGCGGCCAGACCTTCGGCCAGGTCAGCAACGCCTTCATCCGGGTCGTCAACCAGGCCGACGGCCAGGAACTGGCCCGCTACGACCTCAGCGAGGACGCCTCCACGGAGACCGCGATGATCTTCGGCGAGCTCTACCGCTACCAGGGCGAGTGGAAGTTCCGTGCAGTGGGGCAGGGGTACGCGTCGGGGCTTCGCGGCATCGCTCTAGACTTCGGAGTCAACGTTTCGTAAAGCCGAGTACGGCGCGGGGGAGCCCCGTACACACACGATTGGGTAGCCAGTGCTTCTGAAAACCTTCGGCTGGTCGTTCGCGGTCACCGCGCTCGGCCTGGTCGCGGCGGTCTTCTACGGGGGGTGGACCGCCTTCGGCATCGTCGCGATCCTCTCCATCATGGAGATCTCGCTGTCCTTCGACAACGCGGTGGTCAACGCCGGGATCCTGAAGAAGATGAATGCCTTCTGGCAGAAGATCTTCCTCACCATCGGCATCCTCATCGCCGTGTTCGGCATGCGCCTGGTCTTCCCGGTCGTCATCGTCGCGATCAGCGCCCAGCTCGGGCCGATCGAGGCCGTCGACCTCGCGCTCACCGACAAGGACCGCTATCAGGAGCTGGTGACGGACGCCCACCCGTCCATCGCCGCGTTCGGTGGCATGTTCCTGCTGATGATCTTCCTCGACTTCATCTTCGAGGACCGGGACATCAAGTGGCTGGCCTGGCTGGAGCGTCCGCTGGCCAAGCTCGGCAAGGTCGACATGCTGTCGGTCTGCATCGCCCTGATCGTGCTCCTCGTCTCCGCCATCACCTTCGGCGCCCACGCCCACCAGCACGGGGGCGCACACGCCGACAAGGCGGAAACCGTTCTGCTCGCGGGTATCGCCGGGTTGATCACCTACATGATCGTCGGCGGACTCTCCGGCTACTTCGAGGACAAACTCGAAGAGGAGGAGGAACGCGAGCACGAGGAGGAGGAGAAGGCCGCGCGCACCGGCAAGCCCAAGTCGGCCGTCGCGCTGGCCGGCAAGGCCGCGTTCTTCATGTTCCTCTACCTCGAGGTCCTGGACGCGTCCTTCTCCTTCGACGGTGTCATCGGCGCCTTCGCCATCACCAACGACATCGTCCTGATGGCCCTCGGCCTGGGCATCGGCGCCATGTACGTCCGGTCGCTCACGGTCTACCTGGTCCGCCAGGGCACCCTCGACGACTACGTCTACCTGGAGCACGGCGCCCACTACGCCATCGGCGCCCTCGCCGTGATCCTGCTGGTCACCATCCAGTACGAGATCCACGAGATCATCACCGGCCTCGTCGGCGTCGCCCTGATCGGCTGGTCCTTCTTCTCCTCCGTGCGCCGCAACCGCGCACTGGCGGCGGCCGGGGGAGACGGCGACCAGGAGAAGGCGGAGGTCTCCTCCGGGGTGTGAGACCCCTTCGATCCCGGGTCGGGTGCGCCCCCGGTGCGCCCGTACCTCTGGTGTGAACGGGGCCCGGGCGAGGAACGCTCTGTGCGGGGCGGCCGACGAGGACGACTCCTCGGGGCCGCCCCGTCGGCGGTGACGGGAAGGTGGGGGCGGGAATGGGCTTCTTGGACGGGCTGTGGCGCGGCCGCGAGCCCGAGTTCGACTCGGGCAGTGCGGCGACCAACTCCATACAGCTGACCAAACGGCACAGCCAGGTGTCCCTGACCCGGCAGGGCGCGGCCACCGGGCATCTGCGCATCAACCTGAGCTGGCGCATGCGCACCTCCGACATACAGGGCATCCAGCGCGAGAGCCTGCTGCGGCACCCCTTCAAGGCGCTCAAGCCTCCCGAGGTCGTCGCCCACAGCCAGAGCATGGTCAACGTCGACCTCGACCTCGGCTGCCTCTACGAACTGAAGGACGGCACCCGCGGGGTGGTCCAGCCCCTCGGCGGCTTCCTCGGCGACGTCAACGACCCGCCCTACGTCAAGCTCAGCGGCGACGACCGGTTCGGCTCGGCCTCCGGCGAGACGATGTACGTCAACCTCGACCACAAGGACGCCATCAAGCGCCTCCTGGTCTTCGCCTACATCTACGACCAGACCCCCGCCTTCGACCGGACGCACGCCGTCGTCACGCTCTACCCGAGCAACGGCCCCCGCATCGAGATCGGCCTCGACGAGCGGCACCCGCAGGCCCGGTCCTGCGCGGTGGTGATGATCGAGAACGTCAAGGACGAGATACTCGTCCGCCGCGAGGTGAAGTTCGTGTACGGCTTCCAGGGCGAACTGGACCGGTTGTACGGATGGGGCCTGCAGTGGGGCCGGGGGCACAAGAGCAAGGCCGAGCGATAGGCCCCGGCGGCTACCTGCCGATGAACTGCGGCCCCTGCGGGGGCAGCCGGAAGTCCGGATCGGGTGCCCCGGCGACCGGCTGCGGATAGCCGTAACCGGACTGCGCCCCCGTGGCCCCGGCCGCGGCGGGCGCCTGCGGATACCCGTACCCGGGCAGTCCCGCGGTCGCCTGCGGATAGCCGTAGGCGGGCTGGGTCGCCGGAGTCTGCTGCGGATAGCCGTACGCGGGCTGCGCCGGTACGCCGGCGGGCTGCTCCGGCGGCAGCGGCCGTGAGGCCCCCGGGAGTGGCTGCACGGTCGTCGGGTGGTCGGGACCGACCACCGGCGAAGCGGGCGCGGGCGAAGCGGGCACGGGCGGGGCGGGCATGGACGATGCGGGCATGGACGGGGCCGGATCGGGGCGCCGGGCCGACACGGGGTCGTCCGCGCCCTCGGACTCGTCCACCGAGATGCCGAAGTCGGTCGCCAGGCCCCTGAGCCCGTTGGAGTAGCCCTCGCCCAGCGCCCGGAACTTCCAGCCGTCCCCGCGCCGGTACAGCTCGCCGCAGATCAGCGCCGTCTCCTGGCCGGTCTCCGGTTTCACGTCGAAGTACGCCAGCGGTTCCACGTCGGTCGTGGCGTCGTGCAGCAGGATGCGCAGCGACCGGACCCGGTCGAAGGCCACACCGTCGGCCGAGGCGACCAGCAGGATGCGGCCCACGGAGGGCTCCACCCCAAAGAGGTCTGTCTGGATCGTGTCGGTCAGCCCCTCGGCGACCCGCTTCTTGCCCAGTCGCCAGACCTGGCCGGAGGGGTGCCGGGGCTGGTTGTAGAAGACGAAGTCCTCGTCGGAACGCACGCGGCCGTCCGGACCCAGCAGCAACGCGGAGGCGTCGACGTCCGGAACCCCCTGCCCGGGTGTCCAGCGCAGCACGGCGCGTACCGTGGTGGCTTGCAGCGGGACGTTCGACCCCTTCAGCATCGCGTGCGTCATGCCGTCATCCTGCCCTCTCGGTCCTGGTCACGACAATGCGGGGGCGGGTACTCGACTCGTGTCCGCCCACCCCGGGTCGCCGTTGCCGACATGGCCGGGTTACCTGGAATTCATGCCCGGTGGGAACCTCCGACACGGATGCGTACGTACTATTACCGGCCACCTTTCGACGGTTCACAGGCCGCCCAGACACCACGGGGGAGTTTAAATGCGTCACTTCGGACAGATAGCCCCTGATGTGCGCGAGCGTCTCTTTCATCAGGAGCCCTGCTCCTTCACGGCGGACTCACCGGCCCGGCTGCTGTCCGCGGCCCTGGGCGCCACGCTCTACAGCCCGGCCACCAGACCGAACCTCGCCGACGACATCCTGAAGCAGGGCGCGCGCGGGCTGGTGTCGATGGTGCTGTGCCTGGAGGACTCGATCGACGACGCCGACGTGCCCGTCGGCGAGGCGAACCTCGTCCGCCAGCTCACGGAACTGGCGAAACGTTCCGACCACGACGCACCCCTCCTGTTCATCCGGGTCCGCACCCCCGAGCAGATACCCGACCTCGTCCGGCGCCTCGGCCCCGCCGTACGGCTGCTGTCCGGATTCGTACTGCCGAAGTTCACCGAGGAACGCGGCATCCCCTTCCTGGAGGCGCTTGCCGCCGCCGAGGCGGGCAGCGGCCACAGGCTCTTCGCCATGCCCGTCCTCGAGTCCCCGGACCTCCTCTACCGGGAGACCCGGGTACAGACCCTGGAGGGCATCTTCCGCGCGGTCGACAAGTACCGCGACCGGGTCCTGGCCCTGCGGCTCGGCGTGACCGACTTCTGCTCCTCCTACGGGCTGCGCAGGGGCCCCGACATGACGGCCTACGACGTCCAGATCGTCGCCTCCGTGATCGCCGACGTGGTGAACATGCTCGCCCGCGCCGACGGCACCGGGTTCACGGTGACCGGACCGGTGTGGGAGTACTTCCGCGTCCAGGAGCGGATGTTCAAACCGCAACTGCGGCAGAGTCCCTTCCTGGAGGGACAGGCGGTCGAACTGCGCCAGAAGCTCATCGAGCACTCGATGGACGGCCTGCTGCGGGAGATCTCCCTGGACCGCGCCAACGGTCTGCTCGGCAAGACCTGCATCCACCCCTCCCACGTGCTCCCCGTGCACGCGCTGTCCGTGGTCAGCCACGAGGAGTTCAGCGACGCCCAGGACATCCTGCGCCCCGAACGGTGCGGCGGCGGTGTCATGAGGTCGGCGTACACCAACAAGATGAACGAGGTGAAGCCGCACCGCGCCTGGGCCGAGAGGACACTGCTGCGTGCAGAGATCTTCGGGGTGGCGAACGAGGACGTCGGCTTCGTCGAACTGCTCGCCGCCGGCCTCTCCGACTGAACCCCGGGACGACCGACCCCGGGACGACCGACCCCCGGACGATCGAACGCCGGACGATCGAACGCCGGACGACCAACGCCAGGAATCCATGACCGACGCCAGAAGCCATGACGCGGTGGACAACGGGAGGCACGACTACATGACCGAGAGGGCGCACGCCGAGGGGCGGGCCGACGGGACCGCGGAGAGGCCCGCCGAGTGGTCCACCGAGCGGCCCCCCGGAGTGTGGTCCGGCAGCTGGGTCGCCGACCGGCTCGGCGTCGAACTCACCGGCGACGACACGCTGACCGGCCTGCTGGGGCTGGCCCTGCGCCGCAACCCCAAGCGGGCGCACCTGCTCGTCTCCCACGTGCTCGGCAAGCACGTCCCGCAGTCGCCCTCCGTCGTGTACGGCCACGGTGTCGCCCTCGGCCGACGCGTGCGCGAGCTGCTCGGTGCCGCAGCCGCCCGACGCGCGGTCGTCCTCGGCTACGCCGAGACCGCCACCGGACTCGGTCACTCCGTCGCCGACGGTCTGGGCCCCGCCCCCTACTTGCACTCCACCCGACGCCCGGTCGCCACCGTCGCACGGGCGGGCGGCTTCGAGGAGTCCCACTCGCACGCCACCTCCCACCTCCTGCTCCCGGAGGACCCGGCGCTGCTGGCCGGTGACGGACCACTGGTCCTCGTCGACGACGAGTTCTCCACCGGCAACACGGTGCTCAACACCGTCCGCGCCCTGCACGAGCGCTATCCCCGCAAGCGGTACGTCGTGGTCGCCCTGGTCGACATGCGCTCGCCCGCGGACGCCGGCCGGCTCGACGACTTCGCCCGGGAGATCGGCGCCCGCGTGGACCTGGTGACCACCGCCTCCGGCACCGTCCGACTCCCGCCGGGAGTGCTGGAGAAGGGCCAGGAACTGGTCGCCCGCCACGAGGCGTCGCCCACCGCGCCCACCGAGCAGCGAGCCGGTGCGCCGAACGCGGCGTCGGCCGGGGCCGCGCCCGGCTCCGCCCAGCGCGTCGAGCTGTGCTGGCCCCACGACGTGCCCGACGGCGGGCGGCACGGCTTCACCGCCGCCCACCGGGACCGGCTGGAGGACGCCCTGCCCGGCATGGCGGCCCGGATCGCCGAGGCGCTGCCCGCCGGCGCCCGACGCGTCCTCGTCCTCGGCTTCGAGGAACTCATGTACGCCCCCCTCCGGCTGGCCCACGCCCTCGAGCAGGCCGTCGACGCCGAGGTCCGCTACTCCACCACCACCCGCTCTCCCGTCCTGGCGGTGGACGACCCCGGCTACGCGATACGCACCCGCCTGGTCTTCCCCGCGCACGACGACCCGGCCGACGGCCCCGGTGAGCGCTACGCCTACAACGTGGCGGGCGCCGGGTTCGACGCCGTCGTCGCGGTCGTCGACTCGGCCGCCGACACCCCCGCGCTGCACGCCCCCGACGGACTGACGGCCCGGCTCGCCGCCCACGTCCCGCACGTCCTGCTCGCGGTCGTCCCCTCGTACGTTCCGCGCCCTCCGCGCGCCCCCGAAAGGCCCCCGATGCTGCCCGAGCCCCTGCGCGGCCCCGCCTTCTCCTCGTACGCGCCCGACGAGGTCGGCTGGCTGCTCCAGGACCTCTCGCGGGTGACGCTGGAGGCGCCGACCGAGGAACGCGAGGAGGCGATCCAGAGCGGCGGCGCGCACTACGCCGAGTCGCTGCCCGTGGAGTACCAGCCCAGCGAGCAGTACCAGCAGCTGTTCCACGCGGCGCTGGAGGCGTCGGCCGCACGGCTCGCGCGTGCCGTCGGCGCCGTCACCGAGGTCGTGCTCGCCGAGCGGTCGCCCCGTCCCGTCCTGGTCTCCCTGGCCCGCGCGGGCACCCCCGTCGGCGTTCTGATGCGCCGCTGGGCGCAGTTCCGTCATGGTCTCGACCTCCCTCACTACGCCGTGTCGATCGTCCGGGGCCGCGGCATCGACGCCAACGCGCTGCGCTGGCTGGCCGCCCATCACGACCCGGCCGACGTCGTCTTCGTCGACGGCTGGACCGGCAAGGGCGCCATCACCCGAGAACTCGCCGCCGCCCTGCGCGAGTTCGAGGCCTCCGACGGCGTCGCCGGCTTCGACCCGGAGATCGCCGTACTGGCCGACCCCGGTTCCTGCGTACGCACCTACGGCACCCGTGACGACTTCCTCATCCCCTCCGCCTGCCTCAACTCCACCGTCTCCGGCCTGATCTCCCGCACCGTGCTCCGCGCCGACCTCGTCGGCCCGCACGACTTCCACGGCGCGAAGTTCTACCGCGAACTCGCCGGTGCGGACCTGTCGCCGGCCTTCCTCGACGCCGTCTCCGCCTGCTTCCCGGACGCCACCGACGCCGTCGACGCCCAGGCCAAGGACCTCCTCTCCGCCGACCGCACCCCCACCTGGGAGGGCTGGGCCGCCGTCGAGCGCATCAGCGAGGAGTACGGCATCCACGACGTGAACCTCGTCAAGCCCGGCGTCGGCGAGACCACCCGCGTGATGCTGCGCCGCGTCCCGTGGAAGGTGCTCGCCCGGGCCGGGGCGGGCGCCGACCTCGACCACGTCCGCCTGCTGGCCGAGCAGCGGGGCGTACCCGTGGAGGAGGTCCCCGGCCTGCCGTACACCTGCGTCGGGCTGATCCACCCCCAGTACACGCGGGGCGCGACGGGCGCCGACGGCAAGGCGGTGACGCTCTGATGCCGGTGCTCGTCGCCAGCGACCTCGACCGGACGCTCATCTACTCCGCGGCCGCTCTCGGACTGACCATGCCCGACCTGAGGGCACCCCGCCTGCTGTGCGTGGAGGTCTACGAGAGCAGACCCCTGTCCTACATGACCGAGACGGCCGCCCGACTGCTGACCGACCTCGGTGACAGGGCGGTCTTCGTGCCGACCACCACCCGCACCCGCAAGCAGTACCAGCGCATCAACCTCCCCGGCCCCGCGCCGAAGTACGCGATCTGCGCCAACGGCGGCCACCTGCTGGTGGACGGTGTCTCCGACCCCGGCTGGCACGCCCGGGTGACCGCCCGGCTCGCGGACGAGTGCGCCTCGCTGGCCGAGGTCCGCGACCACCTGATGAACACCGCCGACCCACTGTGGGTGCGCAAGCACCGGGTCGCCGAGGACCTCTTCGCCTACCTCGTCGTCGAACGCGAACTGCTGCCCGAGGACTGGGTGAAGGAACTCGCGGTGTGGGCGGAGAACCGCGGCTGGACCGTGTCCCTCCAAGGCCGCAAGATCTATGCCGTGCCCAAGCCGCTCACCAAGAGCGCCGCCATGCACGAGGTCGCCCGCCGCAGCGGTGCCGAACTCACCCTCGCCGCCGGCGACTCGCTGCTCGACGCCGACCTGCTCCTCGCCGCCGACCGCGGCTGGCGCCCCGGCCACGGGGAACTGGCCGACTCCGGGTGGGCGGCACCGACGATCAACGCCGTGCCCGAGCGCGGCGTCCTGGCTGGTGAGCGGATCCTTCGGGAGTTCCTGCGGACCGCGAGCCCGGCTCGCTGAACCCGCCGTCCCGGCCCCCGGCGCCGGGGAAGACGGCACCGTTGTCCTCGGCACCGTCTTCCCCGGTGCCGGGGCGGCCGTCGTCGTCGGCCCGCGGCCGTATGCCCTGGTCCCCGTCGCGTCCGCGACGCCGCCTGCGATGGCCGGCGCCCGGGCGCAGCAGACGCATGCCGATGAAGACCAGCAGCACCAGCACGGCCGCGGCGAGGATCACCTTGGAGTACGTGGACGCGATCCCCGAGACCTCGGACCAGTTGTCCCCCAGGGCGTACCCGGCGAGGACGAACACGGTGTTCCAGATCGCGCTGCCCAGCGTGGTCAGGGCGAGGAAGACGGGCAGCCGCATGCGTTCGACACCGGCCGGGACGGAGATCAGGCTCCGGAAGATGGGGATCATCCGGCCGAAGAACACGGCCTTCGTCCCGTGCTTGAGGAACCACGCCTCCGTCTTCTCTATGTCCGACACCTTCACCAGCGGCAGCTTCCCCGCTATCGCCACCGTGCGGTCCCGGCCGAGCAGGGCGCCGATCCCGTACAGGGCGAGCGCGCCCACCACCGAACCCGCCGTCGTCCACAGCAGGACGGCGATCAGATTCATCCGACCGGAACTCGCGGCGAATCCGGCGAGCGGCAGGATCACCTCGCTCGGCAGGGGAGGGAAGAGATTCTCCAGAGCGATGGCGAGACCGGCCCCCGGTGCGCCCAGGGCGTCCATCAAGTCGTTGATCCACTGCGGTGCCGCGCCGCTGTCCACGGCCGACTGCGCTGCGATGGCTGTCATGACGACCACGCTAGAAAATCGCGGCTGAAGAGACCCTGAGGAAGACCGCAGGATCGAATGCGGTGTACCGCAGGCGGGAATTGCGGTTTTCCGCAGTGTGCGCCGCTACCACGCCCGACTAGCCTCGCGATCATGCGAAATCTGGCGCGACGAGTACTGCGGTGCGGGGTGGGCCTCATGATGGGGACCGCCGCGGCTGCCGTCGAGCTGCTCTTCGCCCTGCTGGCCGGCGCGGCGCTGCTACCGGTCGCGGCCTGGCCGGACGGACGCCGTGCGGTACTGCGCCCGGTCCTCGCGGGCGCGCGGATCCTGGCGGAGCTGGAGCGGGCCCGACTGCGGATGTGGCTCGACCTCCGTGTCACACCCGCGTACGAGGACGTACGGGCACTGCGATACGTCGCCTGCCACTGGGCCCTGGGCGTCCTGGGCGGGGTCGTGATGCTGACGGCCGCCGTCGGCCTCGGGTACGGCACCTTCGGGATATACGGCTGGCTCCTGTTGGACGGCATACGCAACCCCGGTTCGTTCGTCCTGAGCAGTCTGGGCGGCTTCTTCCTCGTGTTCCTCGCCGTGCAGGGAATATTCGGCGTGGTGGGTCTGGAGGGGCAGCTGGCACGCCGCTTCCTCGGCCCCCGGCACCAGGAGGAGCTGGAACGACGGATCGCCGAGCTGTCCGCCAGCCGCGCCGCCGTGGTCGACGCGGTGAACGACGAACGGCGTCGCATCGAGCGGGACCTGCACGACGGTGTGCAGCAGCGCCTCGTCGCCCTCGGCATGCTGCTCGGCCGGGCACGCCGCAGCCAGGACGCCGACCGCCGTGACCGGCTGCTGGGCCAGGCCCACGACGAGAGCCGCCGCGCCCTCGACGAGCTGCGCGAGGTGGCCTGGCGGATCTATCCGACCACGCTGGACGAGGCGGGGCTGAGGGCGGCCCTGGAGACGGTCGCCGAGCGGGCCTCGGTGCCGGTGGGAGTGGAGTACGACCTTGCCGAGGAGCCCGAGCAGGCCGTCGCGACCGTCGCGTACTTCGTGGTGTGCGAAGCCGTCACCAACGCGGTCAAGCACGCGGCGCCGAGCCGTATAGACGTCGCTGTCAGAGCGGAGGAGAAACGGATGTACGTGAGCGTGCGGGACGACGGCTGCGGTGGGGCGAACGCCGCCGGCAGCGGACTGTTCGGGCTCGCCCGGCGCGTCGCCGCCCTCGACGGCAGCCTCAGCGTGGTCAGCCCGCCGGGCGGGCCCACCCTCGTCGCCGCGGAGCTGCCATGCGGCTGATCCTCGCCGAGGACTCGACCCTGCTGAGGGAGGGGCTGGTGCGGCTGCTGACGGAGGAGGGACACGAGGTGCTCGCGGCCGTCGGCAACGCCGAGTTGCTGCTGAAGGCGGTCGCCGAGGAGCCTCCGGACGTGGTCGTCGCCGACGTCCGGATGCCGCCCACGCACACCGACGAGGGGCTGCGCGCGGCCCTGGAGATACGGGGGCGCTGGCCGGACGTCGGGGTGCTGGTGCTCTCGCAGTACGTCGAGAAGCGGTACGCGACCGAGTTGCTCACCGGAGAGACCGAAGGGGTCGGATACCTGCTCAAGGACCGGGTGGTCCAGGTCGACGAGTTCCTGGACGCGCTGGAGAGGGTGGCCGCCGGACGTGCCGCGTTCGACCCCGAGGTAGTCCGTCAGCTGCTCGGCCGCACGACGCACACCGACCTGCTCGCCCGGCTCACCGCGCGGGAGCGGGACGTCCTGGGCGAGATGGCGCAGGGGCACACCAACGCGGGGATCGCACGCCGACTGCACATCTCGCAGAGCGCGGTGGAAAAACACACCAACGCGATCTTCGACAAGCTGGAACTGACCGGAGGGGAGGGCTATTCACGCAGAGTGCTGGCGGTGCTGCGTTACCTGGGCAGTTGAAGCGCTCCGGCCGGCGTCGAGGCGAGCCCTCAGCCGCAGCAGCCTCCGCCACAGCAGCCGCCGCCGCCACCACCCGGCGAGGGCGCCGGTGCGGATCCGGAGGCCGAGCCGCCGACCGCGACCGTCGACAGCAGCTTCACCGTGTCGTCGTGGCCCGCCGGGCAGGAGGCGGGGGCGGAGGACTCGGCCATGGGACGGCTCAGTTCGAACGTGTCGCCGCAGCTGCGGCAGCGGTACTCGTAGCGAGGCATGCGCACAGGTTAACCGGCACGGCCGACCGATGGCCCCCGGTCGGCCGAGGCGATCAGTGACCGGCCCCGCGCTCCTCACGGATCTGGGTGACCACCCGGGCCACCGTTCGCCGGACCGCTTCCGTCTCCGTCAGGAAGTGCCAGTAGTCGGGATGCCGGCCCTCCAGCGTGGTGATCGCCCGGTCCAGCCGGGCCACGGCGTCGTCCAGCGGGCGCGCGTGGCGGGGCTCGGGAGTGTTGCGCCCGGCCATGGCCAGGCGCTGGGCGTCGCGGATCGCGAAGCGGGTGCGCTCGATCTCCTGCTGCGGGTCCTTCTGTACAGCGTTGAGCTGCCGCAGCCGGTCGCCCGCCGCCGAGACGGCTTCGTCGGTCGAGTTCAGCAGCGCTCGTACCGTCGACAGGAGGGCGGTGGCGTCGGGCCAGCGTTGTTCGTCGCGCGCGGTCTGGGCCTCGGCGAGTTTCCGCTCGGCCTGCCGGACCGATTCCGTGGCCTGGTCCGGCACGTGCTGGAGGTCCTGCCAGCAGGCCGCGGTGAACCGGCGCCGCAGCTCGCTCAGCACCGGCTCGACCTGTTCGGTGCGGGTGGTCAGGGCCTGGGCGCGGGTGCGCAGGGAGACGAGGCGGTGGCCGATCTCGGCGGCGCGCTCGGGTAGCCGCTCGGCCTCGGCGCGAACCGATTCGGCTTCCCGGGTGACCCGTTCGGCCCGGTCGAGGGTCTGGGGCACACCGTGCTGTCCCGCGCCCTGGTTGAGCCGGGTCAGCTCCGGGCCGAGGGCGGCGAGACGGGCGGCGAGGTCGTCCGCCTTCAGCCCGGACTCCCGTGCCCTGTCCAGTGCGTCGGAGGCGGCGAGCAGGGCCTGCCGGGCGCGTTCGACGGCGGGTGCCAGCCGGGCCAGTTGGGTCTCGGCCTTGCCGAGGAGGGGGCCGAGACTCTCGGCGAAGCGGTCCAGCTCCTGTTTGACGCGGCCCAGTTCGTTCTTGGCGGTGGTCAGTTCGGTGCGGGCGTGGGCGGCGGCCGACGCCTCCAGGTCGTCCCGGTCCAGGTCATGGGCGTCGACGGCGCTGATGTACTGGTGGCTGACCTCGTCGATGCGTCGGCCGAGCGCCTCGAAGTCGGCGACGGTGCGCCGGGCGGCGGGGGAGGAGTCGACGGCCGCGATGGTCTCTATCGAGATCCGCAGGTCCCGCTGCGCGGTGTCCAGCTCGTAGAACGCGGCCGCCGCGTCGTCCTTCGCGGTCTGGGCCTCGGCCCGCTGGCTCTCGGCGCGTCCACCGAACCAGCGTCGGGTGCCGCCCCCGGCGAACGCGGCGGGCAGCGCGAGCACGGCGAGGAGCGGTAGACCCGCGAGGGTGAGCGCGTCCCGGACCGCCGCACCGGTCGGCCGGTGGCGGGAGCGGCGCGGCATGCGCTCGGCGCGCGCCACCATCGGCGACTGCGGCTGCGATGGTGTCGCCGTCACATCCCTCTCCCGTGTCGTCCGTCCTGCCCGGGTTCATTCTCCCACCCGTAAGGGACGAACACACGGGTCGATCAGTTCGCGGTTCGGACCGTGATTTTGCCGTCACCGGACCGGGCGTCGACCACGTGCGCGCTGGCGTCGTCCGTGGGGACGGACACGTCGACCGCGCCGTCACCGGTGTCGGTCGTCACCTTGTAGGCGGCCCGGGGCAGTGTGATCGTCACGGAGCCGTCGCCGGTGCGCGATTCCACCTGGTCGGGGACGGTGCCGAGGTCCAGCCGGATCGAACCGTCGGCGGTGTGCGCCCGCACCCGGCGGGAGGAGACCGCGGCCCGTACGGAACCGTCGTCGGTACGCAGTTCCAGCGGTCCGGAGGAGTCGGTGACGTGCACGGAGCCGTCGGCGGTACGGATGTTCAGGGCGTCCTTGAATCCGCTCGCCCGTACGCTGCCGTCCCCGTCCTTCACCTTGACGGCGACGCCCCGCGGCACCTCGACGCGGTGCTTGGCCTCGCAGTCGGCGATCAGACCGGAACAGTGCATGCGCAGCACCAGCCTGTCGCCGTCCATCTTCCAGGTCACCTCGGGGTCCGAGCCGACGGTCACCGACCCGGAGAACCACCGGGTGACCTCGATCTTCCCGGCCGCGCGGTCATCCGAGGCGACGATCTCCAGGGCGGAGTCGTCGGAGTCGACGGTGAGCGTGCTGCCCGGAAGGTCGAACGACCGGTGCTCGGGGTCCTTGTCGTCGGAGGAGGAGGCGCAGGCGCTCAGACCCGCGACGAGCACGGCGACAGCAGCGGTGGCGGCGAAGGCGCGGACGGGAACGGGACGGGCGGGCATGGCGATCTCCCCCTGGAACGGACGACGAGGTGCCGCGCCCGGGGGCCTTCCACGGTGACGTGGGACCCTGCCGGCGAGACTCTTAGACCGTACGGAGCGCGAGGGCCGGCCGGGATCCGGGCCACTACCGGATCCGGGGTGGGGTTAACCCCCGCCTCCGGCCGGAGTACGGCCCCTACGCGTTTGCCGGGCAGCGCCCGGGGCCATGTAGGCTGTCGACTCGTCCTGGGTGCGTAGCTCAGGGGTAGAGCGCCTGCCTTACAAGCAGGATGTCGGCGGTTCGAAACCGTCCGCGCCCACCAGGACCGGCGACGGCGTCGTCGGGGCGAAGGCCTCCGGAGATCTTCCGGGGGCCTTTCGTGGTTCTCAGGCGTCTCGTGGTTCTCAGGCGTCCCGGGGCGGGGTTCCCGCGGGCGGGGTCTCGTGGGCGCGTTTCAGTTCCGAGCGGGCGCTCACCTGGTCGGGGCCGGTTATCTCCGACCAGTAGCGATGGGTGCTGACGAACACGGCGAGCTCGCGCTCGCGTTGTCGGAGCTTCTCGACCTCGGCCTGCTCGTCCGCCGACCAGCCGGGCGAGGCCGGGCGTTCGACCTTGCGCCAGCCGTTGTCGTCACTGAATCCGTCGAGCGGTTCGACGGACCAGGGAAGCCTCTTCAGCAGGGCCGTCAGCTCGGCCCGGACCTGATGCAGTTCCTCCTGACCGGCGAGGAGATCACTGGGGAAATCATAGGTCGTAGCCACCCCTCAATGATACGCCTGTTCGATTTTGAGGCGCGCGTTCCCTCCGGTGGTTCACGCGAAAGGGTGGCCCCTCGGCCGGGGCCGACTGTCAGACCCCTGCCCTACCGTGAAAGACATGGACGGCGTGGGCGGGCGGAGCGGCACGGATGGGGAGCGGGTGCGCCTGGTCCCCTGGTCGGAGGAGGATCTGTGGCTGCTGCGCAGGACCAACAGTCCCGGGATGACCGAGCATCTCGGAGGTCCGGAGGGTGAGGAGCGGCTCCTGGCCCGGCACCGGCGGTACGTGGAGCCGGGGCCGGGGCGGATGTACCGGGTGACGTTGGCGGACGGCGGCGAGACCGTCGGTTCCGTCGGGTACTGGCAGCGGGCCTGGCGGGGGACCGAGGTCTGGGAGACCGGGTGGGGGGTGCTGCCGGAGTTCCAGGGGCGGGGGTTGGCCGTGCGGGCGGCCCGCGCCGTACGGGAGGTGGCCCGGGCCGCCGGATCCCACCGGTATCTGCACGCGTTCCCGGGCGTCGACCACGCCGCGTCCAACGCGGTCTGCCGAGGGGCCGGGTTCACCCTGCTCGGGCAGACCGACTTCGAGTATCCGAGGGGCCACTGGATCCGGTCGAACGACTGGCGGGTGGACCTGCAGAGGGGAGACTGACGTCATGTGCCGCAGCATCAGGACACTGCGCCCGCCCGCGCTGGCCGAGGAGGCCACCGACGAAGAGATCAGGGCCGCCGCCCTTCAGTACGTGCGCAAGGTGTCCGGGTTCCGCGCGCCCGCCGCGCACAATCAGGAGGTCTTCGAGGAGGCCGTGGAGGCCGTTGCCGGGGCCACGGCCGAACTGCTGGCCGGCCTGGAGATACGGGGAGGCGGCGGAACCCGGCACGCCTCCTGACGCCGGCCGGATCCGCACCGCCGCGCACGGGCCCCGGTGGCGTCCGCGACGGGCCCGACCGGCTCCACCCGGAGTGCGACCGGCCCCGACCACGACTGCGGCGCCCACCTGGACCGCGCCCGGCGCCGAACGGAACCGGGGCTGCCTTGCCGTTGGCCGGGACGGGGTCGGGACCGTCTTGCCGTTGGCCGGGACGGGGTCGGCGTCGACTCACCGCCCGGGGGCGCACGTCGGCGCGGTGTCGCGCACCGCGGGGACCGCTTCCGCCAGGGCGAGGCTCAGGGGCGGGTCCCCTTCCCGTCCCGGGTGTCCCAGGCATCCCGGGCGGTTCGGACGGCGTCGGTCAGGACGCCCCGGTCGTGCGGGGCTGGCGTCGCATCAGGAACGCCGCGCCCGCCCCCGCACCGAACAGCGCCACCAGGGACACTCCCGTCGCCAGCCAGGTCGCCCCCAGCCACTGCCCGCCGAAGTAGCCGAGGGCGACGCTGTAGGCGGCCCAGGACAGTCCGGCGAGGGCCGACCAGGGGAGGAACTCGCGGACCCGGCGATGGGCCGCACCGGCGACGAGCGACACGACCGAGCGGCCGGCCGGTGCGAAACGGGCGAGGACGACCAGGGCGCCGCCGCCCCGCGCAAGGGCACCGCCGAGACGTTCCTGCGCGGTGGTCAGCCGCCGGGAACGGGCGATCGCTCGGTCCAGCCGTGCCCCGCCGCGCCAGGCGAGGCGGTAGACGGCCAGGTCGCCGATGACGGAGGCGGTCGTCGCGCACAGCGTCAGGACGAGGATGTCGGGGACGTCCTGCGGGACCCGCCCGGCAGCCGCCGCACCCGAACCCGCGGCCGCCGCCGTGGCCGCGGTGATCACCAGGACACCGCTCGGCAGCACCGGCAGGAAGATGTCGAGGAGTACCGACACGGCCACCAGCGCATAGATCCATGGGCTGCTGACCAGCGACCCGATACTTCCCAGACTCTCGACCACCACAACTCCCCGTTCACACCCCCCGTGGGCCGGACCCTGCCGCGTGACGCGGGGCGGCAGGAGTGGCCCATGACAGCCATACAGCGTACGCCCGGGGTGTGACACAGGGTTCACAGGGGCCTTGCCCGAAGGGAGCGGGGCGTTCACTCGGACGATGCCTGCCCCGCTCTTGGGGCGATGCCTCGCCCCCGCTCCCGGCCGGTGCGGTGTCCGCCGGTCAGGCTGCGACCGGTCAGGCCGCGACCGGAGTCTTACGCTCCGGGGCGGACTGCTCCTGGCCGGACGTGCGCCGGGCGAGGAGCCGGTCCAGGCCGAAGGCGCCCGAGCCGGTGAAGGCGAGCAGCAGGAAGGCCCAGCAGAACATGGCGGGGGCCTCGCCGCCGTTCTCCAGCGGCCACAGGGCGCCCGGCTGGTGCACCTTGAAGTACGCGTAGGCCATGGAGCCGGAGCAGATGACCGCGGCCGGGCGGGTGCCGAGGCCCAGCAGGACGAGGCCGCCGCCGACCAGTTGGATCACGGCCGCGTACCAGCCCGGCCAGGTGCCCGTGTCGATCGTGCCGCCGGAGCCCGGGGCGCCGCCGAGGACGCCGAAGAGGGAGGCGGCGCCGTGGCAGGCGAAGAGCAGGCTGACGACTATGCGGAACAGGCCGAGTACGTACGGCTGGGCGCTGGCGCTGCTGAGGCGTCCGGGCATGGGCATGGGGGGTCTCCTTCGGTCGACCGGCCGGGTGGGGCCGGTGGGGGACGGAACCGAGTGGGCTGCCCACGTTAGGTGCGCCTAACGAGTACTTGCAAGTTCAACATTTAGCCATAGCCTGACGTGCAGTCACCTCCGCACCGTTGGCGCCGTACCAGGTGGGAGCGCTCCCATGCGCGGGGCGCCGCCCGCCACTGTGACTCAATTCATACCCGCCCCGCGCCCGCCTCCATGCCGAAACCGCTTGCGCCCGTCCGCCGGCCCCCCGGGACCGGCTACGCCAGCTTCCGGTCCGTGATCGTTCGCAGGTCGGTCGTCCCGTCGCGGTTCGTCCGGGCCTGTTCGAGGCGCAGCCGCGCCGACCGCCCCCGCAGGGTCAGCGTCATGATCTGGTTGCCGAACCAGGGGCCGCCGGTCCTGCGCCAGCTCACCGTCGGGGGCGAGCAGCGGCCGTGCCGGGCGATGCGCCGCCCGAGGGCGCGGGCCGGCGCGCTCCAGCCGAAGCGGAAGCCGAGGCGGATCGAGAGCGGCACGGAGTTGTGGACGGGGGAGCAGGTCAGCTGCGCCACCCGCGCGTCGGGCGCCCGCCCGGGCCAGGAGGGCTCGGCCACGTAGGCGTGGTGGACGTCGCCCGACAGCACGCTCACCGTCGCGGGCGCCCCCGGCCCGGTACCGGCCTCGGCGATCAGGTCGGCGAGGGCGTCGAAGGACGACGGGAACGCGGCCCAGTGCTCCAGGTCGGCCCCGCGCCGGATCCGCTCCCCGCGACGCGCCCAGCGCTCGCCCCGCTCGCCCCCGCACATGGCGGCGTTCCACGTCTCCACGTCGTGCACCAGGTGGGGCAGCAGCCACGGCAGGGAGGTGCCGATCAGCAGGTGGTCGTACGAGTCGCGGTCGTCCAGGATCTGCTCGCGCAGCCAGGCGGCCTCGCCGGGGTCGAGCATCGAGCGGTGGTCCTCCTCCAGGACGCGGGCCGCGCGGGAGTCCACCATCAGCAGCCGGGTGCGGCCGAAGTCGCGCCGGTAGCTCCAGCGGACGGAGGCCCGGTCGGAGTCCGCGCGGGCGGTGAACGCGCGCAGGGCGTCGGTGCCGTCGGCCGTTTCACGCACGGCGGCGTAGAGGGGGTCGGCGGCCAGCTCGTCCGGGGAGAGGTTGCCCAGTTGCTGGTACACCCAGTAGGACATCAGCCCGCTCTGCAGCCGCTCCTGCCACCAGTCCGTGGCCCGCATGTCGGCGAGCCAGGCGGCGGAGGTGTTCCAGTCGTCGATGACGTCGTGGTCGTCGAAGATCATGCTGCTGGGCACGGTGGACAGCAGCCAGCGTACCTCGGGGTCGAGCCACGACTCGTAGTAGAGGCGGGTGTACTCCTCGTAGTCCGCGACCTGGTCGCCGGGCGGCTCGCTCAGGTCGCGGCGGCCGGCCAGCCACTGGCGCGTGGCGTCGGAGGTCTCGTCGGCGTACACCTGGTCGCCGAGCAGGAGCAGTACGTCGGGCCGCGCGCCGCGTGGGTCGGCCGCGACGCGGGTGGCCAGGGTGTCCAGGGCGTCCGGGCCCACCTTGTCCTTGCCGCCGGAGGGCGGTGCGGCCCAGCGGCAGGAGCCGAAGGCGACGCGCAGGCCGTCCTGGTCCGTGGGCGTGGCGATCACGGAGGGCGGGAAGCGGGAGTCCGGCGGCGGCCACACGGAGGCGCCGTCGAGGAGCACCTCGTACTCCGTCGCCGTGCCGGGCGTGAGGCCGCTCACCGGGACGAGGGCGTAGTGGTGCCCCGCGACGCGGAAGGTGCGGGTCGTGCCGCGGGCGCCGTCGGCACAGCGCACCTCGGCGGTGCAGGGCCGGTCCGTCTCGACCCACACGGTCGCGCACGAGCCGTCGGTGTACCTCAGCAGTGGCCCCAGGCGCAGTCCGGCCATGATGATCATCCTCTCCTCCGTCGCCCCGTACGGTACGGAACGACGGAGGCCGATGGGGAGGATCCGCGTCGAACAGTTGGCGGACGGTGCGTCAGCAGTTCGCGAGGTAGCCCTGCAGGGCCGACTTCTCGGCGGAGTCGACCGAGAGGTCGTAGTAGTACTTCACCTGCACCCAGGCGCGGACGTACGTGCAGCGGTACGCGGTGCGCGAGGGCATCCAGGTGGCCGGGTCCTGGTCGCCCTTGGACTGGTTGACGTTGTCGGTGACCGCGAGGAGCTGGGGCCGGGTCAGGTCGTTGGCGAAGGACTGGCGGCGCGAGGTGGTCCAGGAGTCGGCGCCGGAGTCCCAGGCCTCGGCGAGCGGGACGACGTGGTCGATGTCGACGTCGGAGGCGGCGGGCCAGGTGGCGCCGTCGTAGGGGGAGTACCAGCTGCCGCTGGTGGCGGCGCAGGAGGAGTTGGTGACGACGCCCGTGCCGTCGCGCTTGAGGATGGTCTCGCGGGTGTTGCAGGAGCCGGACTGGGTGATCCAGTGCGGGAAGAGGTCGCGGTCGTAGCCGGTGCGGTCCTCGGTGGCCACGGTGAGGGAGGCGAGGTAGGTCCGGGCGGTGGCGGCGCTGACCGGGGTGGGCAGGGCGGCGGAGGCGGCCGGGCCGTTGAGGAGCCCGGCGGAGGCTATGAGCCCGGTGAACGCGGCGAGGAAACCGAGCCGTCGACGCGCGTAGAACTTCGGCATGCGAACTCCCTTTGGGTGTGGGGGCGTTGGGACGCGGGCAGGAGAATGCTCGCGACGCCGCATGGCGCACGGATGTGCGGTCGGTAAGAAGTTAGTGACGTGTGCATGGCACGTCTATACGCGCGGCGGGATCCGCGGGACTTTCGGCCCTCGGCGCGGCGCGGCGCGGTGCGGTGCGGCGCGGTGCGGTGCTCGCGCTGCGGGCGGTGGCCGGGGTCGGCATCGTCGGCGGCAAGGCGCTGATGAAGCGGTGCCGCTGCGGCTGATCGCGAAGGTCGCGGCGCGCTGCTCATGCTGGGCCTGGGCGTGTGGAGCCTGTGGGAGGCGATCGCCGGCTGAGCGTCGGCCGGGTGCCGGGTGAGGGCGCCGGCGGGCTGCGGGCTGCGGGCTGCGGGTGGGGGATGGTGGGGCGGTGGTCCGACGCCGGCGCCGTTCGTCCTACCCGCCGGTTCGTGGGCCCGGTGGCGCGATCGCCGCTCCGTTTTGTACCGTGGGTGAACAAAGTGGCTCCCGCCCGTTCACCCTGACCGGCGGGCGGGGCCGCCTTGTTTCCTCCCCGCGCCTTGGAGTCTGCCGATGACGGCCACCGCCACCACCGTTCTGCCCGCCCGTGCCCTGCTGCTCGACATGGACGGCACCCTCGTCAACTCGGACGCCGCCGTCGAGCGGGTCTGGCGGCGCTGGGCCGACCGGCACGGGCTGGACGGCGACGAGGTCATGAAGGTCGTGCACGGACGGCAGGGCTACGCCTCGATGGCGCTGCTGCTGCCGGACCGGCCCATGGAGCAGAACTACGCCGACAACGCGCGCATGCTCGCAGAGGAGACCGCCGACACCGAGGGCGTCGTCGCCATCCCCGGGGCGCCGGACTTCCTCGCCTCGCTGCACGGCCTGCCGCACGCCCTGGTGACCTCGGCCGACGTGG
The DNA here is from genome assembly GCF_027947595.1 of Streptomyces lienomycini. NCBI lineage: Bacteria > Bacillati > Actinomycetota > Actinomycetes > Kitasatosporales > Streptomycetaceae > Streptomyces > Streptomyces lienomycini. Next base: position 6,246,397 of record NZ_CP116257.1, on the reverse strand, counting down.
CCCTGTCCACGGCGCGGATGGCCGCCGCCGGGCTCGCCCAGCCGGACGTCCGGGTCACCGCGGAGTCGGTCGGCGCCAGCAAGCCCGACCCCGAGGGCTTCCTCAAGGGCGCCGCCGAACTGGGCATCGCCCCCGCCGACTGCATCGCCTTCGAGGACTCGGGCGCCGGCATCACGGCCGCGCGCGCCGCCGGGATGCGGGTCGTCGGGGTCGGACCGCGCGCCGGGCTCCACGGGCCGGACGTGGTCGTGGAGGACCTCACGCGGGTCCGCGTCGAGGCCGACCCGGACGGCACGCTGCGCCTGCACATCGGCTGACGGCCACCAGGGGGCCGCCGATGCGGCTCCCCGCCCGGGGGTTCCGGTCGTCGCGGGTTCCTGCCCGGGGTTCCCGTCGTCGCGGCTTCTGCCCCGGGGCTCCGCAGTTGCGGCTTCACCCTGAGGTTTCCGGCGTCGCGCTTCCCGCCTGCGGGTTCCGTCGCCACGGAGTCGTGCCCTGCGGTTTCCGCCGCCACGGCTTCCCGCCCCGTGGTTCTGTCGTCGCGGCTCCCAGCCCGGGGGTTTCTGCCGTTGCGGCTTCACGCCGCCACGGCTACCGCCCCGCGGCTCCTGCCGCCACGGCTACCGCCCCGTGGTTCCTGCCGCCACCGGCTACCGCCCTGGGGTTCTCGCCGTCGGGGTCCTGCCTTGGGGGTCTCGCCGTCGCGGCTACTACCGCCCCGCGGCTCCTGCCGTCGCGGCTACCGCCCCGCGGCTACCGTCGTCGCGGCTCCGACTCCAGTCTGTTGCGGGTGTCCGGGCCGTAGACGCCGACTCCGTCGGTGTAGATGCCGCGGTACCACTGGTACTGGCGGACCGCGTCCTCGACCTGGCGGTTGTAGTCGCCGTCGAGGTCGCCCCAGTACATCTGCATTCCGGCCAGGCGCTGCTGGAGTTCCACGACCTCCGGGCCCTGGTCGCCGCGCCGCAGCGTGGAGCCGCCGCCCGGGTCGCGGTCCTCGTCCTCGGACTCCTGCGGGGCGTCGTCGGCCGGTGCGGTCGTGCTCTGCGTGGGCTCGGCCGACCGGGACGCCGTGGGCGACGCGGTCGACGCCGACGGGGACGGCGAGGCCGAGGCGCTCGCGCTCGCCGAGGTGGACGCGGACGCGGACGGAGACGGGGACGCGGAGGGCGTCGGCGAGGCCGGGGAAGCGCTCGGTTCCGCGCTGGGCGACGCCTCGCCGGTCGACGCGTCCGGCACGCTCGCCCGGACCTCGTCCGGCATCGCGCCGTCCCGCGAGGGGGTCTCGTACGAGAACAGCCCGCTCGCGAATCCCGCGGCGCCCACCACGACCACGACCGCTCCGGCGGCACTCAGCAGCACGCCCTTGCGCCGCTTGCGCGGCGGCCGACCGCCACTTCCCGGGCCGTCCGGGCCGGGGCCCACGACCGGGAGGGGCGCGGTGGCGGAGGCGTCGAACAGGCGCAGGTCGTGCGCGCTGGGCGAGCCGGCCGAGGGGGCGAGCGGCGTCGGCAGCGTGGGGGCCGCGCCCCTGCCCGCACCGGACGGACCAGCACCGGAACCGGAACCGGCACCAGGACCAGTGCCGGTACCAGTACCAGGATCAGTACCGGCACCAGCACCACCACCGGCACCACCGGCACCGATGGCGCGCAGCGTCATGGTGGCGTCGCCGTCGGGCACGTGGGCCCCCGGTCCCGCCCCGGCCCCGGCCTCCTCCGTGACAACTGCCGCGCCCGCGCCCGCGCCCGCACCCGCGGCAGCCGGGACCGATGACGTGGTCGCCGCCGCCCCGGACGCGGCCGGACACTCACCGGCCGAGTCCGCCGCCGCACCCGACGGAACGGACTGACCGGCGTAACCAGCCACCCCCTCCGACGACTGCCCCTCCGACGACTGCCCCGCCGACGCCTCCGCCTCCGACGACTCCCCCTCCGGCGACCCGAGGGGCTCCCCGCCCCCGTCCAGCTCGACGTACGGCCGTATGCGCAGCGGATTGAAGTCCTCCGCCGCTGCCGCCTGGGCCGTACGCGCGTCGCGCAGGGCGTCGGAGGCCCGCGTCCCGCAGGCGCAGGACGGCGTGTTGTCCGCCGCTCTGGGCGTGCCGCACTCCGGGCACGAGGCCCCCGCGGACCGCTCCTGCGACGGTTCCTTCTGCTGCTCCACGCGTTCGTCCCTCCCCTCGCGACTCCCCTCGCGAACTCCAGAGATTATGCAGATCTTCTCCACACTTCCGCGCACACGCCCCCGGAATGCGAGCTTCCGTAGGACTGAAGAGGCCAAATCCGGTCACACCGGCCAGGATGGACGTGCGCGACCGCACCGGTGACCCGCCGTGGGGCACGGGTGGGACCCGCACGAGACACCTGTGGAGGTCCACATGGCCGGAGATGTGCGGGAGGCGAGGGACCCGGCGCGGCCGCCCGCGGGCGAGGGGAAGGGCGAGGAGCCGGACGAGGGGCGGGGGGAGGGCCGGGAACAGGTCTCCAGCGGCGTCCTCGTCTCCATCGGGGCCCTGCTCCTCGGCATGCTGCTCGCCGCGCTCGATCAGACGATCGTGTCCACGGCGCTGCCGACCATCGTCAGCGACCTGGGCGGCCTGGAGCACCTGTCCTGGGTGGTCACCGCGTACCTGCTGGCGGCGACCGCCGCGACCCCGCTGTGGGGCAAGCTCGGCGACCAGTACGGGCGCAAGAAGCTGTTCCAGCTGGCGATCGGGATCTTCCTGGTCGGTTCCGCGCTGTGCGGCATCGCGCAGAGCATGTCCGAGCTGATCGTCTTCCGCGCCCTGCAGGGGCTGGGCGGCGGCGGGCTGATGGTGCTGTCGATGGCGATCGTCGGCGACCTGGTCCCGCCCCGCGAACGCGGCCGCTACCAGGGGCTGTTCGGTGCGGTCTTCGGCGCGACCAGCGTTCTGGGGCCGCTGCTCGGCGGGATCTTCACCGAGCACCTCAGCTGGCGCTGGGTCTTCTACATCAACCTGCCCATCGGCATCGTCGCGCTCGCCGTGATCGCGGCGGTCCTGCACATCCCGCGCAGGTCCGCCCGGCACGTCATCGACTACCTCGGCACCCTCCTCATCGCCTCCGTCGCCACCTGCCTGGTCCTCGTGGCCTCGCTCGGCGGCACGACCTGGGGATGGGGCTCCCCGCAGATCATCGGGCTCGCGGTGCTCGCCGTCGTCCTGGCCGTCCTCTTCGTGGCCGTGGAACGCCGGGCGGCCGAGCCCGTCCTGCCCCTCAAGCTCTTCCGCGTCCGCACCTTCACGCTCTCCGCCGTCATCAGCTTCGTCATCGGCTTCGCGATGTTCGGCGCGATGACGTACCTGCCGACGTTCCTCCAGGTCGTGCGGGGCGTCACGCCCACCATGTCCGGTGTGCACATGCTGCCGATGGTGTTCGGCCTGCTGCTGTCCTCGACCGTCTCCGGGCAGATCGTCAGCCGCACCGGCCGCTGGAAGGTGTTCCCCGTCGCGGGCACCGCCGTCACCACCCTCGGGCTGCTCCTGCTGCACCAGCTCGACGAGAACAGCTCCACCGCCGAGATGAGCGCCTACTTCTTCGTCTTCGGCCTGGGCCTCGGCCTGGTGATGCAGGTCCTCGTCCTCATCGTGCAGAACGCCGTCGCCTACGAGGACCTGGGCGTCGCCACCTCCGGCGCGACGTTCTTCCGGTCCATCGGGGCGTCGTTCGGCGCGGCCATCTTCGGCACGATCTTCGCGAGCCGCCTCGGCGACCAGCTCACCGACGCCTTCCGCGGCGCCGCCCTGCCGCCCGGCGTCTCCGTCGACACCCTCAAGGCCGACCCGCGCGGCATCGGCGCCCTGCCGCCCGCGCTGCGCCCCGACGCGACCCACGCCTACGCCGCGTCCATCACCGACGTCTTCCTGTACGCCGCCCCCGTCGCCCTCCTCGCCTTCCTGCTGGCCTGGTTCCTGAAGGAGGACCGGCTGCGCGGCTCGGTCACGGCACCGGACGCCTCCCAGACCTTCGCCAGCAACCCGGTGGAGCGCTCCTCGCACGACGAGGTGTGCCGCGCCCTGTCGGTCCTCGGCACCCGTGAGGGCCGCCGGGAGATCTACCGCAGGATCACCGCACGGGCGGGGTACGACCTGCTGCCCGCGTCGAGCTGGATGCTGCTGCGGGTCAGGAAGCACGGCCGGGTCGAACCGGCCCAGCTCGCGGAGCGCAGTCCCGTCCCGCTGGCCGCCGTGATGGCGGCCGCCCGGCAGGTGGAGGAACGGCACCTCGCCGTCCGTGAGGGCCCCGACCTGGTCCTCACCCGCCTGGGGCGGAAGGTCGCCGAGCGGCTGGCGCTGGCCCGCGAGGAGTCGCTCGCCGAGCTGCTCGGCGACTGGTGGGGCCCGGACCGCCCGACCGACCTGGTGCGGCTCGTGCGGGAGCTGACCGGCGAACTGTGCGGCTCGGAACGGGAACGCCCGCACGAACGGCGGCGAGGGCGGCAGCAGGGGCGTGGGGGACACGAGGGCCGCGACGGGCGCACGCCCGCCCGGACCGGCTGAGCGCGCTCAGGAGACGCCGCCGCGCAGCCCCTTGCGGAACCAGTGCTCCGCGTACGGATTCTCGTTGTACGCCTCGGTCTCGGTGTAGCCGAGGCGCGCGTACAGGGCGCGGGCCTCGACGAGGTCGCCACGCGTGTCGAGGACCATGTGCTCGGCCCCGAGCGCCCGTGCCGCGTCCTCGGCGGCCCGTACGAGCAGCGCGGCGCCGCCCCGGCCGCGCATCCCGCCGTGCAGGAACACGCGGGTCAGCTCGGCGGTGGCGGGGTCCAGCAGCCGTACGCCCGAGGTGCCGGCGGGTTCACCGCCGTACCGCGCGACCAGCAGCCGCCCCCGGGGCGGTACGAGGTCGGCGCCGGACTGTGCGGCGATCTCCCGCTCCAGCTCGGCGGGATCGGTGGGGCGCCCCTCGTACAACCGGTACCAGCGGTCGCTGACCTCCGTGTAGTACGCGCGCCAGAGGGCGGCGGCGACGGGGGAGTCGTACGGTTCCGGGGCGACGGTCCAGGTCATGACCGGCATTGTCGGCCGGGGAGCGGCGCCCGGCGCAAGCGTATTTTCCCACCGCCGGGCGCCCGCCGCACCCCGGCGGCCGTTTGAGCGGGCACTGCGGGGCAACACGAACGGCGAACCGGCCCGCGCGGAGAGCCGGTAGGCCCGAAACCGGGAAGGCATTCATGTCCACAGGCGTGATCATCGCTCTGATCGTGATCGTGGCGGCCGTGCTCGTCGTCGCGGCCGTCCTCGCCCTGCGCGCACGGGGCCCACAGCACGGCGGGAGTCTGAAGCGGCGCTTCGGACCCGAGTACGACCGGGCCGTGGCCCGGCACGACGGCGACAGCAAGGCCGCCGAGCGCGAACTGGCCGAACGGGTGCGGCGGCACGGGTCGTTGCACCCGCGGCCCCTGGAGTCCGCCGAGCGGGAACGCTTCGAGGCGGGCTGGACCGCGGCCCGGGAGCGCTTCGTCGACTCCCCGCGCGAGGCGGTCGGCGAGGCGGACCGGCTGCTCGCCGAGCTGGCCGGTGCCCGGGGCTTCCCGGACGGCGGCCAGTACGAGGAGCAGTTGGCGGCGCTGTCCGTGCACCACGCCCACCACGTCGAGGGGTACCGCCGCGTGCACCGCGTGACGCACGCCCGCGTGGACGACGCGCACGACGGCGGCGCGGGCACGGAGGAGATGCGCGAGTCCATGGTCGAGGCCCGCGCACTGTTCGAGGCCCTCCTGCGCCCGGCCCGCCACGACGGTGCCCGTCACGAAGCGGGCCGTCACGAAGCGGCCCGTCACGACGGAGCCCCTGCCGCGGACGGCCGCCGCGAGGGCGACCCGCACCGTCCCGGCGCCGACGACGACGCGCCGGTCCCCACCCGCGCCCCTCGCACCTGGTCGTTCAGCAAGCGCCAGCCGAAGGAGAGTTGAGGCACATGTCCGACGTGACCCGGCAGCCCGGCGAGACCGTCCCGGGCACCGACCCGACGCCCCGCACCCGCCCGGCCCCCGGCACCCGTACCGAAGGCGCCCGACCCGAAGACATCCGTACCGAGGGCGCCCCTGGTGAGGGTGCTCCAGACCTGTCGGCCACGGCCACGGCCACCGGCACCCCGGCCGCACCGACCGGTACGGCCGTCCCGGCCACCGGGGTCGAGGACACGCTCGTCGGGCACGACGAGTGGGACGGACTCGCCCGGCGCCTGCACCACGCGGTGACCGGATTCGTCGACGCTCCGCGCGGCTCGGTCGAGGAGGCAGACCGCGTGCTGGAGGAGGTCACCGCACGCCTCACGGACGCCGTCGCGCACCGCCGCCGAGCCCTGCGCACATCCTGGCGGGGCGACGGGGCGGACAGCGGCGCACCGAGCACGGACACCGAGCAACTCCGCCTGGCCCTGCGGGACTACCGTGAGCTGGCGGACCGCCTGATGCGCCTGTGAACGACGGGCACTACCGCTCCGCCCGGCCCTCCCGCCACCGCCCTACGACCTCTTCCACGTCGTAGGGCTTGAGACCCAGCGGGGGGCCGGGCGGCGGCTTGAACATGACGTCGCGGATCTTGACGTTGATCTCCTCGACGATGCGGCGGACCACGCGTTCCGAAGGAGCTTTCGCCGCCGCCTCCAGGGCGTCCTCCGCCTCCTTGCGCAGGGCCAGGGTGGGCGGCAGCACGGAGAAGCCCTCGCGGGCCATCTTCCGCTTGACCCACCAGAGTTCGTCGTAGGTGCTGTCCATCTCGCTGGGCAGCGGCTTGCCCACGCCGGGCAGTTCGGCGAACTCGCCGCGCGCGTCCGCGTCGCGGATCTGCTTGTCGACGAAGGACTCGAAGTCGACGCCAGGTGGCTTTCGCTCGGTCATGACCCCATTGTGCCGGACGCCGGACACGGCTTCACCGGTCGATCTATCATGCGGCGGCGACACGCCAACGACGGACGCGACGACGGACGTCCCGGGGTCTTCGAAGGAGCGCACGTGCTCGAACTCACCATGGCCGCCGTCACCGCGGCGGACGCGGGTGCCACGGCCGGTATGCAGATGGCCGACGCGCCCAGCGAGCCGGACACGGTGCTGCGGGTGGGCAGGGACAGGTCCGTGTGCCGGCTGTCGACGCCGGACGACTGGCTGTTCGTCTCGCGGGTCCACCTGGAGTTCCGGTGCGGCCCCGACAGCACCTGGGGGCTCACCTGGCTCCGCGGCTCGCAGCCGGACCCCTCCTGCGAGGTCCGGCTGACCGTCGCCGGGCACACGCGGTCCCTGCCGTACGGCGGCACCGTGCCGCTGCCCGGGGGCGGCAGCGGCGAGGTCGTGGTGCAGGACCTCGCCGAGCCGCGCAGCGTCAACGTCGGCTTCTACCACGAGGTGTAGTCAGGCAAGAGGTGTAGTCAGGCAAGAGGCGTAGTCAGGCAAGAGGTGCGGTCAGACACGGGGTGCGGTCAGACACGGGGTCGGTCAGACACGGGGTGCTATCAGGCCAGCACGCGCGCCAGTGCGAACCCGTCGTACCCCTTGCCGCCGACCGTCTGGACCGCCGTGCCGCTGAGCCGCGGGTGGCTGCCGATCATCTCGATGGCGGCCCGGGTGCCGCGTACGTCGGCCGCGGTGTCGTCGGCGTCGGCCACGCGGCCGCCGCGGACCACGTTGTCGACGACGATCAGGCTCCCGGCGCGGGTGAGTCTCAGCGCCCACTCGAGGTAGTGCGGGTTGTTGCCCTTGTCGGCGTCGATGAAGACCAGGTCGAATGGCGGCGGGTTCTCGTCGGCGAGCTTCGGCAGCGACTCCAGGGCGGGCCCCACGCGCACGTCGACCAGGGCGTCGAGGCCGGCGCGGGCGATGTTGCGGGTGGCGACCTCCGCGTGCCGGGCGTTGTACTCCAGGGTGACCAGGCGGCCGCCGTCGGCGGGCAGGGCGCGGGCCAGCCAGATGGTGCTGTAGCCGCCGAGGGTGCCGATCTCCAGGACGGTTCGGGCGCCCTGGATCTGGGCGAGGAGCTGGAGGAGTTTGCCCTGGGTGGCGGTGACGTTCACCGGGGGCAGCCCGGCCGCGTCGCTCTCCCTGCGGGCGGCGGCCAGGGCGTCGTCGTCGGGCGAGAGGTGGGTGGTGAAGTAGGCGTCGACGTCGTCCCAGAGCCGCGACTCGCTCATGCCGGTGTGCACCCCGTGTCTCCAGTCGTTCTCGTTAGCGCTTCTAAGTAGTTGCGCTAACGAATATAGACGCGGGGTGCGGGCGCCGCCGGGTTTTCAGGGACGTGTCCCGGCGTCCACCGCGGGGGCCGACCCCGGCAGCGGCCGGCCGGCCGACTCCGTCATGAACCACACCGCCACGCCGCCGACCACGGCCGCGGCCATCATGTAGTAGGCGGGCATCATCATGTCGCCCGTCGCCCCGATCAGCGCCGTCACCACCAGCGGCGTCGTCCCGCCGAACAGGGACACCGAGACGTTGAAGCCGATCGACAGCGAGCCGTACCGCACCCGCGTCGGGAACAGCGCCGGAAGCGCGGACGGCATGGACGCCGTGAAGCAGACCAGCAGCATGCCCAGCGCGCCCATGCCCAGCGCCACGGCGAGCAGGCTGCCCTCGCGGATCAGCAGCAGCGCCGGGACGGACAGCAGCAGGAAGCCCGTGCAGCCCGCCGCGATCACCGGCCGCCGTCCGACCCGGTCGGTCAGCGCGCCCGCGAACGGCTGGACGACCATCATCAGCGCCATCACGGCCAGCACCACGAGCAGCCCGTGCGTCTCGTCGTACTTCAGCTCGCTGGTCAGATAGCTCGGCATGTACGACAGCAGCATGTAGTCGGTGACGTTGAAGACCAGGACCAGGCCGACGCAGAGCAGCAGCGCACGCCACTGGCCGGTGACCATCTCCCGCAGCGGCACCTTCACCCGCTCCGACTCCGACTTCTCCACCTCGGCCGCGAACGCCGGCGTCTCCTCCAGCCGCATCCGCAGGTACAGGCCGACGATGCCCATCGGGCCCGCGATCAGGAACGGGATGCGCCAGCCCCAGGAGGTGAGGTCGCCGTCGGACAGCAGCGCCGTCATCAGCGTCACCAGACCCGCGCCGCCGATGTACCCGGCGAGCGTCCCGAACTCCAGCCAGCTCCCGAGGAACCCGCGCCGCCTGTCGGGCGCGTACTCGGCGATGAAGGTGGAGGCGCCCGCGTACTCGCCCCCGGTGGAGAACCCCTGCACCAGCCGCGCGGCCAGCAGCAGGACGGGCGCCCAGACGCCGATCGTGGCGTACGACGGGATCAGCCCGATGGCGAACGTGCCCGCCGCCATCATGATCATCGTGACGGCGAGGACCTTCTGCCGCCCGACCCGGTCCCCGAGCGGACCGAAGACCATGCCGCCGAGCGGCCGCACGAGGAACGCCGCCGCGAAGGCGCCGAACGTGGAGAGCAGCTGCGCGGTGGGGTTGCCCGACGGGAAGAAGACCTTGCCCAGCGTCACGGCGATGTAGCTGTAGACACCGAAGTCGAACCACTCCATCGCGTTGCCCAGCGCCGCCGCCTTGACGGCACGCCGGACCAGCGCGGGATCCGTGGCCGTGGCACCGGAGGGCGCGGCGGCGGTCGGACGGGAGCCCGGGGAGGGCGGGTTCGTACGGGACGGTGCGGTGGCGACGGGGACGGCCGACAAAACTACGCTCGCCTCTTTCGACGGGGACGGGGACGGGTGGCGAAGACGCCACGACCCGTACGGCGGCGCTGTCGCCGGGCCGGAAAGAGCCCGCGGCACTCGGCCGCGGGCGGAAAAGCGACCATAGGCGCTGATGCGCCGCTTACGCCCGGTATGCTTTTCGTTGCACTGTGCACCAAAACGGGGCACACGCAGGAGACATGCGCACGCCGCGCGCCGTGCGCCCCCGCGCGGGCTGTGATCCTTCTCGCTCCCCGCACCGAAAGGCCGGCGGCTGTCAGGTTGAGTGGGGGGTGCTCGCGTCTTCCCCCGGGGGTGGTGCGAGCCTCATAGGGTTCGCAAGGACGACACACTGCGTGCACGAGCGCGGTACGTACGGTACGTACGGCACGAACGGGGCGGGAGGCCGACGAGGCGTGGCGAATGCGGAGCACGGTGGGCGACCGGCGGAATCCTTCGGAACCCCGGCCGCCGACGCGACCAGAGCACGTCTGCGCGTCGCACGCCTCGGCCTGTGGATGGTCGCGGCCGTCCTCGCCGTACGGCAGGTGGCCTCGGTCCTCGGCACCCCGCGCGGGGAACGCCTGACGGACCTGGAGACCTGGGTCGGCGAGCACGGCGTCCTGCACGTGGAGGGGTCCCTCTACGACTCCACCCAGTTCACCGGGACCCCCTTCGTGGGTCTCGTCCTCAAACCCTTCACCCGCGCCGCGGAACAGGCCCTCGGCTGGGGCTGGACCTTCGGCTCGCTGCTGCTGGTCGTGGCCCTCGGCCTGGTCGCCGCCCGCGCCCTGCCCCAGCCCGTCGGCCGCCGTACGGCGCTGCTGGCGGCGCCGGTCGCCGTCAGCCTGCTGATGCTGTCGCTGCCGGTGCGCAACGCCCTCTGGCTCGGTCAGACCAGCATCATCCCGGTCCTCCTGGTCCTGCTGGGCTGCTTCGCCGTCCGCGGTGAACACGGCGACCGGGTGGGCGGCCTGCTCATCGGGGTCGCCGCCGCCTTCCAGCCGACCGTCCTCCTCTTCGTGCCGCTGCTGTGGTTCACCGACCGCAGACGGGCCGCCGTGTCGACGGGCGTCACGTTCGCCGCCTGCACCGCGATCGCCTGGGTGGCGATGGCGCAGGACTCGTACACGTACTGGGTCCACCACCTGGCCGGGGTGGGCCTGGGCGGCGAGGCCGACGACCTCGCCAACCAGTCGCTGCACGGCGCCCTGCTGCGCCTCGGCCTCTCCGGCCCGCTGGAGATCGCCCTCTTCCTCGCCCTCGGCGCGGCCGTCGCCGTCCTCGCCCTGCGCCGCGCCGTGCGCTACGCCCGCGACGGCCAGCTGCTGCTCGCGGTCGCCGTCACCGGCTGCGCGGCCGTGGCCGTCTCCCCGGCGACCTGGCAGCACCAGCTGCTGTGGGTGCTGCCCGCGGTCGTCGGCCGGGTCGGCAAGCGGGCCTCCGACCGGTACGTGTGGCCGGTCGCCGTCATCCTGGTGATGACGCTGCCCGCGAAGATGATGCTGCCGAACATGGAGGCCCTCTTCCCGCTGCGGGACAACCTCGTCCTGCTCGCCGCGCTGGCCGCCGCCGTCGCCGTGCCCTTCCTGCCGCGCACCTCGCCGTACTTCGCCGCGCCCGTCCCCACGAGCTACGCGCCGCCGGTGCCCACCCGCTTCAAGCACGTCCCGCTGCTGCCGTTCCTGCGCCGGGTCCTGACCCGCCCCAACCTCCTCCTGGAGCTGCTCCTCATCCGGGTCACCTACGCCGCCTACTCCCAGGTCCGCCTCGCGGCGACCGGCGGCAGCAACTCGGCGGGCCGGGCCCGCGCCGAGGAGCACGGATGGCAGATCCTCGACATCGAGCGCTTCCTGCACATCGACATCGAGCACGCGATCAACCACGCGGTGGTGAAGATCGGCTGGCTGCGGGACTTCTTCGACTTCTACTACACGTCGTTCCACTTCGTCGTCCCGCTGGCCGTCCTCGGCGTCCTGTACTGGCGCCGCCCCGTCGACTACCGCTGGGCCCGCGCCTCCCTGGGCTTCGCCACGCTGCTGGCCCTGGTCGGCTTCTGGCTCTACCCGCTGGCCCCGCCGCGGCTGATGCCGGGCCTGGGGATCATCGACACGGTGCACGGCGTGCAGGACTTCTCCAAGCCGGACTACGGCACGCTGACCCACCTCACCAACCAGTACGCGGCGATGCCGTCGCTGCACTTCGGCTGGTCCCTGTGGTGCGGGGTGGTGATCGCGATCATCGCGCCGAGAGCGTGGATGAAGGTCCTGGGGCTGCTCCACCCGCTCTTCACCGTCTCGGCGATCGTGGCGACCGGCAACCACTGGGTCCTGGACGCGGTGGGCGGCGCGGCCGTGGTCGCCGCGGGCTTCGGACTGACGTACTGGTTCCAGGGCCCGCGCGCCCGGACGGCCACGGTGACGGCCGAGGCGGCCACCGACGCCGCCCGGGCCCCCGCTCCCGCTCCCGCCGGGGGCGCCGCCCCCGCGATCCCCGCGCCGTCCCCGGCGCAGGACGGCGCCCCGCCCGCCGAAGACCTCAGCAGTGATCCCCCGCACCCGGCGAAGGGCCGTACCGGGAGCTGAGCCGGTACTCGCCCGGAGCGTCGACGGTCAGCCGCGTGAACTCCCCCTCCTGGGCCAGGCACCCGCCGTCGCTGCGCAGCCACGGCGACCAGGCGACCCGCACGGTCACCGGGCCGGGCCTGTCCACGCGCAGCACCAGTTCGGCGGGGCTGGTGGACACGACGGTGCCGGGCGCGGAGACGAGCGGGACGGCGTCCCGCACCCGGTAGACCTGCCAGTGCGCGTCCTGCCAGACGGGCTCCAGCCACGCCGGACGCAGCTTCGGGTTCCGCACGAGCGTCGCCTCGGCCCAGGCGGGGCTGTCGGGCTTGCCCAGCGGGAGGACGACGTAGCCCACCGCCCAACGGTCCAGCCACTCCCGGTAGGCGGCCGCGGAGAAGCTGCCGTCGTAGAAGAGGCGCCCGCGTTCCACGTCGAGCTGCCGGTTCCAGCCGCGGGCCATGTTGACGTGCGGGGCGAGTACGGTCGCCTCGCGGTGGTTGCGGGCGGGCACCACCTCCACCCGGGTGCGGTCGGCGCCGAGCCGCTCCAACGCGTCCACGACACCGTCGGTCTCGGCGGCCCACGCCGGTACGACCGTGGACACCTTCAGGTCGTCCACGGTCTTGCTGCCCACCCACCAGACGGAGAAGGCGAGCGCGACGGCGAGCAGTCCCCGCGTGAGCCGTCGGATCCCGGGTGCGGTGAGCGGAGGAGCGGCGAACAGGGCCGCCAGCAGTACGGCGGGTGCGAACAGCTCGGCGAACCGTTCGACGTTCGTGCCGACCGGCGAGGCCACGAGGTACGTCAGCACGGTTCCGAGCGCGTAGACGGCCCCGCTCCACCGGGCGGTCCGCCAGGTACGCGGGGCGAGCAGGGCGACGGCGAGGGCGAGCACGGCCGGCGACCATATGCGGCCCATCTGCATCGGCTGCTCCCCCGTGAAGGGGAAGAACAGCGTCGTCAGCCCGACGACGGCGGCCGGGGGTATCAGCAGCACCAGCGCGCGCCCCCAGTCCCGTACGAGCAGGAACGCGGCCCCCACGACGGCCACGAACAGCCCGGCCACCGGCGACGCCATGGTGGCCAGTGCCGCGCACCCGGCGGCGACGTACAGCCGCCGCTCCCGCACCAGCGGCACGACGGCGGCCAGACCGAGGGCGACGCCGAGCGCGAAGGTGGTCCGGCCCGAGGCGACGTCGCACCACAGCGCGAGCGAGGCGAGCAGCGCGGGCCACACGGGCCGGCGCACGCCGCCGCGCACGATCAGCACGGCCGCCAGCCAGGAGGCGGCGAGCCCGGACACGACCGTGACGGCGCGCACACCGACCAGCGCCATCAAGTACGGCGAGATGACGCTGTAGTTGGCGGTGTGCATGCCGCCGTACCAGAACAGTCCGTAGGCCGAGTCCCCGTGCCGCGACGCGAAGTCGGCCCACGCCTCCTGCGCGGCGAGATCCCCGCCGCCCGTGGCGAGGAACGCCCACCACACCGCGTACAGCGGGATGGTGGGCAGGGTCGCGAGCAGCGGCACGCGATGCCGGCGCCCGAAGGCGCGCAGGGCGTCACCCGGACGTCTGTCCTGACGCTGTTCGGTCCGGGGGACGGTGAGTTCGGCAGGGGCCACGGTCGGGGTGTCCGTTCGAGGTCATCGGGCGTGCCCGGGGTGGACACACGTGCGAAGACGATAAATCGAACAGAAACGTTGGCCCGGACCGGGCCCGGCTACGGGCCCGGCATCCTCCGGTGGTCAGGTGCGGGTGCTCTTCTTGTGGTGTGCGATGACGAGCCCGGTCAGGACGAGTGCGCAGATTCCGAGCAGCAGGGTCGCCGGGTTGAGGTAGGACGGGACGACCGCCTCGGTCACCCGGCCGTCACCGGTGCGGCAGCCGAAGTGCAGCGGTACGAAGGTCGGTTCGTAGCCGGTGACCCTGCCGCCGACGGCCGTCGCACAGGCCTTGGCCTGGGCGTGGTCGTCGAAGAAGAAGAGGTGGAGCAGCCCCCAGGTGTACATGCCGACCGCCGCGTCCCAGGCCAGTACGGCGACCGGACCGAGGAGGGTCGTGCCGTTCCGGCGGCCCCGCACCAGGCCGGTGACCGCACGGACCGTGAGCCACACCACGGCGACGAGACCGGCCAGCAGCAACAGCAGCAGGACGGCGCCCTCGTGTTCGGCGTAGGGCTGGTCGCCCGACATGGGCCGTACTCCTGTCAGGGGGTGCGGGAGCTGCGGGCCCAGTCGACGAAGGTGGTGAAGGTGGCGGGGGTCAGGGTGAGGGTCGGCCCCGCGGGGGTTTTGGAGTCGCGTACGGCGACGGTGGCGGGCAGTTCACCAACTTCGACGCAGTTGCCGCCCTGATCGCCGCTGTAACTGGACTTACGCCAGGTCAGCACACCGAGCGGCGCGCATTCCACGCATTCGCCGCCCTGGTCGCTGCTGTAGCTGGACTTACGCCACTGGATCGTCGTCGGTATGGCCGTGCTCTCCATAGCGTTCCTCCATCACCCGGCGAATCAATTCCGCCGAGTCTTTGAGGGAGAGTGCGGCGGCTCGAAGATGATCGTAGCGGAGTGAACAGTCCTTGATCCTCTCCGGGTTGGCGGTCGAATGACCGCTGCCGTACCTCTCCGTGTAGAGAATGGCCGGGTCGCTCGCGAAACGGAAGATGCTGAATGAGCCTGTGAGTCCGGGGTGTGCTCCCGCCGAGAACGGCAGCACCTGCACGTTGATCCGTGGATTGTCCTGAAAGGACAACAGGTGAGCCAGTTGGCCGCGCATCGTCTCGCGGCCTCCGATCTCCTGGAGCAGTGCGGCCTCGCTGACGATCGACCAGAAGACCGGGGGGCTCTGTTTCTCGAAGATGCGCTGACGGGCGAGCCGCACGGCGGTGCGGTCGTCGAGGTCGGTCGGGTCGAACGTGCCGAGCACGGCCCGGACGTAGGCGTCGGTTTGAAGCAGGCCGTGGACCATGTGCGTTTGGAACGCGCAGATCTCGACCGTGCGTGCCTCCAACTCGGCCATCTGTTGGAACCAGGCCGGAAGCTGGGTGCGCATCACCAGGTCGACCAACCGGGACAGTAACCCGCCCGTGCCCAGCGCAGCGTCCACGCGTTCGCTGAACTCCGGGGTCGGCAGTTTGCGGGCCGTCTCGATCTGGCCGACGAGGGAGCCGGTGTAGTTGACGATGTCGCCGAGCTGCCGTTGGGTCAGCCCGGCGGCCTCCCGGTGGCGGCGCAGCTCGAAGCCGTAGTAGTCGAGCGGCGAGGCGCCCGGGTCAAGGACGTTGATGTGGGTCACGCACAGCCCCCTTCGCGCACAACTCGGTCCACTGGGGCACCGGTTGTATCCGTTCTGTAGCCCACGGTAGTCGTCCGACGTCAGCCTTGTGCCGTGAACGAATACTTTCCCTCGGTCCTCGTGGGCCACTGCGCGAACCAGTACCGGATGAGCTTCACGGTCGGCGCCCACTCGGCGGGGCACGTCCGCCGCATCGTCCGTTCGTACCTGCGCGAGTGGGACCTGGCCGAGCTGACCGACGCGGTGGAACTGGGCGTCACCGAGCTGCTGGCCAACGTCGTACGCCACGTTCCGGACCGCCGCTGCACGTTGCTGCTGATGCGGCAGACCGGAGAGTGCGGCGGCGGTGTCCGGGTGGAGGTGGCGGACGGGAGCCCCCGGCAGCCCGTACCGTCCGCGTGGGTGAGCGACGACGCGGAGGGCGGCCGGGGGTTGGTGCTCCTGGAGGCGGTGGCGGACAAGTGGGGTGTGGGCCCCAGGCCCGGGGGCGGCAAGACCGTATGGTTCGAGGTGGGGCGAGAGGCCTGACGAGGTGAGGCTTCTGTCGGGGGAGGGGTTGGAGGAGGCGCACCGTTGCCGTCCCCCGGACGCAGGGGTGACCGGCCTTGTTGCGGCTGAGGTCGAGGGGCCCGATCACCCGCTACACGGTGACACCGTGGATCGACACCCCGCAGGAGCGGACGTCGGCTGCCGCCCTCATGCGCACGTGGGGGCCCGCTGGCCGTCGGCCGCACCAGGGGCTTGGGATTCGTGCACCACGCGTTCGACAGCGGTGATCCGCTGGGCCCCGCTCCCGCGGCTCAGCTCAGGGACTCCTGCGACGGCACGACGACCCCGTACATGTCGGCGATGGTGGCGAGGGCGCTGTAGTGCACCTGGCGGGCGTCGAGTTCGGTGTCCGCGACGGGCAGGGCGCGGGTGGCGCAGGCGTCGGCGACGACCGTGGGGCGGTTGCCGCGCAGGAAGGCGCCCTGGGCGGTGAAGGCCACGCACATGTGCGTCATGAAGCCGACGACGACGAGGTCGTTGTGGCCGGCCGCGTCGACGTGCTCGCCGAGGTCGGTGCCGTGGAAGGAGTCCGGTGCCTTCTTGGTGACGACGGGTTCGCCGTCGGCCGGGGCGACGCTCGGGTGGACCCCTCCGATCTCGGCCCGGACGTCGTACGGGCTGCCCTCGCCGCCGTCGTGGACGACGTGGATCACCTTCGCGCCTTCCCGGCGGGCGCGGGCCAGCAGCCGGGCGCCCGCGTCGAGCGCGGCCCGCCAGCCGTCCAGTTCCATCACGCCGGTCGTGTAGGTGTTCTGGTAGTCGACGAGGACCAGCGTGGAGTCGGCGAGCTTCGCGGGGGTGTCGTCGAGTCCGCTGAGGCGGCGCAGCGTGGTTCTGGGCATGGGAACTCCCTCTGGAGCGGGGGTGGATGGCGGCCGTCGGCCGGCTCCTACGACGCTAGGGCCCGCCCGGCGATGTCGGCAATGTCGTCTAACCTGCAGATACCGACACGGCCGTGTGGCCGTGCGACCGCGGGAGGCACCGTGAACTCCGTCGGACGACTGATCGTCGTCGTGCTCTTCGAGGGCGTCGACCTGCTCGACGTCACCGGGCCGCCGGAGGTGTTCTCCCTCGCGCGGCGCGAGACGGCGGACGCGGCGGGCTACGAGGTGCTGCTCGCCGCCGCGACCACCGGCCCGGTCACCACCGCCGCCGGGGTCCGGGTCCTGCCCGACGTCACCTTCGACGACCTGTCCGGGCGGCGCATCGACACGCTGCTCGTGCCCGGCGCGGTCGAGGTGGACGGCCGGCGCCGGGTGCGGGCGCTCACCGACCCCGTGGTGGTGGAGTGGGTGGGGCGGCTCGCGGAACGGACCCGGCGGGTCACCTCCGTCTGTGTGGGAGCGCATGTTCTCGCCGCCGCCGGGTTGCTCGACGGCAAGCGCGCCACCACGCACTGGTCGACCGCGCGGCAGCTCGCGGACGAGCATCCGGCGGTCGAGGTCGACGCCGACCCGATCTTCGTCCGCGACGGCGACGTGTGGACCGGCGCGGGCATCAGCTCCTGCCTCGACCTCTCGCTCGCCCTGGTCGCCGACGACCTCGGCGAGGCGGTGGCGCTGCGGGTGGCCCGGCAACTGGTGATGTACCTGAAGCGGCCGGGCGGGCAGAGCCAGTTCAGCGTCCCGCTGGAGCAGGTCTCCACGACCCGGCGCGTCGAGGACCTCCGCCACCACATCCTGCGCCACATCGCCGCACCGCTCACCGTCGCCGACCTCGCGGCCCACGCCCACGTCAGCGACCGGCAGCTCACCCGCATCTTCAAGACCGAACTCGGCACGACCCCGTACGCCTACGTCGAGTCGGCGCGCGTGGAAGTGGCCCGCCAGCAGCTGGAATCCACCGACGCGACCCTGGAACGCGTCGCGTCGGCCTGCGGTTTCGGCACCGTCGACACTCTGGTCAGGGCCTTCCGCCGCAGGCTGGACACGACACCGACCGAATACCGCCGGCGCTTCCGGACCGCCGTGAGCACCCACAGCTAGGCCGGGTTCGCGCGGCGTGCCGCCACAGGAGGGTGGGGACGGTGCTCAGCGTCATACCGGCCGCGCCGATCCACAGGGTCTCGGTCGCGCCGAACGCGGCGCCGGACGCCCCGCCCATGAGCCCGCCGAGCGGAACGCCGCCCGAGGAGACGAAGCGGGCCGTCGCCGCCATCCGGCCCAGGAGCCGGTCCGGGGTGAGGGACTGCTGGAGGCTCGACTGGGCCACCACACGGACGACGCCGCCCAGGGAGAGTGCGGCGAGCCCGACGGCACCGGCGTACAGGGTCCAGCCGGGGCGGGCCAGTGGCATGAGCACGGCCAACGGGCACGTGGCCAGCGGGGCCAGCCAGATGACCGGGCCCGGTCCGACCCGCCGCGCCAGCGTGGTGGCCGTCAACGCGCCCAGCAGGGCGCCGCACCCCATGCCGGACAGGACGAGTCCGATGCCGAAGGGCCCCAGGTCCATGGTGCGCTCCAGGAAGACCAGCAGCATCGTCTGGTACATGATCAGGGAGAGGTTGAACAGCGCGTCCGAGAACATGATGGCGCGCAGGGCGGGATGGCGGAGGACGAAGCGCAGCCCCTCCGCGATCTCCGTCCTGAGGCGAGGCCTCTCCGACAGCGGTTCCGGGTCCTCTTCCCGCCTGCGGATCGTGGCCGCGAAGAGGCCGGACACGGCCATCCCCGCCGAGCTCGCCAGGAGCGTGACCGGGGCGCCCACCAGGCCGACCAGCGGGCCCGCCACCGCCGGGCCGCCGATGCTGGTCACCGAGCGGACCGCCGAGAGCTTCGCGTTGCCCTCCACGAGGTTCTCGCG
This sequence comes from Streptomyces lienomycini, assembly GCF_027947595.1. Taxonomy (NCBI): domain Bacteria; kingdom Bacillati; phylum Actinomycetota; class Actinomycetes; order Kitasatosporales; family Streptomycetaceae; genus Streptomyces; species Streptomyces lienomycini. Next base: position 6,227,531 of record NZ_CP116257.1, on the reverse strand, counting down.
TCCCACCAGGTGCGGCAGGTAGCTGACGTGGGCGACGTCGAAGAACACGGTCAGCACGCCGTGCAGCAGGGCGACGGCGTACAGCAGCCGGACGCTGAGCAGGCCGGCCCACCAGGCGAGCGGGATGGTCAGGAGGGCCGCCGCGCGCAGGAGGTCGGTGCCGATCAGTACGGACCTCTTCCGCATCCGGTCGACCCACGCCCCGGCCGGCAGCCCGACCAGGAGCGAGCCCGCCGTGGTCGTCGCGGTCAGCAGCCCGACCTGGAACTCGTCGGCGTGCAGGGTCGCGATCGCCACCAGCGGCAGCGTCAGGAAGATGATCCGGTCGCCCAGCTGACCGAGTGCGGTGGCGGCGAAGAGGCGCCCGAAGTCCCGGTCGTCGAGGAGCCCGAGCCGGTGGGACCTGGGCATGCCTATCGCCCGGCGGTGGTGCGGGCGGGGCGCTCCACTCCGAACTCGTAGACCACCTCCCGGTACCGGTCCGGGACGACCATGTCCGCCGTCTCCACCGGGCGGCGCACGGTGTCGTACATGGTCCGTTCGATCAGGAGGACGAGGTCCCCCGGGCTGATGCCGAGCAGGTTCGCCTGCTCCCGGGTGGCGCGGGCCGGACGCGGCACCTCGACGACCGTGTCGACGACGACCCCCAGGGCACGCATCCGCTCGACCACCCCCTGGCCGGCCAGGGGCCCGGCCTCGGGCAGCACGACGTGGGTCCCCTCCGTGCGGGCCAGGGGCTCCCAGGACTCGGAGAGCTGGACGGGCTGCCCACCGGCGAGGAACTCGTACCGCGTGGTGACGCAGAGGTCGCCGGGCGCGATGTCCAGCCGCTCGGCGATTGCCTCCGGCGCGGGGACGCCCACCCGGCTGTCCGCGTCCCAGGAGTCGGCCCTGCCCCGCTCCCGCGCGTCGGTGCTGCGGGAGCGCCTGCCCGTCCGCTCCCGGTGCCGCGAGCGGACCAGGCGCAGGCGTTCACGCGGGCTGCGGACGTACGTGCCCGAGCCCGCGCGCCCTTCGAGGAGTCCGTCGACGATCAGCTCGTCCACCGCCCGCTGTACGACGTTGCGTCCGACCCCGTACTCCTCGGCGAGCCGCACCCGCGACGGCAGCCGCGCCCCGGTCTCCCACTCTCCGGCGAGGATCCGCGCACGCAGCAGGCCGGCCACAGCGAGGTACGGCGCCTCTCGGGGCATGGTGGTCCTCCGGTCGATTCAGCGGTGCGGTGCCGGCAAGCTATGGCACCGGCTGAAAGCTGATGGAGTAGAAGTGCGTTCACGCCTCGACCGCCTGCCCCTCACGCCCGCAGGCCCCCACCCTCACTCGCAACCGTGAACACTTCGCCCCCCACTGTCCTCCACCCGCTCATCCGAGCGCGCGAAGGACAAATTCTCCGAAGTGTTCACGCTTTTGCGTATAGGTGCCCGACCCAGGCCGATGGAGGACGCTTCCGCCCCGGCCGTCCAAGCACCCTGTCAGCGGCGGAGTCCGGACGCGGAGAGCCGTCCAGCGCGCCGGACAGCACCAGGACGGGCGCCCGCAGTTCAGCCAGTACCGCGCGGGCGGCGTCCCAGCGGCCGTTGGGACAGCCGGCCGAGGTCGCCGAAGTAGGCGGAGCGCATCATCGGGCCGCCCGGAACGCAGACAAGCGGTCGATCGCCCCCGGAGTCCTTCCGGTGCACCGATCCGCCACGGAAGAGGCAGCCGTACGGCCCGTCCACCGGTCGGCTGCGGCTACGACGCCGCTTCGCAGGGGAAGCGGCTCACGTGGGGCGGCTCACCTCGTCGGCCTTCTCGAACGTGACCGGCGTCTCGAAGGCAGCCCTGCGGGTGGCGCGGCGCAGCGCCTTCAGGACCGGGGTGCCGAGGGCGAGGGTCAGCACGACCGTCATCGCGGCGCGGCCTCCGTCCCAGCCCAGCGACGTGGCCAGGCAGTAGGAGAGGAAGCGGGCCAGGTTGGTGGGGATCGACGCGTCCGGGTCGAAGGCGATGTTCGAGGCGAGCGTGTTCATGAAGGTCCAGCCCGCGAGGTTCATCACCGTGCCGTAGGCGAAGGCCGCCAGGAAGCCGTACGCGGCCAGCATCGCCAGCTCCGCGCGGCCGCGCAGGCGGTCGGGGCCCGGCAGCAGGCCCGCGCCCATCGTGAACCAGCCCATCGCCAGCATCTGGAACGGCATCCACGGGCCGACACCGCCCGTGAGCAGCGCGGACGCGAACATCGTGACCGAGCCGAGGACGAAGCCGAAGCCGGGGCCGAGGACCCGGCCGCTGAGGACCATCAGGAAGAACATCGGTTCCAGGCCGGCCGTCCCCGCGCCGATGGGCCGCAGGGCCGCGCCCGCCGCCGCCAGGACGCCGAGCATCGCGACCGCCTTGGGGCCGAGACCCGACTCCGAGATCGTCGCCGCCACCACGGCCACCATCAGCACCAGCACGCCCGCGAACAGCCACGGCGCGTCCTGCGCGTGCGCGTTCAGCGAGGCGTCCGGCGGGGCCAGGAACGGCCAGCCGAAGCCCGCCACGCCCACGGCGCTGACCAGCACCAGGGCGGCGACCGAGCGCGGGCCCAGGCGCACGGCGCGGGCCTGGCGCTGGGCAGGGGTGCCGCCGGTCATGCCAGGGCCTCCCGTACCTGCGCGACCGTCAGCCACTTCCTCGGCGCCAGTACCTTCGCCACCTGCGGGGCATACGACGGCGAGGCCACCACCACGTCCGCCGCCGGGCCGTCGGCGATCACCTCGCCCTCGGCGAGCAGGACGACCCGGTGGGCCAGCTCGGCGGCCAGTTCCACGTCGTGCGTGGCCAGCACGATCGCGTGGCCCTCGGCGGCCAGCCCGCGCAGGATGCCGGCCAGCCGGGCCTTCGCCGCGTAGTCCAGGCCGCGGGTCGGCTCGTCCAGGAGGAGCAGCGGGGGGCGGGCCGTCAGGACCACGGACAGGGCGAGCGTCAGCCGCTGGCCCTCCGACAGGTCCCGGGGGTGCGTGTCGTCCGCCACGCCGGGGAGCAGCTCCGACAGCAGGGCGCGACAGGTGCCGGGCGACGCCTCCGCGTCCCGGTCCGCCGCCGCGCACTCCCCGGCGACCGTGTCGGCGTACAGCAGGTCGCGCGGCTCCTGCGGGACCAGGCCGACGCGGCGTACGAGGTCGCGCGGGGCGGTGCGGTGCGGTACGGCGTCGCCCGCCCGGACGGAACCGGCGGACGGCTCGACGAGGCCGACCAGCGCGGAGAGGAGGGTGGACTTCCCGGCGCCGTTGCGGCCCATCAGGGCGACCGTCTCGCCGGGGGAGACGGTCAGGTCGACGTGGCGCAGTGCCTGGACGCGGTCGCGGCGCACGGCGAGGGAGCGGACCTCGGCGGCGTACGGGACGGAGGCAGCCGGGGCTTGTGCGGGCGTCCCGCGGCGTCGCCAACGGCGGGAGGGGGCGGGCCGGAGGGCCGGGGGCGCGGGCAGCCGGGCGGCCGGCGGGGTGTGGTCCGGGATCTCCCGGTCGGCCAGGCGCTCCCGGAGCGGGGCGGCGCGACGGCGGGCGTCGCGGATCGTCAGCGGCAGCGGGGACCAGCCCGCCAGCCTGCCCAGGCCCACCACCGGCGGAAACACCGGCGACACGGCCATCACGTCCGCCGGTGTACCGAGGAGCGGCGGCGCCCCGGGGGCGGGGAGCAGGACGACCCGGTCGGCGTACTGGATGACCCGCTCCAGGCGGTGCTCGGCCATCAGGACCGTCGTACCGAGGTCGTGGACCAGGCGCTGGAGGACGGCCAGGACCTCCTCGGCGGCGGCGGGGTCCAGGGCGGAGGTCGGCTCGTCCAGGACCAGCACCTCCGGGTGCGGGGTGAGGACCGAGCCGATGGCGACCCGCTGCTGCTGGCCGCCGGAGAGGGTGGCGATGGGGCGGGAGCGCAGACCGGCCAGGCCCAGGAGGTCGAGGGTCTCCTCGACGCGGCGGCGCATCACGTCGGGGGCCAGGCCCAGCGACTCCATGCCGTAGGCCAGTTCGTCCTCGACGACGTCCGTGACGAAGTGGGAGAGCGGGTCCTGGCCGACCGTGCCGACGACGTCGGCGAGTTCGCGCGGCTTGTGGGTGCGGGTGTCCCGGCCGGCCACGGTGACCCGGCCGCTCAGCGTGCCGCCGGTGAAGTGCGGGACGAGGCCGCCGACCGCGCCCAGGACGGTGGACTTGCCGACCCCGGACGGACCGGCGAGCAGGACGAGTTCGCCCTCGGGGACCTCGAAGTCCACGGCCCGGACGGTGGGTTCGGCCGCACCGTCGTAGGTGACCGACACGTCCTCGAAGCGGATCACGACGGCTCCTTCACGAACGTCTGCACGGTGGTGGTCTCGGGTGCGGGGGTGATGAACGCCGGGAGCAGGCCGACGAGTACGGCGGCCGCCGGCCACAGCGGGAGCGACGGCGCCACCAGCGGGACCACGCCCGGGTGCAGCGCCGCCGGGTCGCGGGCGGCGGCCAGGAACAGCAGCGCGGCGACCGTCGCACCGGAGGCGGTGACCAGCCAGGCGCGGGCGTCCCACCGGTCCGGGCGGTAACGGGTGCGGACCGTGCGCCGGCCGCCGAGCCACAGGCCCGCGAGCGCGGCGGCGACACCGGCCAGGAGCACCGGGATGCCGTACGTGCCGCCCGCGGCGGTCAGCAGCCCGTACGTCCCCGCGCAGACGCCGAGCAGGCCGCCCAGGGTGAGGGCGGCGGTGGTACGGCGGACGGGGGCGGGGACCTGGGCGGTACGGCCGTAGCCGCGGGCGTCCATCGCGGCGGCGAGGGCGACGGAGCGTTCCAGGGCGCCCTCCAGGACCGGGAGCCCCACCTGGAGCAGGCCCCGCACCCCCCTGTCCGGGCGGCCGCGCAGGCGGCGGGCGGCGCGCAGACGCTGGACGTCGGCGATGAGGTTCGGCGCGAAGGTGAGGGCGACGACCACGGCCACGCCCGTCTCGTACAGGGCACCGGGCAGGGACTTGAGGAGGCGGGAGGGGTTGGCCAGGGCGTTCGCCGCGCCGACGCAGATGAGGAGGGTGGCCAGCTTCATCGCGTCGTACAGCGCGAAGGCGAGGCCCTCCGCGGTGACCCGGCCGCCGAGGCGGATGCCCTGCGCCCAGTCGGGGAGCGGGACCTCGGGGAGGGTCAGGAGGGTGTGGGTGCCGGGGATCGGGGAGCCCAGGACCGTGGTGAAGAGGAGGCGGATGACGAGGACGGCGAGCGCGAGCTTGACGAAGGCGCCGTAGGAGCGGGACCAGGGGGCGTGCGGGCGGCGGCTGACCACGACGTACGCGGAGACGGCTATGAGGAGGGCGAGGAGGAGCGGGTTGGTGGTGCGGGTGGCGGCGGTGCCGAGGGCCAGCGCCCAGAGCCACCAGGCACCGGGGTGCAGAGGCGTGCCCACCCGCCCCCGCGCCGACGGGGCGCCGCCTCCCCGCGGGACGGGTGCCGTCCCGGCGGCGCGACCGCCCGCGGTCCTAGCGGGTCGCATTCCTGCGCCGCCTCGCCTGCCAGGCGCCCGCGGCGGCCAGGACCGCGATCACCGCGACGCCCGCGACCAGGCCGACCGAGGGCCCGCCGTCGTCGTCCGAGGCGTCCTGCTGCGCCGGGGCGGTCGTGGGCCCCTGCTTCTCCTGCTTCTCCTGGTGCTCCGACACCTGCTCCCCGCACCCCGACTTCGGGTAGCCCGCGATGCCGCACAGCAGGGCGCTGGTGTTGTAGCGGAGCGGGTCGGCCACCGCGGCCAGGGCGTCGGCGGTCGTGGCGTCGGGGGAGACCCGGGCGCAGGCCGTGCGCGCGGACGGCGGGGTCTCGCCGGACGGGGCGTCGGACGCCGTACCGAAGTCGAGGACCAGGGCCACCCGCTTGGTGCCGTCCTCGGCCGGGGTCCTCGCGCAGATCGAGTCGAAGTCCGCCGTGCCGCGCGGCTGGGCCGCGTCGCCCGAGTTCTCGCTCACCGCGAAGCGGAAGCCCTGCACGTCCCCGTCCGAGGGGCGGGCCAGGGACGGCCCCTGGGTGGCGTAGACCCAGTGGTCGCCCTCGTGGTCCCAGAAGGACCAGTAGCGGTAACCGGCGGCCTGCGCCTGGCCGACCGTCCCGATCAGCAGGAACGCGGCCAGGAAGAGGAGGACGACGCGGCGGGTCACGGCTGCCGCTTCTTGTTGCGGTTGCTGAGCAGGAAACCGACGCCGATGCCGAAGACCAGGCAGACGCCGACGAACCACCAGACGCCGAACGGGGAGCCGTCCTTCTCGTCCTCCTCGCCCGCGGCCTGGTCGCTCGTGGTCGCGGTGTCGCTCGCCGCCGCGCCCTGGGGGGCCGGGCCCGTCGCGTTCAGCCGCTCCACCAGGTCGGTGCCGCCGAAGTCGCGCGGGTCGGTGCCCGTGGCGTGGGCCGCGAAGATCAGCTGGGCGTACGCGGCCGGACCGCTCTCCTCGGCCCACTTCGCGGCGTTCTTCTTCAGCCACGCCAGCGGCTCGGCCGCCTTGTCCGCGCCGCCCCGTGCGGCGAGGGCGACCACGGCGTCGGCGGTGTTGCCGTAGTCGGGCTGGTCGGCGGAGCCGCCGAGGGCGGACTTGAGGTGGCCGTCCCCGGCCAGGGCGGCGGCGAGGTACGCGCTGCCGTTCGCGGCGGCCTGCTCGCGGGTCGGCTTCGCCGCGTCGGCGCAGGAGGCGGCGCCGGTCTTCTCGCCGGCCCCGGCCACCAGGCCCTTGCCGAGGGCGCCGAGGACCCCGGCGGCGGTGGCGTCCGCGTTGGGCGGGAGCTTGCCGTCCTTGTCGGGCTGGAAGGCGAAGGCGCCCGCGCCCTTGTCCTTCGCGCAGGGCAGGGCGAAGGTCAGCAGGGCGTCGTAGGGGGACTTGCCGTCCTTGCGGACCTCCCCGGGGTCGGTCTCCGTGGCGGTCAGGGCGCCGATGACGACGGAGGTGGAGTTGGCGTCGCTGGGGGTGCCCGGGCTGTAGCCCCAGCCGCCGTCCCCGTTCTGTACGGACTTCAGCCAGCCGAGGGCGTCCTCGACGACGTCGCCGTGCCCGCCGACGGCCCACAGCGCCTGGACGGCGGCGGCCGTGCTGTTGCTGTCGACCATGGTCTTGGCGTCGCAGGCCGCCGCCGGGTCGGCGCGGAAGGGGGCGAAGGCACCGTTCGCGCACTGCTGGTCCGTGAGCCACTTCACGGCCTTCGACGACGGGACCACGCCCGCCGTGTCCTGCGCGAGCAGCGCCAGGGACTGGCGCCAGACGCCGTCGTACTGCGGGTCGGTGGACCCGTACAGCCCGGACGGCGCGGACGCGGGCGCGGACGGCGACGGGTCGGCGGCGACCGCGGGCGCGGTGGCGGCGCCGATCACGGCTATCGCTGCCAGGGCCGCGGCGCTGCCGCGACGACGGACGTTCATGATCGGCGGGTGCCTTTCCCTGAACGGGACCGGGCAGCACGGGGCACCCCCGGCGGCTCGGCCCCGTATGCCTCGACGGTGCCCGTGCGCCGGCGGGCGCCGGGCACGTGAGCCGGTCACATCCGTGCGGGGCAGTCCGGCTCACCGTCCGGGGCCCGAGCGGGCTCGGCGGGCGGCTCACGGTTGCGGGTCAGCGCCGGAATTGCACCGGCTTCCCCCCGTACGGGTGATGACGACGCCGCCACTTTACCCGCCCGCCGGGCCCGGGCCGAGGGGCGGCCGGGAGGTGGTGGCGGCCGGGCCGAGCGACCGCCCTCAGCGGGGCGTCGCCCCCGCCCCGGCCTCCGTCAGGTCGATCAGCCGGCAGACCGTCCCGATGTCCACCCGCACCTGGGCGAGGGAGGTGCGGCCCGCGAGCCAGGTGATCAGCGTGGAGAGCCAGGTGTGCTCGATGACACGGACCGCCGAGAGCTGCTCCGGGGTCGGGTTCTCCAGGCCGCCCATCGCGTCCAGGATGATCGCCGTGGTCTGCCGGGACACCTGGTCGACCTCCGGGGAGACGCTGCGGTCGGCGAAGGTCAGCGCGCGGGCCATCGCCTCGGCCAGCCGGGGTTCGCGCTGCAGCGCGCCGAAGGCCCGCATCAGGGTCTGCGCCACCCGGTCCGCGGCCGTCTCGCCGGTGGGCGGGCTCTTGCGCAGCGTGCCGTGCAGCCGCTCCAACTGGTCGTGCATGGTGGCGACGAGCAGGTGGACCTTGGACGGGAAGTAGCGGTACAGGGTGCCGAGCGCGACCTGCGAGGACTCCGCCACCTCGCGCATCTGCACCGCCTCGAAGCCGCCCCGGCAGGCCAACTGGGCGGTCGCGTGCAGGATGCGGCGCCGACGCTCGCGCTGGCGCTCGGTGAGGGGCGGGGCGGTGGCACGCCGCGCCGGGTCGAACACCTCTGGCACCGGCCGGTCCGCCTCGGGCACCCGCTTCCCCTCTCGCCGTGGCGTGAATCACCTGATCCACTTGTTACAGCCCGGCTACCTGCCGGTAGATTCGGAGCCTCTGACGATCAAGTCTGAAACTTGTTCTAGATTAGCGTCCCGGCGTAGTGTCGCGGGACAGCGCAGTGAGAAGGGGGCCCAGAGTGACCGCCGAGGCCAGTCAGACGGGTCCCCGTCCGGAGCCCGCCGCCGACGGGTTGCGACCGCTGCGCATCGCGCTCCTCACCTACAAGGGGAACCCGTTCTGCGGCGGCCAGGGCGTCTACGTCCGCCACCTCTCCCGCGAACTGGCCCGCCTCGGCCACCGCGTCGAGGTCATCGGCGCCCAGCCCTACCCCGTGCTGGACGAGGGCCCCCTGGTCGGGAACCGGCTGTCCCTCACCGAGCTGCCCAGCCTGGACCTGTACCGCCAGCCCGACCCCTTCCGCACCCCGAAGCGCGGAGAGTACCGGGACTGGATCGACGCGCTCGAGGTCGGCACGATGTGGACGGGCGGCTTCCCCGAGCCCCTGACGTTCTCGCTGCGAGCCCGCCGTCATCTGCGGGCCCGCCGCGGCGACTTCGACGTCGTGCACGACAACCAGACCCTCGGCTACGGCCTGTTGGGCGACGTGGGCGCCCCGCTCGTCACCACCATCCACCATCCCATCACCGTCGACCGGCAGTTGGAACTGGACGCCGCCGACAACCGCAAGCGCCGCTACTCCGTGCGCCGTTGGTACGCGTTCACCCGCATGCAGAAGCGCGTCGCGCGCCGCCTGCCCGCCGTGCTCACCGTCTCCGGCACCTCCCGCCAGGAGATCGTCGACCACCTCGGCGTACGGGACGACCGCGTCCACGTCGTCCACATCGGCGCCGACACCGACCTGTTCTCGCCCGACCCGTCGGTGCCCCGGGTACCGGGCCGGATCGTGACCACGTCCAGCGCCGACGTGCCGCTCAAGGGCCTGGTCTTCCTCGTCGAGGCGCTCGCCAAGGCGCGCACCGAGCACCCCCGGGCCCACCTCGTCGTCGTCGGCAAGCGCCCCGCCGAAGGACCCGTCGCGCAGGCGATCGAGCGGTACGGCCTCGAAGGCGCCGTCGAGTTCGTCAAGGGCATCTCCGACGCCGAACTGGTCGACCTGGTGCGCTCGGCGGAGGTGGCGTGCGTACCGTCGCTGTACGAGGGGTTCTCGCTGCCCGCCGCCGAGGCCATGGCGACCGGCACCGCGCTGCTCGCCACCACCGGCGGGGCCGTCCCGGAGGTCGCCGGACCCGACGGGGAGACCTGCCTCGCGGTGCCGACCGGCGACGCCGACGCGCTGGCCGCCGGGCTGAACCGGCTGCTGGGCGACCGCGAACTGCGCGCCCGGCTCGGCGCGGCCGGACGCGAACGCGTGCTGCGGCACTTCACCTGGGCCCGCGCCGCCGAGGGCACCGTCGCCCGCTACCGCGAGGCCATCGACGGCCGCCCCTCCGCCAGGACCACCGCCGCGGCCACCGCCCCGTCCACCGCCGCGGCCACCTCCCCGGCCACCGCGAGGACCGCACCCGCGACCCAGGACCGGACCCCGACCCCGACCCCCGGTGACACCGGCGTCTACCCCGAAAGCAGGGCCACGTGCTGACCGTCGACTTCTCCCGGTTCCCGCTCGCCCCGGGCGACCGCGTACTGGACCTCGGCTGCGGCGCCGGCCGGCACGCGTTCGAGTGCTACCGGCGCGGGGCACGGGTCGTCGCGCTGGACCGGAACGCCGAGGAGATCCGCGAGGTCGCCAAGTGGTTCGCCGCGATGGAGGAGGCCGGTGAGGCCCCGGCCGGCGCCACCGCCACCGCCATGGAGGGCGACGCCCTCGCCCTGCCCTTCCCCGACGACTCCTTCGACGTGGTCATCATCTCCGAGGTGATGGAGCACATCCACGACGACAAGGGCGTCCTCGCCGAAATGGTCCGCGTCCTCAGGCCCGGCGGGCGCATCGCCGTCACCGTGCCCCGCTACGGCCCCGAGAAGGTCTGCTGGACCCTGTCCGACGCCTACCACGAGGTCGAGGGCGGCCACATCCGCATCTACCGCGCCGACCAGCTCCTCACCCGCATCCGCGAGGCCGGCCTCAAGCCGTACGGCACCCACCACGCGCACGCGCTGCACTCGCCGTACTGGTGGCTGAAGTGCGCTTTCGGCGTCGACAACGACAAGGCGCTGCCGGTGCGCGCCTACCACAAGCTGCTGGTCTGGGACATCATGAAGAAGCCGCTGGCCACACGGGTCGCCGAGCAGGCGCTGAACCCGCTGATCGGCAAGAGCTTCGTGGCCTACGCCACCAAGCCGCACCTGCCGACGGTGGACGCCGCGTGACCTCGCCCCGCACCCCCGGCACCCCCCGCACCCCTCGTACGGAACACCTGGTCCTGCCCGGCGTACTCACCGACGCCGAGGCCGCCGCGACCGTCCGCGGCATCCTCGCCGTACAGCGCGAGGACGGCGCCATCCCCTGGTTCCGCGGACACCACCTCGACCCCTGGGACCACGTCGAGGCCGCGATGGCCCTGGACGCGGCGGACCAGCACGAGGCCGCCGGGCGGGCGTACACATGGCTGGCCCGGCACCAGAACCAGGACGGCTCCTGGTACGCCGCCTACGCCGACGGAGACTTCGCCGACGTCACCGACCGCGGCCGGGAGACCAACTTCGTCGCCTACGTCGCCGTCGGCGTCTGGCACCACTACCTCGCCACCGGCGACGACACGTTCCTGGAACGGATGTGGCCCGTCGTCCACGCCGCGGTCGAGTTCGTCCTGCGCCTCCAGCAGCCCGGCGGGCAGATCGGCTGGCGCCGCGACGACGACGGCACCGACACCACGGACGCGCTGCTGACCGGCAGCTCCTCCGTCCACCACGCGCTGCGCTGCGCGCTCGCCATCGCCGAACAGCGCGAGGAGCCGCAGCCCGACTGGGAGCTGGCGGCGGGCGCGCTGCGGCACGCCATCCGCCGCCACCCGGAGCGGTTCCTCGACAAGGGCCGCTACTCGATGGACTGGTACTACCCGGTCCTGGGCGGCGCCCTGACCGGCACCGAGGCCAAGTCCCGCATCACGGAGAGCTGGGACCGCTTCGTCGTCCCGGACCTCGGCGTGCGCTGCGTCGTCCCCAACCCGTGGGTGACCGGCGGCGAGCCCGCCGAACTCGCCCTCGCCCTGTGGGCGGTGGGCGAGTCCGACCACGCCCTGGAGATCCTCCAGTCCATCCAGCACCTGCGGGATCCGGACAGCGGCCTGTACTGGACGGGCTACGTCTTCGACGACGACGCCGTATGGCCGCGCGAGCTGACCACCTGGACGGCCGGCTCGCTGCTGCTCGCCGTCGCCGCGCTCGGCGGCCACGAGGCGACCTGCCAGGTCTTCTCGGGCGACCGGCTGCCCAGGGGACTCGACCCGGACTGCTGCGTCTGACCCCGGGCCCGGCAGGCGCCGCCCGATCCCGGATCAGTGCCGGATCAGCGCCGGATCAGTGCCGGTGGAGGCGGTTGGCGATGGCGTGACCGACGAAGAGGTAGACGACGGCCGCCAGTCCGTAGCCGGCGACGACCCGCGCCCAGGCCTCGTCGAAGGTGAACAGGTCGTGCGACCAGCCGGCGAGCCAGTTGGCCGCGTCATGGACGAACCGCACCAGGTCGTTGCCCCGGTTGGCGTCCAGCAGGTACATCAGGATCCACAGTCCGAGGATGACGGCCATGATGTCCGCGATCACCGCGACGGCCGTCCCGGCGGAGTTGGAGCCACTGCGCGTTCGAGGTGACATGTTCTCCGTCTGGCCCCGCACGCGTGTTTGAAACCAACGGCCCCTCGCCCGGAAGTACCGGAGGGCGAGGGGCCGTTGGCAGGTGAGGCGCGGACGCGCCGATGAGCGGACGCGCGGGCTCAGCCGCGCTGGATGCCCGAGGTGTCCTGGAGGACGCCGCGGCGGCCGTCCTGCGTCTGCGCGACCAGGTTGGCGCCGCGCTGCTCGACGGCCAGGTACCAGGTGCCCGGCGCCAGCTCGGCGATCGGCGTGGGCGAGCCGTCCTCCGCGAACAGCGGACGCGGCACCGGCACGGCGAACCAGAACGGCGAGAAGTCCCCGGCCGGGGGCTGGGCGTGCGCCTGCTGCGGGGCCTGCGGCTGACCGGGCTGCGGGGCCTGCGGCTGGCCGGGCTGCGGCTGGCCGCCGAAGGACGGGCCCGGCTGGCCCGGGTGCCCCGGCTGACCGGGCTGGGCGCCGTACGGCTGCTGCTGCGCGCCGGGGTAGCCGTAACCACCCTGCGGCTGGCCGCCGTAGGGCTGCGGCGCGGCCGGGCGGGGGGCCGGGATCAGGGAGCCCTTGAGGGCGGGGACCAGCGGGGTCGCCACGGCCGCGGCGGCCATGACCACCGTGGCGATGAGCGCGAGGATCAGGCCCATGCCCGCACCGAGACCGTTGGTGAAGCCCCCGTCGCCGTCGAAGGCGCCCGCCGGGTCGAAGATGTTGCCCAGCGCGCACCAGGCGGCGAAGACCGTGAACGCGGTGCCGAACTGGCCGAGGTCGAGCCCCGCCACCTTCTTCGGCTGCGGCAGGGCGTGCGACACGACGACGAGCGCGGCGCCGATGACGCCCGCCAGGACGACACCGAGCACGACCGGCCCACTGCCCCACAGGCTGGGGATGTCGGCGTTGTCCGAGGCACCGTCGATCGAGTAGATGTCGAGGAACGACGCGATGAACAGCAATACCGCTGCTCCGATCACCACGCCGTCGCCTCGAGTGAGGGAGCGGATATTCACTTCAGGTCCTTCGTAGGTCGTCTCGTCGTCGGTAGAGGCATCGCTGTCACGACGGCGCCGAAAGGTTCCGGTGTGAAGCGCGGGGGTGGCCCCTCATCGTACGGACGACACTATCGTCCGCACCTCGGGGCTGTCCGCAGGGATCGGGGCGCCGGTCGCTACCCGCGCAGGAAACTCACGATTCCCTCAGACATCCCCTGCGCCGCCTTCTGCCGCCAACTGCCGCTGGTCAGCAGGGCGGCGTCCTTGCCGTCGCGCATGTTGCCGCACTCGATGAACACCTTGGGAACCGTTGACAGATTGAGACCGCCCAGGTCGGTGCGCGTGACCAGGCCGGTGCCGTCGCCGAGGTAGTTGGAGGGCGCGCTGCCCGTGGCGCGCACGAAGTTGCCCGCGACGCGCTGACCCAGTTCGGCGGAGGGCGCGACGACGGCGCGGGTGTCGGCGGCGCCGTCGTGCACCGCGCCCGGCATGATCACGTGGAAGCCGCGGTTGCCGGCCCCCGACCCGTCGGCGTGGATGGAGATCGCGGCGTCCGCGTGCGCCTCGTTGCCGATCCGGGCCCGCTCGTCCACGCAGGGACCGTACGAACGGTCGCCGTCCTGCGTCAGTTTCACCGTCGCGCCCTGCTCCTCCAGCAGCGTGCGCAGGCGGTGGGCCACGTCCAGGGTGAACTCAGCTTCGGGCCAGCCCGCGTTGGTGGCCGTGCCCGTCGTGTCGCACTCCTTCCAGTGCGTGCCGACGTTCACCTTGCGGTTGATCTCGGACGCGTGACGGAAATTTGCGGGGTTGTGCCCGGGGTCGATGACGACGACCTTGCCCTTGAGGGGGCCGGACCCGGCAGCGGGCGCGGACTTCGACGCCGGGGCGGACGGCTTCGAAGAGGCGGGGGCGGGAGAGGAGGAGCCCGCGGACTCCTCGGCGTCGTCGCTCGCGGACGCCGCACCGCCGGAAGAGGGCGCCGCCGACGGCCGTGCGCCGGCCGCGCGGTCGGCGCCGTTCGGACCCCGTCGTCCGCGCCGCCGCCGACCGCCGCGTACACCCCCCACCCGAGCAGCGCCCCGGGCACCAGCGCGGCGACCGCCACGGTCAACGGGCGGCGCAGCGGGGAGCGGCGGGGCTGGGGAGGTTCGAAGTCCGGTCCTGTGTACGACACGTCAGCGACTCTAAACCGCGCTCTCAGATCCCCGTGCCCGTTCGCCGCAGGACGCGCAGCGAGTCGGTCACGGAGACCTCGGTGAACGCGCCGGACGCCAGAGCCCTGAGGTAGACGCGGTACGGGGCCTGGCCGGTGAACTCGTCGGCGGGGTCCGGGAAGACGTCGTGGATGACCAGGAGGCCGCCGTCGGCGACGTGCGGGGCCCAGCCCTCGTAGTCGGCGTTCGCGTGCTCGTCGGTGTGGCCGCCGTCGACGAAGACCAGGCCGAGCGGGGAGTTCCAGACCGCCGCGACCTGCGGGGACCGTCCGACCAGGGCGATCACGTGCTCCTCCAGACCCGCCCGGCGCAGGGTGCGGCGGAAGAGGGGGAGGGTGTCCATCACTCCCAGTTCCGGGTCGACCGTCTCCGGGTCGTGGTAGTCCCAGCCGGGCTGCTGCTCCTCGCTGCCCCGGTGGTGGTCGACGGTCAGCGCGCTCACTCCGGCCCGGCGGGCCGCGTCGGCGAGCAGGACGGTGGAGCGCCCGCAGTACGTGCCGACCTCCAGCAGCGGCAGCCCGAGCCCGCCCGCCTCCACCGCGGCGGTGTACAGCGCGCGGCCCTCGTGCGCGGGCATGAACCCCTTCGCCGCCTCGAAGGCGGCCAGGGCCTCCGGGGAGGGAGCGGGAGAGGAGCCGGGGGCGGGGGCCGCGGTCATGGGGGCCTTTCGGTGGTGCTGCCGTGGGGGAGGGCGGGTCGCGGGTGCGGGGCCGTCGTCGGGTGGTGCGGGTGCGGGTGCGGGTGCGGGGTGTGGGCGGGGGTGCGGCTGCGGGTTCGTCGTTCGCGGCGTGGGGCGCCGGTGCCCCCACATGCTGCCGTACCCCCTGCCGCGCGGTGCGACAGGGGGTACGGGGACCGGCCGGGGCCGGGAGGTCAGGCGGGGACCGTCTCGCCCGGCAGGGAGAGGTCCAGGTCGACCGGGTGGCCGCCGCCGTGGGTCGCCGCGTGGGCCAGCGGGCCGTGACCGGCGGCGCGGGCGGCGAGGACGTACGGGCCCTTGGTGGGGACGGCCAGGGCGTAGCTGCCGTCCCCGGCGGAGAAGGTCGCGCCCGCCTGACGCCCGTGCCGGTCGATCAGCGTGACCTTGGCACGGGCGACGGGAACGCCGTCCGCGGCCAGCACCCGGCCGCGGAAGCCGTGCGGCCCGACTCCGGCGAGCGCCTGCTCGGCGCGGGCCAGGTTGGCGTCCTCCTCGCTGCTCGCGCGCAACTGCGTGACCGCCGCCGGGTTGCCGCGGGGCAGGAAGAAGGCCAGCACCAGGCCGACGGCGACCGCGGCGGCCGCGATCATGAAGGAGACGCGGAAGCCGTGCAGGGTGGGGACGGCGACACCGCCCACGTCGTTCGCCGTGTTGGCGAGCACCATGCCGATGACGGCGCTCGACACCGACGTACCGATGGACCGCATCAGCGTGTTGAGGCCGTTGGCGGCGCCCGTCTCCGAGGCCGGGACCGCGCCGATGATCAGCGCGGGCAGGGAGGAGTAGGCGAGGCCGATCCCGGCGCCGATCAGTACCGAGGTGAGGACGGTCTGCCAGGCGGCGCTCATCAGGCCGAGGCCGCCCGCGTAACCGATCCCGATGATCACCAAACCGATGATGAGGGTGGTGCGGGGGCCGTAGCGGGCGGACAGCCGGGCGTACACCGGGGCGGTGAACATCATCGTCAGGCCCAGCGGCGCCACGCACAGGCCCGCGACGACCATCGACTGGCCGAGGCCGTAGCCGGTCTCGGAGGGCAGCTGGAGGAGCTGCGGCAGGACGAGGGAGATGACGAAGAAGGAGACGCCGACCATGATCGAGGCCAGGTTGGTGAGCAGCACCTCGCGGCGGGCCGTGGTGCGCAGGTCGACCAGCGGGGCCGCGACGCGCAGCTCCATCAGGCCCCACAGGAGCAGGACCACGACGGCGGCGGCGAACAGGCCGAGCGTGGTGGGCGACGACCAGCCCCAGTCGCTGCCCTTGGAGATCGGCAGGAGGAAGAGGATCAGCCCGGCCGCCAGACCGAGCGCCCCCGGCAGGTCGAAGGAGCCCTTGGCGCGCAGCGGGGACTCCGGTACGACCAGGAGGGTCAGGGCGATGGAGAGGACACCGAGGCCGGCCGCGCCGTAGTACAGGGCGTGCCAGTCGGTGTGCTGGGCGACCAGGGCCGCGGCGGGCAGCGCCAGACCGCCGCCGACCCCGATCGAGGAGCTCATCAGCGCCATCGCCGAACCGAGCCGCTCACGGGGCAGCATGTCCCGCATCAGGCCGATGCCGAGGGGTATCGCGCCCATCGCGAAGCCCTGGAGCGTACGGCCGACGATCATCGGGATCAGGGCGTCGGTGAGCGCGCTGAGCAGCGCGCCGACCACCATCACGGACAGGCTGGTGATCAGCATGCGGCGCTTGCCGAACAGGTCGCCGAGCCGGCCCATGATCGGCGTGGCCACGGCTCCGGACAGGAGCGTGGAGGTCAGTACCCAGGTGGCGTTGCTGGGCGAGGTGTCCAGGAGTTGGGGCAGGTCCTTGATGACCGGGACGAGCAGGGTCTGCATCACCGCGACGACGATGCCCGCGAAGGCGAGCACCGGGACGGTGGCCCCGCTCGCCTTCCGGACGGGTTCGTCGGTCGTCGTGTGGGACATGTGGCGGGGCCTCCAGGCCGGGAGTCGGTGAACGCGTGCTGATCGTGGTGTGTGCAGGCTGAACCTCGTGTGCCCGGGCAACTATTCCGTTGCTTCGAGTCCCTAACTAATTCTTGACCTTCTCTTGGCACCGCGCCTACGCGCCGTTCACCGCACGTCCGCCCCGTCACTCGGGCCCCTGCATCCACAGTCCTAGGACCGGTCCGGGGCCCGGCCGGGACCAAATTCCGATGCAAGGGGCACACCCGGCTTGAGACCATGACATCCATGCCCGAAGCCACCGGTACCTCGTCCGCCGCCTCCGAGTCCTCCTCCGAGTCCGCCTCCGCACAAATATCCCCGCGCCGCACGCCACCGACCTGGCTGGTCGTGGCGCTCGCCTGCGCCGGACAGTTCCTGGTCGTCCTCGACGTGTCCGTCGTCAACGTCGCCCTGCCCTCGATGCGCACCGACCTCGGACTCAGCGCCCAGGGGCTCCAGTGGGTCGTCAACGCCTACGCCATCTCCTTCGCCGGGTTCATGCTCCTCGGCGGACGGGCCGGTGACCTGTACGGGCGCAAGCGGATGTTCCTGGTCGGGCTCGGCCTCTTCACGCTGGCCTCGCTGGGCGGCGGCCTCGCCCAGGAGGGCTGGCAGCTGCTGGCCGCACGGACCGTGCAGGGACTCGGCGCGGCCGTACTCGCCCCGTCCACGCTGACGATCCTCACCGCCGCCGTCCCGGAGGGTGCGGCACGGGCCCGCGCGATCGCGACCTGGACCGCCGTGGGCGCGGGCGGCGGTGCCGCGGGTGGCCTGGTGGGCGGGGCCCTGGTGGACGGGCTGTCGTGGCGCTGGGTCCTGCTGATCAACGTGCCGGTGGGCGCGGTCGTGCTGGTCGGCGCCGTGCTGTGGCTGACCGAGAGCCGCGGCGGTGTGCGGCGCCGCCTCGACCTGCCGGGCGCGCTGCTGGTCACCACCGGGCTGGCCACGCTCGCCTACGGCATCTCGCAGACCGAGTCCGAGGGCTGGGCGGCGCCCCAGACGCTGGTGCCGCTGCTGGCCGGGCTCGCGCTGCTCGCGCTGTTCCTCCTCGTCGAGGCGCGGACGGCGGCGCCGCTGATGCCGCTCGGGCTGCTGCGGCTGCGGTCGGTGGCGTCGGCGAACGTGGCGATGCTGGTGTCCGGCTCGTCGATGTTCTCGATGTGGTTCTTCATGACCCTCTACGCGCAGAACGTGCTGCACTACTCCCCGCTGGAGGCCGGTCTCGCCCTGGTGCCCAGCTCCCTCGCGGTGATCCTCGGCTCCAAGGCGGCCCCGCGGTTCATGCCGGTGATCGGGGCGCGGAACGTGGCGGTCCTCGGTACGGTCGTCGCGGCGGTCGGCTTCGGCTGGCAGTCGACGATGACCGCGGACGGGGGCTATCTCACCGCCATCATGATCCCCGGCGTGCTGATGATGCTGGGCGCGGGCATGGCGGCGACCCCGCTGGCGTCGCTGGCCATCTCCGGCGCCGGGTCCGGCGACGCCGGACTGGTCTCCGGGCTGATCAACACCTCCCGCACGATGGGCGGTTCGCTGGGGCTCGCCGTGATGTCGACGATCGCGGCGTCCCGCTCCGGGGGCGCGGACGACGCCGGTCCGGTGGCGCTGACGGACGGCTACGCGCTGGTCTTCCGCACGGCGGCGGTCGTCCTGGTCGCCGCGGCCCTGCTCATGTGGACGTGGCTCCCGGCAGGACGCCCGAACCCCGACCCGACGGCCCACAGCACGGACTGAGCGCCCCGGGAAGGCGGCTTCGCCGCGAGTGTCCCGCGCCGCCGGATACGACGGGGCGGCCCTGGATGTGCGGCGTTGCCCCAGGTCGCCGGGTCGACGAAGCGCCCCCGGAAGGGGCGCGGGGAACTGCGCGAGCAACCCCCACCGGCCCGCGGCCGACGAACGACCCGGCCCGCGGCCGACAACCCCCACCGGCCCGCGGCCGACGAGCAACCCCGCAGGGGGCCGACGCCGCCCGGGCCGGGGCCGGGGCCGGGGCCGGTCAGAGCCACCCCTGCCCCCGCGCCGCGCGCAGCGCCTCCGTCCGGTTGCGGGTGCCGGTCTTGCCGATCGCGGCCGAGAGGTAGTTGCGGACCGTGGACTCGGACAGGTGCAGCGCCGCGGCGACGTCGGCGACGGTCGCACCGTCCGCCGAGGCCCGCAGGACGTCGCACTCCCGGCCGGTGAGCGGGCTGGGGCCCGCGCTGAGCGCGGCGGCGGCGAGCGCGGGGTCGATCACCGTCTCTCCGGCCAGCACCCGGCGGACCGCGCCGGCCAGTTCCTCCACCGGGCCGTCCTTCACCAGGAATCCGGCGGCACCCGCCTCCATGGCCCGCCGCAGGTACCCGGGGCGGCCGAAGGTGGTCAGGATCAGCACCCGGCAGCCGGGCACCCGCTCCCGCAGTTCGGCGGCGGCGTCCAGGCCGCTCAGGCCCGGCAGTTCGATGTCGAGGAGGGCGATGTCCGGGCGGTGCGCGAGCGCGGCGCCGACGATCTCGTCACCGGCCGCCACCTGCGCGACCACCTCGAGGTCCTCCTCCATCCCGAGCAGCAGCGCGAGCGCGCCCCGCATCATGCCCTGGTCCTCGGCGAGGAGGACGCGGATGGGATGGGCGCGGGGCATCTCGTCGGTCACGGGGCAAGGTTAGGGCGATCCGTACGACGCGGGGGCCACCCCGGCACGCCCGCCACCACCCCCGGCCCCCTCCTCCCGGCTCTCCTCCCGCTCCTCCCGCTCCTCCGTCTCCTCCCCGTGCTCTCCTTGCTCTCCTCGCTCCTGTCCCTCCCGCACCGGCAGCTCCGCCGTCACCGAGAAGCCGCCCCGCTGCCCCGCCCCCGCCGTCAGCGAACCGCCCGCCATGGCCAGGCGCTCCGTGAGGCCGGTCAGGCCGGTGCCCGTGCCCCGGGCCGGGCCGCTCGCCCCCGCGCCGTTGTCCGTGACCGTCAGCCGGACCCGCTCGGTGCCGCCCGACACCGCGATCTCGCACCGGCTCGCCCCGCTGTGCCGTACGACGTTGGTGACCGCCTCCCGCACCACCCACCCCAGCAGCGCCTCGACCCGCGGCGGCAGCGGCGGGCCCGAACTGCGGACCACCGGCTCCACGTCCGCCGCGCTCAGCGCCGAACGGGCGCGGTCCAACTCGGTGGCGAGGCTCCCCTCCCGGTAGCCGGTGACCGCCTCGCGGACCTCGGTCAGTGCCTGCCGGCCGACCGACTCGATGTCCGTGACCTGGGTCAGGGCCGCCTCCAGATCGCGGTGCGCCAGCCGACGTGCGGCCTCCGACTTGACCACGATCACCGACAGCGTGTGCCCCAGCAGGTCGTGCAGGTCACGGGAGAACCGCAGCCGCTCCTCCGCCACCGCCCGCGTGGCCAGTTCCTCCCGGGCGGCGCGCAGTTCCCGTACGGCGTCGGACAGGCTCAGGATCGCGGCCGTCACCATCGTCGACAGGAAGGTCCCGTAGGCGATGTTCAGGCCGTTCCAGCCGTCCTTGACACCGGCCACGACACCCGCCACCGCCGCCAGCGACCAGCCCCAACGGCCCAGCCACCGGCCGCGCAGCGCCGCCCCCGCGGCCAGGCCGAGCAGGGGGAAGAACAGCAGCCAGCTCCCGCCGTACGCCAGGGCCAGAGCGCAGGTCACCACCGCCATGGCGGCCAGGGCCAGCCGTGTGGACAGCGACTCGCGCAACTTCTTGTGGAAGGAGCGGAAGGCGACGTGGATGTACAGCGAGTTGAAGACGATCAGCCCCGCGCCGCCGATCCACGGGTTGGAGCTGTTGCCCTGGAAGATGTTGGCGAGACTGCCCAGCCCCAGCAGCAGCCACGGCAGCAGCGTGAAACCGGTGGGCGGCGGCCCGATCCGCTCCGGCCGGCCACCGGCCCCGACCCCGGCCGCTTCCGGCTGCCGTGCCAACTGCCACGCGTCCAGGCGGGACGAGATCCCGCGCAGCCGCCCTCGGACTCCGGTCATGGCCGTCGGCCCCCTTCCACTCCGCCGCTCGCGGCGCTCAGTTGTCCGCCGCGCCGCGGCGGTAGGACAGGACGGCGTACGTCCCGAACGCCAGCAGCCACCCCGCCAGGACGAGCATGGCACCCGCGGCGGGCGCGTGTCCCGTGGCGACCGAGGTGCCCAACTCCGCGAAGCGGTTGGTCGGGGTGTACGCCGACACCGTGCGCAGCCAGTCCGGGAACAGCGCGAGCGGGAACCACAGCCCGCCGAGCACCGCGAGCCCCAGGTTGGCCACCATGTTCGCCACGCCCGTGGTCTGCCCGGTCAGCCGGTAGCCGTTGCCGAGCCCCAGCAGCGTGAAGGGGACCGAGCCCAGCCAGAGCAGCAGCGCCAGCGCCGCCCACTGCCAGGCGTCCAGCCGCACGCCGTTGACCAGCCCGCCCGCGGCGAGGACGGCGGTGATCGCGGGCAGCACGGTCACCGACGCGGTCAGCGCCCGGCCCACGACCACGTGGTGCGCGGGCATCGGCGTCACCCGCAACTGCCGCAGCCAGCCGATCGCCCGGTCCTCGGCGACCCCGCCACCGGTGTTGAGGGCCGAACCGACCGCGCCGTACGCGGCCATGCCGACCATCGCGCCGGTCTTCCACTCGCCCGCGTCGCCCCCGAGGTTGGTGAACAGCAGGTACATCAGGACCGGCATGGCGACGCCGCCGATGACGAAGCCCGGATCGCGCAGCGTACGGCGGGTCTCCAGCCGCAGGTAGTCCCTCATCGCACACTCTCCTTCTCCGGCCGGGGGCCGGCCGGTGTCGTCAGGGCCAGGAACGCGTCGTCCAGGGAGGCCGGGGCGACCTCCAGACGGCGTATCGCGCCGAGTTCCGCGAGGGCGACGACGGTCGCGTCGGAGTCCTCGGTGCGCAGCAGCGCCCGGTCACCCCGTACCTCCGAGGAACGCACCCCGGGCAGCAGCGTCAGGCCCTCGGTGGACCGGCCGGCCAGGTCGAAGGAGACGCGGCTGCCGCCCGCCGCCCGGCGCAGCTCGTCACCGGTGCCGTCCGCGACGACCCGGCCCCGGTCGACGACCAGGATCCGGTCGGCGTGCGCGTCGGCCTCCTCCAGGTAGTGGGTGGAGAAGAGGACCGTGCTGCCGCGCCGGGCGTACGCCCGCATCGACTGCCAGAAGGCCTGCCGGGCCTCCACGTCCAGGGCGGCCGTCGGCTCGTCCAGCACCAGCAGGTCTGGGCGGCCGGCCAGCGCGAGGGCGAACCGCACCCGCTGGACCTGCCCGCCGGACAGCCGGTCGACGCGCCGCCCGGCCAACTCGGTGATCCCGGCCAGCTCCAGGGCCGTGCCGGCGGGCATCGGCGCCGGGTAGCGGCCGGCCACGAAGGCGACCAGCTCGCCCACGGTGACCCGGGGCACCGCCCGTGCCTCCTGGAGCATGGCCCCCACCCGGCCCGAGCGCACGGCCCGTTCCGGAGGTCCGCCGAACAGCTCCACCGTGCCCGTGTCGGGCGGGCACAGACCGAGCAGCAGCGCGATCGCCGTCGACTTGCCCGCGCCGTTGCGGCCGAGCAGCGCGACCGTCTCGCCGGGCTCGATGCGCAGGTCCACGCCGTCGACGGCGCGGACGTCGCCGTAGGCCTTGGCCGCTTTCGCGAAGGAGACGGCGGGGGTGGTGCCCTCTGTCGGTGTCATGCCGATGACGCTACGGAGCGGACGGGGTCGGACGGCAGATGCGGTTGTCCGGTGTTCGGCAGGACAAATGTCATGGGCGGCGCGACAGATGTCATGGGCGGCGCGACAGATGTCGTGAGCGGCGGGACAGATGTCGTGGGCGCCCGGACTCCCGGGCCGCCGCGTACCGTACGGTCGGGCTGTCCGTGATCGTCGTCGTGACCATGAGGAGCGGGAGCGCCATGCCCATCGACGCAGCCGGGGCACTCGCCGCCGCGCCCCGGGTCCGCGAGATCACCTGGGGGCCCGAGGACGTCCAGCTCTACCACCTCGGCATCGGCGCGGGCCGGCCCGCCACCGACCCCCGCGAACTGCGCTACACCCTGGAGACCCGGCTGCACGTCCTGCCGAGCTTCGCGACGGTGGCCGGCGGCGGCCCACCGGGCGTGATCCGCGCCCTGTCCGTGCCCGGCGTCGACGTCGACCTCGCCCACGTCCTGCACGGCGGCCAGCGCCTGCGCCTGCACCGGCCCGTCCCGGCGCACGGCCGGGCGAACGCGGCCTCGCGCGTCGTCGCCGCGTACGACAAGGGCACGGCGGCCGTACTCGTCCTGCGCACCGAGGTCACCGACGCGGACGGGCCGCTGTGGACCGACGAGGCCGAGGTCTTCGTCCGCGGGGAAGGCGGCTGGGGCGGCGAGCGGGGCCCGTCCGGACGCCCCTCGCCCCCGCCCGCCGAACCCCCGGACCACGTCGTCGACCACGTCGTGCGCGAGGACCAGGCGCTCCTCTACCGGCTCTCCGGCGACCGGAACCCCCTGCACGCCGACCCGGAGTTCGCCGCCCGCGCCGGCTTCGAGCGGCCCGTCCTGCACGGACTGTGCACCTACGGCGCCGCGCTCAAGGCGGTCGTCGACACGCTGTGGGACGGTGACGTGACCCGGGTGCGCGAGTACCGCACACGGTTCGCCGGGGTCGTGTACCCGGGGGAGACGCTGCGCACCCGCATGTGGGGGACCGCGGGACCGGACCGCGCCGGCTCGGTGGGCGGCTCGGTGCGGGTGGCCGTCGGCGCCGTCGAACGGGACGGCGCCCCGGTCCTCGCCGACACCGTCGTCCGGTACGGGTGACGACGACGGCCCCGTCCGCCGGATGCGGCGAACGGGGCCGGAGCCGCGTACTTCGTGCGCTTCTGTGCCTCACACACGTCCTGCTCGCGGTCCTGCCCGCGTCCTGCTCACGACGTGCGCGTGTCCTGCTCGTGCCTTGTCCGGGCCGTCAGGCGGCCGTTTCGGACTCCTCGGCCGGCCTGCGGTGGCGGCCCTGCGGGGTCACCACGCCCTCCTGGCTGGAGACCGGCCCACGGTGCTTGCCGTGGCCGGTGTCGGTCTCGGAAACGTCGGCACCGGCGGCCTGGATCGGCTGGGTCGTGCTGGCGTCGTTCATCGGAAGGAATTCACCCCGTCAACATGATCTTTCCTACAGCCGGGCGAGTCTAACCGGCACACCTCGGGTCGAATCCAGACGGCCACGCCAACCGGCACTAGTTCGTTACAAGCCGTGCCAGCGGCGCCTGTTGCAGCGGAACGGGGCGCGGCGAAGCGGGCGCGGGCGCAGGCGCCGGGGCGGGCGTGGAAGCGTCCGCCGCGCCGTCGCTCCCGCCCCCGCCGGACCTGCCCGGAGCCGATTCCTCCGTATGTCCCGCGCCTCCCGCGCCATGTCCCGCGCCTCCCGCGCCCCCGGTTCCCTCCGTGCCCCTCGTCCCCTCCGCCCGCTCGTCGCCGGTCCCGGGAGCGACCAGCCGGGCCACGCCGCACGGCAACCGCGGGGTGGAACACGGCAGCCGCAGCTCCCCGTCCGGGGTCCACAGTCCGGCGCCCGCCAACCACCCTTCGGGCGCCGGGAGATGACGGACCTGCCGTTCGGCGGGCCGCCACACGCCGACCCAGCTGCCGAACGCCCCGTCCACGCGCAGCGCCACCGCGCAGCGCTCCGGGGTCAGCACCTGCCCCGGCTGGACGGCGAACGGAGTCACCACGCAGTCCGGCAGCCGCAGACACTCCGGGAAGCGCACCGGCAGCGTGCTGCCCAGGACCCCCCAGCCGAGCCGCTCCCGCCCCGGGGAGGGAGCGTCCGAGCGGATGAGCACCAGCCCGCTGTCGGGGTCGGCCAGCAGTATCCGGTCGTCGCTGTCCGGGGCGATCTGCAGCAGCGGCGACACCTCGCCGCCGCACTCCAGATCCACCACGACCGCCTTGGTGCGCCCGCCGGTCTCCCGGTCCACGGCCAGTATCCGGCCCGTGCGGTCCAGCCAGACCCCGCCCGAGCAGCGGCCCGGGATCTCGGCGACCCGCTCGGGCCCGAACGCGCCGCCCGCGACCTGCCACAGCACCGACGAGCGCGGGCCGACCGCCAGGGCGTACGCCTGCTCGCCGCCCGGCGCGGCAGGCAGCAGCCGCAGAGCGGTGGTGTCCGCCGGGCACTCGACCGCGCCCAGCGGCAGCTCGCCGGTGCCGGGCCCGGTCGGGTACAGCAGCGCGAAGAGGTGCCGGCCGGCCGCGACGCGGTGGACCAGGACCCGCCCGTCGCCCATCGGCTGCACCTCGGTGCCCGGCTCCTCCGGCTGGTTGCCCGGCAGCGGCACCGCGTACGGCTCGGGGCCGTCCAGGGTCCAGCGCTCCGGGTACCAGGCCTCGCCGCTCCCTCCGCTCCGGGCCAGACGCGCCGCGTAGGCACCCTCCGCGGTGATGCTGCAGCCCGCCTTCGGGGCCCCGCTGTTCCCGGGGTCCGCCGAAGGCTCGATCGCACAGGCCGTCATCGTTCGGTCACCTCCGGCGACGAAGCTAGTTTTCGCACGCACGGGCGGGGGACCGGCAGCGCCCCCCATCACACGTACGTGTGTCACAGGAACGATTCGCCTGAGGGGAGGGCACGGGGTGTGCTGCGCCGAACCGGGCGCCGGCGGTCACGGCGGGGTGTCCCGGCTGCGGGTACAAGGGCACAGAACCTCCAGGTAGCCTTGCACGCGTGCCCCGTCTGTCAGAAGTCATCGCCGCGCTGGACAACCTGTGGCCCGCCGAGCGGGCCGAGTCCTGGGACGCGGTCGGCACCGTCGTGGGCGACCCCGACCAGGAGGTCTCCCGGGTCCTGTTCGCCGTGGACCCCGTCCAGGAGATCGTCGACGAGGCGGTGAAGCTGGGCGCCGACCTGCTCGTCACCCACCACCCGCTGTACCTGCGCGGGACGACGACGGTCGCGGCCTCCACCTTCAAGGGCCGCGTCGTGCACACCCTCGTCAAGAACGACATCGCCCTGCACGTCGCCCACACCAACGCCGACACCGCCGACCCGGGCGTATCCGACGCGCTGGCCGGCGCCCTCGACCTGAACGTCGTCCGGCCCCTGGTGCCGGACCCGGCCGACCCCGAGGGCCGCCGGGGCCTGGGCAGGGTGTGCGAGCTGCCGCACCCGCTGACCGTCCGCGAACTGGCCGCCCGCGCCGCCGAGCGGCTGCCCGCCACGGCGCAGGGCATCCGCGTCGCGGGCGACCCGGAGGCGACCGTCCGCACGATCGCGGTCAGCGGCGGCTCCGGCGACGGCCTCTTCGACCACGTACGGGCGGCGGGCGTCGACGCCTTCCTCACCGCGGACCTCCGCCACCACCCGGCCTCGGAGGCCCGCGCCCACAGCCCCCTCGCGCTGCTCGACGCGGCGCACTGGGCCACCGAGTGGCCCTGGTGCGAGCTGGGCGCGGCCCAGCTCGACGAGATCTCCGACCGCAACGGCTGGGACCTCAGGGTCCACGTCTCGAAGACGGTCACCGACCCCTGGACCGCCCACGCGGCGTCCGCCCCGACCTCTAGCGCAATGGGAGCCCCCAACTGAAAGCCGAGCCCGCCGACCAGATCCGACTCCTCGACGTCCAGGGCCTCGACACGCGTCTCCAGCAGCTCGCGCACAAGCGCCGGTCGCTGCCCGAGCACGCCGAGATCGAGTCGCTGAACAAGGACCTCACCCAGCTGCGCGACCTGCTCGTCGCCGCGCAGACCGAGGAGAGCGACTGCGCCCGCGAGCAGACCAAGGCCGAGCAGGACGTCGACCAGGTGCGCCAGCGCGCCGGCCGCGACCAGCAGCGCCTCGACTCCGGCGCCGTCACCTCCCCGAAGGACCTGGAGAACCTCCAGCGCGAGATCGCCTCCCTCGCCAAGCGCCAGGGCGACCTCGAGGACGTCGTGCTGGAGGTGATGGAGCGCCGCGAGTCCGCGCAGGAGCGGGTCGCCGAGCTGACCGAGCGGTCCGGCGCCGTCCAGGGCAAGATCGACGACGCCACCGCGCGCCGCGACGCGGCCGTCGAGGAGCTGGACGGCGAGGCGGGCTCGGTGACCAAGGAGCGCGAGGTCGTCTCGGGCTCCGTCCCCGACGACCTGCTGAAGCTCTACGAGAAGCTGCGCGAGCAGCAGGGCGGCGTCGGCGCGGCCAAGCTGTACCAGCGCAGCTGCCAGGGGTGCCGCCAGGAGCTGGCCATCACCGAGCTGAGCGAGATCCGTGCGGCGGCGCCCGACACGGTCGTCCGCTGCGAGAACTGCCGCCGCATCCTGGTGCGCACGGCCGACTCCGGGCTGTAGGGGCCGGTTCGGTGGCTGATCCGGGGGCTGATCCGGTGACCGGTTCGCGGGGCCGGGTACGGGAGTTCGTCGTCGAGGCCGACGGCGGGTCGCGGGGCAACCCGGGGCCCGCGGGCTACGGCGCGGTGGTCCTCGACCCGGCGACGGGGGAGTCCCTGGTGGAGGCCGCCGAGTACCTCGGGGTCGTCACCAACAACGTCGCCGAGTACCGGGGGCTGTTGGCCGGCCTGCGCGCGGCGAGGGAGCTCGACCCGGACGCCGTCGTCCACGTGCGCATGGACTCCAAGCTCGTCGTCGAGCAGATGTCGGGCCGCTGGAAGATCAAGCACCCCGACATGAAGCCGCTGGCGGCCGAGGCCGCGCGGGTCTTCCCGCCCGGCCGCGTGACGTACGAGTGGATCCCCCGCGCGAGCAACAAGCACGCCGACCGCCTGGCCAACGAGGCGATGGACGCGGGCGCGCGCGGCGAACAGTGGTCACCGGCCGGGTCGACGGCGGAACTGGACGCCGCGGCCGACGCGGCCTCCACCGACGTAGGCGCACGGGCGGCCGACGCCGACGTACGCGCGGCGAAGACCGTGGCCTCGCCCGGTTGGGGACCACCCGACATGGGCGCCCCCGCCACCTTCGTCCTCCTGCGGCACGGCGAGACGCCCCTCACCCCGCAGAAGCGGTTCTCCGGCAGCGGCGGCAGCGATCCGTCCCTGTCGCCGGTCGGCCGGGAGCAGGCCGAGAAGGTCGCCGCGAGCCTCGCCCGGCGCGGCACGATCGAGGCGGTCGTCGCCTCACCCCTGGCCCGCACCCGCGAGACCGCAGGCATCGTCGCCGCCCGCCTCGGTCTCGAGGTGGCGGTCGAGGAGGGCCTGCGGGAGACGGACTTCGGCGCCTGGGAGGGCCTCACCTTCGGCGAGGTCCGCGACCGCCACCCCGACGACCTGGACGCCTGGCTGGCCTCCCCGGACGCGGAACCGACCGGCGGCGGCGAGAGCTTCGCGGCGACCGGTGTCCGGATCGCCGCGACCCGCGACCGGCTCGTCACGGAGTACGCGGGCCGCACGGTGCTGCTGGTCTCCCACGTGACGCCCATCAAGACGTTCCTGCGACTCGCCCTGGGCGCCCCGCCCGAGTCGCTGTTCCGGATGGAGCTGTCGGCGGCGTCCCTGTCGGCGGTGGCGTACTACGCGGACGGCGGCGCCAGCGTCCGCCTGTTCAACGAGACGTCCCACCTGCGCTGAGCCCGGCCGCCTCCCGGGCCAGCGCCTCGACGCGCCCCCAGTCCCGGCCGGCCACCGCGTCCTTGGGCAGCATCCAACTCCCGCCCACGCAGCCGACGTTGGGCAGCGCCAGGTACTCCGGTGCGGAGGCCGGGGTGATGCCACCGGTCGGGCAGAAACGGGCCTGCGGCAAGGGCGCGGCGAGCGCCTTGAGGTAGGCGGTGCCGCCCGCGGCCTCGGCCGGGAAGAACTTCATCTCCCGCACCCCGCGCTCCAGCAGCGCCACCACCTCCGAGGTGGTCGACACCCCCGGCAGGAACGGCACCCCGGACCCCCGCATCGCCTCCAGCAGTACGTCCGTCCACCCCGGGCTGACCAGGAACCGCGCCCCGGCCGCCACGACCTCCCCGACCTGCTCGGCCGTGACGAGCGTGCCCGCGCCGACCACCGCGTCCGGCACCTCACCGGCGATCGCCCGGATCGCGTCGAGGGCCACCGGAGTCCGCAGCGTCACCTCGATCGCGGGCAGCCCACCGGCGACGAGCGCCCGGGCGAGCGGTACCGCGTCGGCGAGGTCGTCGAGGACCACGACGGGCACGACCGGCGCGAGATCCAGCACCGAGGGGGCGGGGGAGGAGGGCAGCGGAGAACTCATGCCCTCATCGTGCCGCCGGAACGCACTCTCTGCAATCACCGTTGCAGCCAGTGCAACGCGAGGGAGCGGGGTGGGGTCGGGGCAGGGTGAGGTGGGGTGGGGCAGGGTGGGGGAGGGTCAGTGGACCTCGTCCACCAGCACGTCCAGCGACCACGGCCTCCCGGCCTTCCCGGGCGCCTCGGCCTCCACCTCGTACCCCAGCTCCCGCAGCGCCTCCACCAGCTCCCGAGGCCCTTCGGGCGCGCTCCCGGACGTCAGCAGACCCCGGACGATCCGCCCCTTGGTCGCCTTGTTGAAGTGGCTGACCACCTTCCGGGTCGGCGCGTGCAGCACCCGCACGGTCGCCGTCCGCGAGGCGACCTCGCCCTTCGGCTTCCAGGCCGCCGCGTACGCCGCCGAACGCAGGTCGAGGACGAGCCCGTTACCGGCCGTCTCCGGCAGCACCTTGGCCATCGGCGCCCGCCAGTACGCGCCCAGCGCCCCGAGGCCGGGCAGCTTCACGCCCATCGAGCACCGGTAGGAGGGGATCCGGTCGGTCACCCGCACGGCACCCCACAGCCCCGAGAACACCAGCAGCGACCTGGCCGCCCGCCTCTTCGCGGCGGCGTCGAGGGAGGCCAGGTCCAGGGCGTCGTACAGCACCCCGGTGTAGATCTCCCCGGCCGGACGCGCGCCCGCGGTCAGCAGCCCCACGTTCTTGGCGACCTCGCCGCGCAGCCCCTCGCTCAGCCCGAGCACCTCGCGCGCCTTCTCCTCGTCACCGGCGCACAGCTCGACCAGCTCCCCGAGGACGGCCTCCCGGGCCTCGGTGAGCCCCGGCAGGGACAGCGACCCGGTCTTCAGCGGGGCACCCCGGCCGGACGCGGCCTTCCCCTCGGACGGCGGCAGCAGGACAAGCACACGTACTCCTTCACATCGAGCCGGCTCCCCAGCCCCCGGTCAGGGTACGGCGTCCCCCGCCCGCGCCCGCTCGACGGCCCGTACCAGCGCCCCCGGGTCGTCGGCATGGCACCGCACCACCCGCACCTCCCGCCGCCGCCCGAAGAAGGAGACGTGGGCGACGGGCTCGGCGAGCTCGACGGTGACGGAGGTCTGGGACCCCACGGCGAGGTCCAGCTCCCCGTCCCTCGGCTCGTGCGTCGTGCGCAGCTCGCGCCGGACGGAGGCGATCCGCTCCAGCGGTATCCGCACGTCGACGTGGAGGGCCCGCCGGATCCGCAGCGTCCCGGCGGCCGGATCCAGGACGTGCGGCCGGACCACGGACGCGGCGTGCAGCCCGATCACGATCACGACCGTGTACACGTCCAGCACCAGCATCACGTGGTGCACGGCGGGCCAGTCCCGCAGCAGCACCGACATCATCACGGACTCGACGACACACACGAAGGCGAACCCGGCCATCATCGCGCCCTGCCCCCGCGCGTACCCGAAGACGGCCCCGCCGGCCGCCGCCCCGTGGGTCCGCCGGGCCGCCCACAGCCACAGGCTCCCCCACAGCTCCAGCTCGTGCCGGACGAGCAGGGACGGAAGCGCGGTGAGACCGGCGCCCCTCACGACCGCCGTCCCCGGGCGGTGATCTCCATGGCCCGCCGGACCGCCTCCGCCTGGGCCGGCGCGAAGTCGGCGAACAGGGCGCGCAGGAGACCGTGGCCGGAGTCCAGCTCGAAGCCCTCCTCGGGCAGCAGCTCCGCGGGCATGAAGGCGGCGAGTACGCGGGCCGCCTCCGCCACGCGGGGGTCGTCGGCGCGGGCGTCGGCCAACTCGTCGAGCAGCGCGTAGGTACGGCGGGCCCGTGCCGCGGCCTCCGGCGAACCCAGGGCGCCGCGCATCGCGGCCACCAGCCCCTCCCGCTCCTCCGGGGCGACGGTGCTCTCCAGCAGCACCAGCATCTCCCGGTCCCGCAGGGCCATCGGCGAATCGGACACGTCCCCGATCCCGGCGAACAGCTCCGCCAGCCCCGGCGAGACCGGCCCCTCGGGCGGCACCCCGCCCTCCGCCTCCAGCAGCGCCCGCAGCCGCGACCGGCGCTCCCGGATCGCCGCCTCCTGCCGGGCGAGATCCGCGTCCAGCTCCTCCAGCACCTCGGCGAGGTCCTTCCCGGCGTCGTCCGCCAGCACGTCCCGTACCTCTGCCAGGCCGAGCCCCAACTCGGTCAGCCGCCTGATCCTGGCCAGCACGACGACGTGCCGCAACGTGTACGTCCGATACCCGTTGGCCAGCCGCTCCGGTTCGGGCAGCAGGCCCTGATGGTGGTAGTGCCGCACGGTCCGCGTGGTGACGCCGACGGCGTCGGCGAGTTCTCCGATCCGCATGACCTCAGTAGAAACGTTGACGTTGCGGCAGGGTCAAGCAGCCACGATCGAGGGAACGGCTTCCATGCTCGCGGAGAGCGGTGGGGTGGCTGCCCCACCATGGTCGGCGAGGAACGAAGGGAGATCCGCCTTGGCGATGACACACGATCCGATCTCACTGCAGCTGCTCGTGGAATGGTTCGTCGAGCTGGAGGCACCCACGGGCTTCCGGGCGGAACTCATCGAGGGCGAGTTCGTCCTCACGCCGCCGCCGGACGGAGAACATGAACACTGCATCAGCCGGATCGTGAGCCAGATGTACAGGCGGTCGCGAGCCGACATGCAGTTCTCCGCGCACAAGGGCCTGACCCTGAAGAGCGCGGAGGGCCAACCCCTGGACCATGTGATCCCGGACGGCACCTTCGTCCCCCGCGAGCTTCGGCTGTTCCGCGGGGCAGCTCCTTGGATGCCGTGCGAGGGCGTCACCCTGGTGCTGGAGGTGACGTCCCCGCGTCGGAGGACCGACCGCGAGACCAAGCGCCGCTGCTATGCACGTGGAGCCATGCCCTTCTACTTGCTCGCCGACCGTGAGGCATCCTCGATCACACTGTTCAGCGCCCCGGAGAGCGACGACTACCGACAGCACTGCACCGTCGCCCTCGGAAAGCCGCTCACCCTCCCCGCCCCCTTCTCCTTCGACCTGGACACCACCGACTTCCTCTGATCCCGTAGGAGCAGGGGTGGTCGGCGATGGACGCGCGCGGCGAGCAGGCACGCTGGACGAGGGCACGGCTGGGGGCGGCCGGCCCTCCCCTCGACCTCCTCACCGCCCGCTTCGACCGGCACGTCTACGCCCCGCACGCCCACGACGAGTTCACGGTGGGCGTCACCGTCGGCGGCCTGGAGGTCATCGCCTACCGGGGCGGGCACATCCACTCCGGGCCGGGCTCCATCGTCGTCCTGGAACCGGGCGAGGTGCACACCGGCGGCCCGGCCGCCCCCGACGGCTACTCGTACCGCGCTCTGTACGCGACCCCGCCCCTCCTCACCGACGGCACCCGCGCCACCGCCCTCCCACACTTCCGCGAGCCGGTCATCGACGACCCGGAACTCGCCGCCGCCCTGCGCGCCGCGCACACGGACCTGGCCCGCTGCCCCGACCCCCTGGAGGCCGAGTCCCGCCTGCCCTGGCTGCTCACGGCGCTCGCCCGCCGCCACTCCACGGCCCGCGCGGCCGACGACACGGTCCCCGGTGCCGACCGCGTCGCCCGCGTCGTACGCGACCGGCTCGCCGACGAACTCCTCGCCCCGCCGCCGCTGGCCGCCCTCGCCACCGACCTCGGTCTGTCCCGCTACCAACTCCTGCGGGCCTTCCGTACGGCGACGGGGATGCCGCCGTACGCCTGGCTCGCCCAGCACCGGGTGGCCAGGGCGCGCGGGCTCCTGGACGCGGGCCTGCGCCCGGCCGAGGTGGCGGCCCTGGTGGGCTTCGCCGACCAGGCGCACCTGACCCGCTGGTTCCGCCGGGTGCTCGGGGTGACCCCGGCGGCGTACCGCAACAGCGTTCAAGACCGCACCGGGTGAGGCGGCCGAGACTCGCCGCATGACTGCACGCGGCTGGTTCCTGTTCTCCCTGATGGGAGTGGTCTGGGGTGTCCCCTACCTGATGATCAAGGTGGCGGTGGACGAGGTGTCCCCGTCCGGCGTGGTGTTCACGCGCTGCGCGCTCGGCGCGGCCCTCCTGCTCCCCTTCGCCCTGCGCAAGGGAGACCTCTTCGGCACCGTACGACGCCACTGGAAGCCGATGCTGGCCTTCGCCGTGATCGAGATCATCGGCCCCTGGTGGACCCTGACGGACGCCGAGCGGCACCTGTCCAGCTCCACCGCCGGGCTGCTGATCGCGGGCGTGCCGATCGTCGGCGTGCTCCTGGCGCGCTTCTTCGGCGCCGCGGAGCGGGTCGGCGCCCGCCGGATCACCGGCCTCGGACTCGGCCTCGGAGGCGTCGCCGTCCTCACCGTCCCGCACCTCACCGGTGGGGACGCCCGCTCACTGGCCGAGGTGCTGGTGACGGTCGTCGGCTACGCCACCGCCCCCCTCATAGCCGCCCGCCACCTCAAGAACGTCCCCACCCTCCAGCTCATCACCCCCTGTCTCACCCTGGCCGCCGTCGTCTACGCCCCCGCCGCCTTCCTGACCCGGCCCACCTCCCTCCCCTCCGGCGAGGCCCTGGCCGCCCTGGCCGGCCTCGGCGTCGTCTGCACCGCGATCGCCTTCGTGGCCTTCCTGGAGCTGATCAAGGAGGTCGGCCCGGTACGCGCCGGCGTCATCACCTACGTCAACCCGGCGGTGGCCGTCGCCGCGGGCGCTCTGCTCCTGGACGAGGACCTGACCCTCGGCATCGGCGTCGCCTTCACCCTGATCCTGGCCGGCTCGGTCCTCGCGACGGCTGCCGCCGGTCCGGGGCGGGAGGTCCGCCGGGTACCATGGTCGACACGGCAGACGAGCCGGGCGGGCGGCCGCGTGGAGTCCCTCACGGGACTTCCCGAGGAACGTCCGGGCTCCACAGGGCAGGGTGATGGCTAACGGCCACCCGGGGTGACCCGCGGGACAGTGCCACAGAAAGCAGACCGCCGGAGGCTTCGGCCCCCGGTAAGGGTGAAACGGTGGTGTAAGAGACCACCAGTGCCCAGGGCGACCTGGGCAGCTAGGTAAACCCCACCCGGAGCAAGGTCAAGAGGAGACGCCTCCTCGCAAGAAGAGGCGCCTCTGCGCGGACGATCGAGGGCTGCCCGCCCGAGTCCGCGGGTAGACCGCTGGAGACCGGTGGCAACGCCGGTCGTAGATGGATGGCCGTCGCCGGAGGGCCCGCGAGGACCCTCCGGAACAGAACCCGGCGTACAGCCCGACTCGTCTGCCGCTTCCACCGGGCTCGCCGCGCACGGCAGGATGCGCGGCGTGACGACTTCCGACTTCGATACGGACACCTTCCTGCGGCGACCCCTCACCGCTCGCCTCGCCACCGGCGGGCCCACCGTGCGCCCGGTCTGGTTCCTGTGGGAGGACGGCGCGTTCTAAGTGCTGACGGGACCGTGGACCCGGTTGTTCGACCGGGTGAGGAGCGACCCGGACATCGCGCTCGTGGTGGACGAGTGCGACCTCGCGACGGGACGCGTACGGCAGGTGATCGCGCGAGGGCAGGCCGAACTGGTGCCGTTCGACGTCCCGAGGGGGCGACGCAAACTGGCCCGGTACCTGGGAGCGGACGAGACCCGTTGGGACGAGCGGTTCGTGCGCTACCTGTACGACGCGCCGAGCGAACGCGGCACGACGTGGCTGCGGTTGCGGCCGGCCTCGCTCACGGCCAAGGACCTCAGCTACTCCGTCGCTCCCGGGGAAAGCGGGTGACCGCGTGGTGTCCCGGCCGCCCCGGCCCGGGACGTGCAGGGGGAGGGGACGGGCCGTTGTCCCTCAACCTCGCGCGTGCCGGGGGAGGTTGGGGAGAGCCGTCCCCCGGGGGTCGGTATGGTGGGGGCGGATGCGGGTTGCCGAGTGGTAGCGAGAGGGATGTGAGAGACCGGTGCTGACCGGTGTACCTGATCAGCAGGCCGACGGGGGCTCCGGGCGGCTGATCGCCGGCCGGTACCTGCTGTTCGACGTACTCGGCAAGGGCGGCATGGGCGTCGTCTGGCGGGCCCACGATCAGCTGCTCGACCGGCCGGTCGCCGCCAAGGAGCTGCGCGTCGCCGTCGAGGGCGACGAGGACCGCCGGACGCGGATGCGGCGCGCGGTCCGTGAGGCGCGCGCCGTCGCCCGGGTGCCGCACCCCCACGTGGTCGGCGTGCACGACCTGGTCGAGTTCGAGGACCGGCTCTGGATCGTCATGGAGCTGGTGCGGGGGCCCTCGCTCGCGGCCCAGGTGCGCCGGTCCGGGCCGCTCACCCCGGGGCACACCGCGCGGATCGGGCTTCAGCTGCTCGACGCGCTCAGGGCCGTCCACCTCGCGGGCACCCTGCACCGCGACGTGAAACCGGCCAACGTGCTGCTGCGGCCCGACGGCAGCGCCGTACTCACCGACTTCGGCATCGCCGCCCTCGACGACGGCGAACTGCTCACCTCCACCGGCCAACTCGTCGGCTCCATCGAGTACATGGCACCGGAACGGGCCACGGCGCAGGACGCCGGACCGGCGTCCGACCTGTGGTCGCTCGGCGCCACGCTGGTCACCGTCTGCGGAGGACGCTCGCCCTTCCGCCGGCCCGAGTACGCGGCGACCATGCACGCCGTCGTGTACGGCGAGCCGGTGCTCCCCGAGCGGCTCGGCCCGCTCCGTCCCGTCGTCGAGGCGCTGCTGCGCAAGACGCCGGGCGAGCGCCCCACCGTCGACGACGTGGCGGCGGCCCTGCGCGGCGTCGCGGCGCAGGAGGCCACCGAGGGCGCCCTGCTGCCCGTACTCGGCTCCGCGAGCGGATCGGTCGCGTCCGACGCCGACGCTGTCACCGTCACCGTCGGCCGCGACGCCGAGGAGTCGGCCCGGGCCGGAGACACGCGGCTCGCACCCCCCGGGGGCTTCGAAGGCACGGCCGTCCACACCGTCGAGAGCACGTACACACCGTCCCCGGCGCGTCAGGCGAGCCCCGGCCGGTGGCTGGCGGGGACCCTCGCCGGAGCCGCCGCGCTCGTCGGCGTCATGGGCGGCGGACTGCTCCTCGCGGGCGTGACACCCTTCCAGGGCGACGACGAACAAGGGCCGGTCCAGGGCGCCACCGAAGCCCCCGCCCCGGCGGCGACCCCCCTGGCCTCACCCGTGGGGGCGCCCCAGGAGGCGTCCTACGAGCTGGTCGTGAGCGCCCAGCAGGGCTGGCAGCCGGTGGAGAACGCGGTGGTCCGGGCGGGCGACACCGTCACCGTGCGGTTCCGGCAGGGCGAGTGGACGGTCGACCAGCAGACCATGCCCATGACCGGCCCGGCCGGCTACGACGCGCAGTCCGACCGGACGCTGGACTTCGCGGCCCAGTGCAAGGTGGACCCCGACGCGCCCTTCGGCACGCTGGTGACCCGCCTCGCCGACACCCAGGACGCACCGGTCCTCGCCATAGGAGAGGCCAAGACCTTCAAGGCGGGCGGGGACGGCCTGGTCCAGCTCCGCATCAACGACGGCGAGGGCTGCCTCGACGACAACACGGGTGAGATCGACGTGGTCGTGGAGATCACCCACGAGCCCTGACGACGGTCTTCGGCCCGCTCGGACGCCGGGGTCACCGGAAGCCGGGGTCACAGGTCGGGCATGTCGTTGCGCTTCCACACCACCCTGCCGCAGAAGGCGCCGCCGTTCTCCGGGCTCCACTGCTCGTCGGTGCCGCAGTTGCCCTCGGGCGCACCGTCGGGGGAGACGGCGGTGACACGCACGATGTACTCGTACTTGTCGGGGAAGGACGCCTCGCAGTCGGTCACCGCGTTCCAGTAGATGCTCAGTACGTCGCCCTCGTGCACGGCGAACATGCACTGGCCGACGCGGTAGTTGCGGTTCAGGCAGAGGTTGGTCTCGGTGCCGTCGTCGTTGTCGTGCCACCAGACCATGTCCTCCGACTCGCAGCCGAGGTCCTCGGAGACGGAGCTGACCCGGTAGTAGGAGCCGGGGGCGGAGCAGGAGGCCACGGTGGGGGTGGTGGAGGACCAGTCGTCGTCGTCCCGGTGATCGCCGAGGCAGTCGTCGACGTCGACCGCGGCGAACTCCTCGTCCTCGGCGCTGAGCGGGGTGGTCTCGGGTTCGGCGGGCTCGTCGTACGCGTCGTCGGTGCTGCCGCCGTCGCCGTGGTCGTCGAGCGTCGAGTCGCCCGTGTTGCCGCCGTCGCCGTACTGGCCGACGGTGTCGCCGTACTGGCCGACGGTGTCGCCACCCGTCCCGGAGGCGTCGGTGTCGGTGTCGGTCGTGGCGGAAGCGGTGGCCGCCGGCTCGTTGTCGACGGTGTCCGAGGTGTCGTTCTTGTCGTGCTGCACCAGCCAACCGACCCCGATGGCGAGGAGGATGACCACGGTGACGACCGCCGCCCAGTTGAACTCGCCCGTCTTCGCCGGTGAGGGTGGCGCGGCGGGACTGACGGGACTGACGGGACGGGGGGTGGGTTCCGCCGCCTTCGGTCTCCCGGCGCCGGGCCGGTCCAGGTACAGGCGGCCCTTCGACACGCCCGCTTCGAGAGCCAGCACCTGGTCCCGCCTCAAGGCGTAGACGTGGGTCACGGCCTGCTTCCCGGGGGCGGTCAGCCGTACGTTGCGGGAGCCGACGGGGAGGGTGACGCTCTTGCGCTCACCCGGATCGATCTTCCTGACGAACCTGCCGCCGGAGTAGACCCGTACGGTCACCTTCGCGGTGTTGCGGACCCGGAGGACGGCCTTCGGGTCGAGCTCGTCCTGCTTCGGCTGACTCGGCTGACTCGGCTGACTCGGCCGGCTCGGCTGGCTCGACTTCTTCGGCTTCTTCTGCCGCTTCGGCTCGCCGGGGGGCTCGGTGAGGAGGCGGGTGGGGGGTGTGGTCCAGGTGCGGACGACGGTTTCGGCTTCGGAGAGGGCGGTGGCGCCTTCGAGGCGCAGGCCCTCCGCCGCGTAGAGGCCGATGAGGGTGGACCAGCCGGCCGGCAGGGCGTCGGGGACCGTGTCGTCGGCGAGGATGTCGAGGAGTTCGAGGGCGGTCGGCCGGTCGCCGGGGTCGCGGGCCAGGCAGGCGGTGACCGGTCCGGTCAGCCCGTCGGGCAGGCCGTCCAGGTCGATGTCGGCGCACCGTACGTAGTTGAGTTGCTGGAGCGGTTCGACGGTCTCCGGGTAGGGGAGCCGGCCGGCGGCGATGTAGTACAGGGTCACGCCGAGGGAGTAGACGTCGGAGGCGGCCGTGCAGGACTGGCCTTCGGCCTGCTCGGGGGCGGCGAAAGCGATGGTGCCGAGGGTGAGCCGGGTACTGGTGAGGTCGCTGGCGTGCGAGATGCCGAAGTCGATGACCTTGGGGCCGTCCCCGGTGAGCAGGATGTTGAGGGGTTTCACATCGCGGTGCACGATCTTCCGGCGGTGCAGTTCGACCAGTGCCTCGGCCGCGCCCCGGCCGACGCGGCACACCGCGCCCACGTCCCGGAGCGCGCCGCGCTGCACCACCAGCGCCTCCAGGGAGGGGGCCGGTACGTACTCCATCGCCATCCACGGTTTGGCGTCCTCGGCGTCGGACCCGAGGACGCGGACCGTACGGGGACTGGTGACCCGGCTGGCGAGTTCGACCTCGCGGCGGAAGCGCTTACGGGCCTCGGTACTGACTCCGCCGGGCGCCAGCACCGTCTTGAGTGCCGCGAGCCGACCGGTCTCCTGGTCCCGGCCCAGATAGATGATCCCCATCCCACCGGTGGCGAGCTGCCCGAGCAACCGGTACGGACCGAGGCTGCGCTCCTCACCGCTCAGCTCGACGATCCCCATCGTGAACCGCTCCGCCACCGTGCCTCCCCCTCGACTCGCCCTCCGCCACACCATGACGGTGACGCGGACTCGACGGGGGCCGGTTCCCCGGCGGGGATCGTCGCCGGGCGCCGGTCAGGGACGCAGGGCCGTGGGCTGCGCGTCCGGGCGTATCGCCGCGTCGGTGCCGCCGTCCACGTAGAGGACCGCGCCGGTGGTGAACCGGGCCTCGGGGCGCAGGAACTGCTCCACCCAGAACGCGATGTCCCGGGGCTCGCCGAAGATGCCCAGCGGCATCGGGGTCGGGAAGGAGTCGGGGTCCAGCTCCTCGGCTGCGCTCGTGGAACCGGTCATGAGCGGGGTCAGGACGGCGCCCGGGGCGATCGCGTTGACCAGGATGCCCTTGCGGCCCCACTCGGGGTCGGTGGCCGTACGGCGCACCCAGTGGGCCAGGGCCAGCTTCGAGGTGGCGTACGCGGAGATGCTGGGGCTGGACTCGGACAGGGTCGGGGGCAGCACGCTCTGCGCCTTGGTCGCGCGCTCGCGGGAGGCGTTCTCGTCACCGGCGAGCAGCAGCTCCACCAGGGTGTCGTCGATCAACGGCACGGTGCTGGCGGAGTTGGAGCTGATCACGACGACGCGGGGCGCCTCGGCGCGCTCCAGCGCCTGGTGCAGCCCGTCGAGCAGGGCGACGGGGCCGAAGTAGTTGATGGACGCCACGGCCGCCGCGTCCTTGAGGTTCGGTCCGACACCGGCGACGGCGGCGACACCGTCGACGACGCCGCCGCTCCGCTCGAGGATCTCGCGCACGGCGCCCCGCCGGCCCTCGGGGGTGCCGAGATCGGCGATCACGTCGGCGGAGCGGAGATCCACCCCGATCACCCGGTGGCCGGCCGCGCGCAGCCGCTCGGCGCTGGCGGCGCCCATGCCCGACGCGGAACCGGTGACGACGAAAGTACCCATGGTGTTGCTCCTGTGCTGCCGGGCCGCGCCCTTCGCCACCCTCGCTCCAAACATAGCTCAATCAGTGATTGGATGATGATTCGGACCTGATGGAGGGCTGGCTCCCGCCGTCGGCGCCGACCCGGTTCCCGGCTGTGCTGGAATGTCCGTATGAGCAGTCCCAGCGATTCCTCCACCCGTGAACGGCTCCTCGCCGCGGCCAAGAAGCTGTTCCTGGAGAAGGCTCCGGACCAGGTGTCCGTCCGTTCCGTCAACGCCGAGGCGGGACTCAACGCGGGGGCCGTGCACTACCACTTCGGCTCCCGGGAGGGGCTGGTCTCGGCGCTGCTCGAACAGGAGCTGGGGCCGCTGTGGCTGGAGCGCATGGCCCCGCTGACGAGGGGGCCGGTCGACGCGACGTCGGTCCGCGACCTGACGGCCAGCGTGGTCGAGCCCTTCGCCGAACTCGTGCGCACGCCGGACGGCCGCATGCTCTGCCACCTGCTGGCCCGCTCGGCCATGCCGACGGGACGGCTGCCCAACGTCTCCACCCAGTTCCTGCCGGCCCCGTTCGAGGTCATGATCGGCCGGGCGCTGCCCGAGCTGTCGGTCGACGAGGTCACCGAGCGCTGCGCCCTGGCCTTCGGCCTCATCCTGGAGACCTACGGGCGCCCGCTCGCCGTGACGCCCACGGCGTCGTCCCCGTTCCCGCACCCGGCCACCGTCATCGCGTTCGTCACCGCGGGGCTGACCGCGCCCCCCGCCCTCCTGCCGCCGCACCCGGTACCCGAGCCGTAGTCCCGGAGGCCCGGGTCGGCTCGCGCGCGTATCGGCTCCGAAAGTTTCGAATCCCGGTGTTTCGCTTTCCGGGAGTCGCGCCGGACACTCTGTGGGCCGCGGGCTCGTTCGCGGCTCGCATGTCGAGTGAACTGCTACGTCGTCCTCGCGTGTGCGTCTTCGGCGATCTCGAAGGTTTCGAAACATCTACCGAAACTGTTGACGCTCGACGGGTGCGGGCCAACACTGGCGCCGTTGACCGAACCCCCACGGGAGAGGAACGCCTGTCATGAACCTGCTCATGCCGTCGCGGCGCCGCAGACGTGGTCCCGTCACCCTGCTCGTCAGAAGCGCGTGGGCCGTCGCCCTCGCCGCACTCGCCGCGCTGATGCTGCCGGGCACCGC
The DNA here is from genome assembly GCF_027947595.1 of Streptomyces lienomycini. Classification (NCBI taxonomy): domain Bacteria; kingdom Bacillati; phylum Actinomycetota; class Actinomycetes; order Kitasatosporales; family Streptomycetaceae; genus Streptomyces; species Streptomyces lienomycini. Next base: position 6,186,576 of record NZ_CP116257.1, on the reverse strand, counting down.
CCGGGCCGACACGGTCGTCACGACCAACCAGGAGGGCACCAACAACGGCTACTACTACTCGTTCTGGACCGACAGCCAGGGCACCGTCTCCATGAACATGGGCTCCGGCGGCCAGTACAGCACCTCGTGGAGCAACACCGGCAACTTCGTCGCGGGCAAGGGCTGGAGCAACGGCGGGCGCAGGACCGTGCAGTACTCGGGCAGCTTCAACCCGTCCGGCAACGCGTACCTGGCGCTCTACGGGTGGACGTCGAACCCGCTCGTCGAGTACTACATCGTCGACAACTGGGGTACCTACCGGCCCACGGGCGAGTACAAGGGCACCGTCACCAGTGACGGCGGCACCTACGACATCTACAAGACGACCCGCGTCAACAAGCCCTCCGTCGAGGGCACCCGCACCTTCGACCAGTACTGGAGCGTCCGTCAGGCGAGGCGGACCGGCGGCACCATCACCACCGGCAACCACTTCGACGCGTGGGCGCGGGCCGGGATGCCGATGGGCAGCTTCAGCTACTACATGATCATGGCCACCGAGGGCTACCAGAGCAGCGGCAACTCCAGCATCAACGTCGGCGGCACGGGCTCCGGCGGTGGCGGCGACAACGGCGGCGGCGGGGGCGGCGGTGGCGGTGGCGGCGGTGGGTGCACCGCGACGCTGTCCGCCGGGCAGAAGTGGGGCGACCGGTACAACCTCGACGTGTCCGTCAGCGGGGCCAGTGACTGGACGGTGACGATGAACGTGCCGTCTCCCGCGAAGGTCATGTCGACCTGGAACATCAACGCGAGCTACCCCGGCGCGCAGACGCTGACGGCCAGGTCGAACGGCAGCGGCAACAACTGGGGTGCCACCATCCAGGCCAACGGCAACTGGACCTGGCCCTCGGTCTCCTGCAGCGCGGGCTGACCCCACCGCACGACAACCGAGAGGAGGAACCATGCGTACGCGCACCGGACCCCGCCCGTCGTCACGCCCCCTGCGCACCCTGGCCACCGGCGTGGCCGTGACCGCGCTGGCCGCCGCGGGCACCGTCGTCGCCGGCGCCGCCCCGTCCCAGGCCGCCGCCTGCACCGGCTACGTCGGGCTCACCTTCGACGACGGCCCCTCCGGCAGCACCCAGTCGCTGCTCAACGCGCTGAAGCAGAACGGGCTGCGGGCCACCATGTTCAACCAGGGCCAGTACGCCGCCCAGAACCCGTCCCTGGTCCGGGCCCAGGTCGACGCCGGGATGTGGGTCGCCAACCACAGCTACACCCACCCGCACCTGACCCAGCTCGGGCAGGCCCAGATGGACTCGGAGATCTCCCGCACCCAGCAGGCGATCGCGGGCGCGGGCGGCGGCACGCCCAAGCTGTTCCGGCCGCCGTACGGCGAGACCAACGCGACGCTCCGGTCGGTCGAGGCCAAGTACGGGCTGACCGAGGTGATCTGGGACGTCGACTCGCAGGACTGGAACAACGCCAGTACCGACGCGATCGTGCAGGCCGTCTCCCGGCTCGGCAACGGCCAGGTCGTCCTCATGCACGACTGGCCCGCCAACACCCTCGCGGCCATTCCGCGCATCGCCCAGACCCTGGCGGGCAAGGGACTGTGCTCCGGCATGATCTCGCCGCAGACCGGCCGCGCGGTCGCCCCCGACGGCAGCGGCGGGGGCGGGGACGGGGGAGGCGGCGGTGATGGTGGCGGTGGCTCCTGTACCGCGACGCTGTCGGCCGGGCAGCGGTGGGGCGACCGGTACAACCTCGACGTGTCCGTCAGCGGGGCCAGTGACTGGACGGTGACGATGAAGGTGCCGTCGCCGGCCAAGGTCATGTCGACCTGGAACATCAACGCGAGCTACCCCGACGCCCAGACGCTGACCGCCAGGTCGAACGGCAGCGGCGGCAACTGGGGCGCCACCATCCAGGCCAACGGCAACTGGACCTGGCCCTCGGTCTCCTGCAGCGCGGGCTGACCGAGTCACCGGTCCGCACCCGTGACCGACTCCCACGGGTGCGGACCCCTTCGCGCGCTCACCCGCCCAGCGACCGGCCCGCCACCCGTGCCAGATGCCGCCCGAACACCTCCCGGGCCTCGGGGGTCAGCGTCCGCAGGGCCACCATCGCCGTGATCACGACGTCGCACAGCTCGGCCTCCACGTCGTCCCAGGAGTGCGTGCGGCCCTTGCGCGGGTTCTGGCCGGTCGCGCCGATCACCGCCTCGGCGACCTCGCCGACCTCCTCCGACAGCTTCAGCATGCGCAGCAGCAGGCCCTCCCGGCCGCCGACGGGCTGGTCCGCCTCCAGCCACGTCCACAGGGCGTCGATGGTGTTCCAGGGGTCGGCGGGAGCACCGCCGGGATCGTCCGTCATACCGGGAGCCTGCCACGGACTGTCGCGGCGTCAGTCGAACAGGGGCTCCTGCTCCCCCTCCGCGGCCTTCCGCAGCCGCTTGTTCCGCGCCCCCACGATCGCGGTCGTGGCCGCCGCCGTCGCCGCGAAGGCGGCCGGGACCATCCAGTTCCGGTTGACGGCGTGGCCGAGCACGTGGTCCAGCGAGAGGCGGCCGGGGCCCGTGACCGCGAGTCCGGCGGCCGTCAGGCCGAGGGACGCCGCGTACTCGAGGCCGCCGGCCTGGGCGAAGAAGCCGTTCGGGGCGTGCACCGCCGCGGCGCCCGCCATCGCGCCGGCCGCCGCCGCCCCCGCGGCCGGTGTGGCCAGGCCCAGCGCCAGCAGCGTCCCGCCGCCCGCCTCCGCGAGGCCCGCCGCGGTGGCGCTGGCCCGCCCCGGGGCGTACCCCATGGCCTCCATGGCCTGGCCGGTCGCCTCTATACCGCCCCCGCCGAACCAGCCGAGCAGCTTCTGCGCGCCGTGCGCGGCCAGGACTCCGCCGGTACCCAGGCGGAGCAGCAGCAGGCCGAGATCACGCCGGTCACACCAGTTCACGTCGACTCCCTCGCAGACAGCGGCGGCTCATCCCCCCACCGTCGCCCGTCCGCGGCGTCCCGGCCCGTCGCGGGCGCCGTTCGGGTGGTGGGCCGGATGGCGGGCCCGGGGACGGACCGGGTGGCGGGGGTGCGGGGCCGGTGTGACGCTGCCGCCATGACGATTCAGACCACGCGACTCAGCGACCCGGCCGTCCGCGCCTTCGTCGCCGCCGTCAACGCCCACGACCGCGAGGCCTTCCTCGCGCTGCTCGCGCCGGACGCCACGATGGCCGACGACGGAGACGACCGGGACCTCGACCAGTGGATCGACCAGGAGATCTTCTCCTCCAACGGTCACATGGAGGTCGACAACGAGTCGAACGGCGGTCGCGCCCTGATCGCCCGCTACCGCAACGACACCTGGGGCGAGATGCGCACCCGGTGGGACTTCACCGTCGACGAGGGCGGCCACATCACCCGGTTCGAGACCGGGCAGGCCTAGCCGGGACCTGACGCGACAGCCGTTCCGCTCACCGGCGTTTCCCGCGGTACCACTCGGGCCCCCCACCGGTGCCGCGGAACGGCTGTCGCCTTCCCCCCCTCGGGTACGGCCCGCGGGCCCCCGAAGACCAACGCTCCAAGTGTGAAGCTCTGGTGAAGGAGAGTTGAGCACACGTCCTCCACCGGCCGCAATACCGTGGAGTGTGAAACTCCGATTGTGTGACCCGTGCGGTGCGTGCTCAGCCGCGTCCCACGTACGGCATCGCCGTCGCCATGACCGTCGCGAACTGCACGTTCGCCTCCAGCGGCAGCTCGGCCATGTGCCGCACCGTGCGCGCCACGTCGGCGACGTCCATCACGGGCTCGGGTGCCGTCTCCCCGTCGGCCTGGAGCGCGCCGGTCGCCATACCGGCCGTCATGTCGGTCGCCGCGTTGCCGATGTCGATCTGGCCCACCGCGATGCCGTAGGGGCGGCCGTCCAGCGACAGTGACTTGGTCAGGCCGGTCAGCGCGTGCTTGGTCGCCGTGTACGCCACCGAGTGCGGACGCGGCGTGTGCGCCGAGATCGAGCCGTTGTTGATGATCCGGCCGCCCTGCGGGTCCTGCTCCTTCATCTGCCGGTACGCCGCCTGCGCGCACAGGAAGGCGCCGTTGAGGTTGGTGTCCACCACGTGCCGCCAGGCGTCGTAGGGCAGTTCCTCGACCGGCACACCGCCGGGGCCGAACGTCCCCGCGTTGTTGAACAGCAGGTCCAGCCGTCCGAACCGGTCCCGCACTGCGGCGAAGAGGGCGGCCACCTCCTCCGGGCGTGACACGTCCGCGCGGACGGTGAGCGCCCTGCCGCCGCCCGCGGGCGCCGCCGCGGCCGTCTGCGCCAGGGTCTCGGGGCGGCGGCCGGCCAGGGCCACCGCCCAGCCCGCGGTGAGCAGTTCGACGGCTACCGCCCGGCCGATGCCGGACCCGGCACCCGTGACGACGGCGACCTTCCGCGCGCCGGGGGTTTCCTCGTCGGTGATTCTCACGGTGTTCATGGGTCGGCAGCGTACGGGGCCCGGAGCGGGCGGAACTCATCCTTCCGACACGCGATCGCCATGTCCGCGCCAAGCCCGGGTCGTTCCGGCCCCTTCGAATGCCCCTTGCAACCACCGCCAGGGGAGGAACGGATGACACCCGCGAACCACCAGGACCCGACCCGTGCCGCGCACCGGGGCCAGGCCCCGGTCCCGGCCCGGCCGCAGCCCTCGCACGCGCCCGAACTCCGCGCCGCCGCCCGCGGCCTCGGCCGCCGCCGCTTCCTGACCGTCACCGGCGCCGCCGCCGCGCTCGCCTTCTCCGTGAACCTGCCGACCGCCGGAACCGCGAGCGCCGCCGAACTGGACGCCGCGCGGCTCACCGACGACCCCTTCACGCTCGGCGTGGCCTCGGGCGACCCGCAGCCCGACTCCGTCCTGCTGTGGACCCGGCTGGCCCCGTCCCCCTACCAGGCCGACAGCGGACTGCCCGCCCAACGCGTCGAGGTGAGCTGGGAGCTGGCCCTCGACGCACGGTTCCGGCGCGTCGTCAGACGCGGCAGGACCACCGCCCACCCCGAGTTCCACCACACCGTCCACGTCGAGGTCGACCACCTCGCCCCCGGCCACGTCTACCACTACCGCTTCCGCGCCGGCCGGTACGTCAGCCCCGCCGGCCGCACCCGCACCGCGCCCGCGCGGCACGGCCGCGCCGCCGACCTGACCTTCGGCCTGGTCTCCTGCCAGCGCTACGACCAGGGCTACTACACCGCGTACCGGCACCTGGCCGAGGACGACGTGGACTTCGTCCTCCACCTCGGCGACTACCTCTACGAGTACGCCGTCAACGCCACCGGCGGCTCCCGCGCCTACCCCGCGGGCACCCTGCCCGCCCACTTCGCCCACGAGACGGTGACGCTGGAGGACTACCGGCTGCGGTACGCCCTCTACAAGTCCGACCCCGACCTGCGGGCCGCGCACGCCGCCCACCCGTTCGTCGTCACCTGGGACGACCACGAGACCGAGAACAACTACGCGGGCGACACCCCGGAGAACAGCGTCCCGCCGGAGGAGTTCCTGCTCCGCCGGGCCGCCGCCTACCGCGCCTACTGGGAGAACATGCCGCTGCGCCGGCCCCAACTGCCCGACGGCCCCGACCTGAGGCTCTACCGCCGCCTGCACTGGGGACGGCTGGCCCAGTTCGACGTCCTCGACACCCGCCAGTACCGCTCCAACCAGGCGTACGGCGACGGCTGGCAGTTCCCCGGCCCCGAGTCCGAGGACCCCGCGCGCACCCTCACCGGCGACGCCCAGGAGCGCTGGCTGATCAACGGCTGGCACCGGTCGGACGCCCGGTGGAACGTGGTGCCCCAGCAGGTCACCTTCTCCCAGCGGTACAACTCGACCAGCACGCCGTCCAAGGTCTCCATGGACTCCTGGGACGGCTACCCGGCCTCCCGCGAGCGGGTACTGGCCGGCGCGCAGGCCGCCGGGGTCGACAACCTCATGGTCCTCACCGGCGACGTGCACGTCTCCTACGGCTTCGACATCAAACGCGACTTCGACGACCCGGACTCCCGGACCGTGGGCACGGAGATCGTCACCACCTCCGTCACCAGCGGCGGCAACGGCTCGGCGAAGCCGTCCAACTGGGACACCCTCATGACCGCCAACCCGCACCTGCGGTTCTTCAACGGACTGCGCGGCTACGCGACCGTGTCCCTCGGCCGGGAGTCGGCGCGCGCCGACTTCAAGACGGTGTCCCACGTGACGACCGAGGGTGCGCCGCTCACCACCGCCGGGTCCTTCGTGACCGAGGCGGGGGAGCCGGGGCTCAAGCCGGCGTGACGACCGGCTCTGCCGCTTCTCCCTGTTCTCCCGCTTCTCCCGCTTCTTCCGTTTCTCCCGGGTAGCGGACGCCGACGCGGTCCCTGATCGCGTCGAGCGTCCGCATCACGGCCAGCGTGCCCTCCAGCGGGACCAGCGGCGACTCGGTCTCCCCGGCGCGCAGCGCCCGCATCACCTCCCGGGCCTCGTGCTTGAGGCTGGCGCGGGGACCGTCCGCCGGGTCGGCCCGGAACTCCTGCGGATCCTGGCCGTCCCGGTGCAGCACGAAGTGGTCCGGGAAGAAGAAGCCGTACGGGACGTCGATGCGGCCCTCGGAGCCGGTGATCGACGCGGAGTTCGGCGTACCGCCGGTGATCGAGCAGTGGACCGAGGCGAGGGCGCCGCCGTCGTAGGAGAGCAGCGCGCCCGTCTGGAGGTCGACGCCCTCCTCCGAGAGCACCGCGCGCGCCGCCACGTCCGACGGCTCGCCGAGCAGCAACTGCGCGAAGGACACCGGGTACACGCCCAGGTCGAGCAGCGCGCCGCCGCCCTGCGCGGGGTCGCGCAGCCGGTGCGCCGGGGGGAAGGGGCCCGCGAGGCCGAAGTCCGCCTGGAGGCTGCGGACCTCGCCGATCGCGCCGCCGTCCACCAGCTCCTTCAGACGGCGCACCAGCGGGTTGCAGTACATCCACATGGCTTCCATCAGGAAGACGCCGTTCTCGCGGGCGAGCGCGACCAGTTCCGCCGCCTCGCGCGCGTTCAGCGTGAACGGCTTCTCGCACAGCACGTTGCGGCCCGCCTCCAGGCAGAGGCCGGCGGCGGCCCGGTGCGCCGAGTGCGGGGTCGCCACGTACACCACGTCGACGTCCTCGTCCCGCGCCAGCGACTCCCAGCCGCCGTACGCCCGCGCTATCCCGAACCGCTCGGCGAACGCCTTCGCCGACGCCTCGGTCCGCGAGGCCACCGCCACCACCTCGGCGTCCGGCAGATCGACCAGATCCGCCGTGAACGTCGCCGCCATTCCGCCCGTCGCCAGAATCCCCCAGCGCACCTTCTGCCCGGTCACCGCTGACACCCCGCCCCACCCTCGCTCAGGTTCGTTCGTCGTTCGTTCGTCGTTCGTCGTTCGGGTCTGTTCGTTCAAGTCCGTACGAGCTGAGAGCATAGGTGGCGGATCTGCAGAAGAGGGAGGGGCACATCACATGCCCGAGCGCGGGCCGTCCATACCGCACAAGTCACCGGACATGACCATCACGGAATCGGCGGCACATCTGCCGCAGACATCGCATTCGTCGTATTCGTCGCAAACGCCGCCCACGCTGCCCGCCGCGCGGCGTATCAGTCTGCTCGTCACACTCATCCTCGGCAGCCTGACCGCCACGCCGCCCCTGGCGATGGACATGTACCTCCCCTCGCTCCCGGAGGTCACCCGGTCGCTGGGCGCACCCGCCGCGACCGTCCAGCTGACGCTCACCGCGTGCCTGGCCGGCATGGCCCTCGGGCAGATCGTCGTCGGGCCGATGAGCGACAAGTGGGGACGCCGGCGCCCGCTGCTGGCCGGACTCGCCGTCTACGTCGTCGCCACCGCCCTGTGCGCCGTCGCGCCCACCGTGGAAGTCCTCGTCGCCTTCCGGCTCCTGCAGGGACTCGCCGGCGCCGCCGGGATCGTCATCGCCCGCGCCGTCGTACGCGACCTGTACGACGGCGTCGCCATGGCCCGCTTCTTCTCCACCCTCATGCTGATCTCCGGCGTCGCGCCGATCGTCGCGCCGCTCATCGGCGGACAGATCCTGCGCTTCACCGACTGGCGGGGCGTGTTCGTCGTCCTCGTCGTGGTCGGCCTGGCGCTGGGCGCGGTCGTGTGGGCCAAACTGCCGGAGACGCTGCCCGTCGAGGAACGGCACGCGGGCGGTGTCGGCGACACCCTGCGCGCGATGCGCGGGCTGCTCGCCGACCGTGCCTTCACCGGGTACATGCTCGCCGGCGGCTTCGCCTTCGCCTCGCTGTTCGCCTACGTCGCGGCCTCGCCGTTCGTCATGCAGGAGATCTACGGAGCCTCCGCGCAGACGTTCAGCCTGCTGTTCGGGCTCAACTCGATCGGGCTCGTCGTGGTCGGCCAGATCAACGGCAAGGTTCTCGTCGGCCGGGTCAGGCTGGACCGGGTGCTCGGCCTCGGCCTCGTCGTCGTGATCGCCGCCGCGACCGTGCTGCTGCTCATGTCCCTGGGCGTCTTCGGCGAGGTCGGGCTCGGGCCGGTCGCCGCCGTACTGTTCGTGCTGATGTCCGCGATGGGCATCAGCCTGCCCAACACCCAGGCGCTCGCCCTGATGCGGGTCAAGAAGTCCGCGGGCTCCGCCTCCGCGCTGCTCGGCACGTCCTCCTTCCTCATCGGCGCCGTCGCCTCCCCGCTGGTGGGGATCGCGGGGGAGGACACCGCCGTACCGATGGCCCTGGTCCAGCTGGTCGCGGCGGTCCTCGCGCTCGGCTTCCTCGTGACCATGTGCCGCGGGCAGGGGAACGGCAACGGAGCGGGGCAGGGTGCAGGCAAGGGAGCGGACAGCTGAGCGCTCCCAGACTGCGCGGCGACACCCCGGAGCGGGCCGGGCTCGACCCCGACACCCTCCGCCGTGTCGTCGCCCAGGTACACGACCTCACGGCCGGCGAACGCCCCTGGGCGGCGGGCGCCGTCGTGGCTCTCGGGCGCGGACCCGTACTCGCCGTCGAGGAAGCGGCGGGCTGGGCCGTGCGGTACGCCTCCTACGACCCCGGCACCGACAGGGGCGTGGAGCTGCCCGCGGGCTCGCGGGTGCCGATGACCGTGGACACGCCGTTCGACCTGGCGTCCCTGACGAAGGTCTTCACCGCGGTCGCCGCCGTGCAGCAGATCGAGCGGGGCACGCTCGGCATCGACGCGGAGGTCGGCGCCTACCTGCCGGACTTCCGGGCCGCGGCCCGGCACCGCGTCACCGTACGGCAGTTGCTCACCCACACCTCGGGGCTGCGGCCCGAACTCCCGCTGTACGACTGCGCCGACGACGAGGCACGGCTGCGGCGGCTGCGCGCGGAGCCGCCGGTGGGGGTGCCCGGCACGTACTGCTACTCCGACCTGAACCTGCTGCTCCTCCAGCAGGTGCTGGAACGCATCACCGGCCGCGCCCTCGACGTCCTCGTCCGGGACGGGATCACCCGGCCGCTGGGCATGACCGCGACGGGCTTCGGGCCGTGTCCCGGTGCGGCGGCCACGGAGGACCAGCGGCGGCCCTGGGCCAAGGTGGACCGGGGGATGCTGCGCGGGGTGGTGCACGACGAGAACGCGTGGGCGCTGGGCGGGGTGGCCGGCCACGCGGGGCTGTTCTCCACGGGGCGGGACCTCGCCGTCTTCTGCCGGACCCTGCTCGCGGGGGGCTCCCACGGGCCCGCGCGCATCCTCGGGCCCGACTTCGTGGAACTGCTCCTCGCCGAGCCGGGGCTCGGCTTCGCCCTCGACCAGCCGTGGTTCATGGGCGAGCTGGCGGGGCGCGGGGCGGCCGGGCACACCGGGTTCACCGGCACGATGCTCGTCCTCGACCGGGCCACGGACACCTTCGCGGTCCTCCTCGCCAACACCGTCCACCCGCGCCGCCGTGCTCCGGCCAACGGGCCCCGGGCGGCGCTGTGCACGGGGGTGGCGCGGGCGGTGCGGGTCTGACGGGTGGTGGGGGTGCGGGTGGTGCCTGCGGCGCCTGGTGCGGGTTCGGTGGGGGTGCGGGTAGCGCCTTGGGTTCGGTGGGGGGTCGGGGCCGGGACGGGGGTGTCCGTCCTCGGAACGGCGCGGAATCGGTCGCTTGAAGAGGCTCGTGGCGTTGACGCGCCAACCGCTGCGGGCGGACACCCCCCGACCCGTCCCCTTTCCGCCGTACGCGGCTGACCCTCGCCCCTCTCCGGTGCCGCTTCGCGCCGTACGCGGCTTTCCGGTGACTCCTCTTCGGGGGCGCTTCCCGCCGTACGCGGCTTTCCGACGGCTCCTCTTCGGGGGCGCTTCCCGTCGTACGCGGCTTTCCGGCGCCGTCTCTCCGGTGCCGCTACCCGCCGTGCGCGGCTCACCCGCCGTCGCTGCGAGTTGTGCCTTCCCCGGTGTCTGAACGGACTGGGAGGTGTCCCCGCGGCGGCACGGGTGGGCGCGGCACCCCGTGACGCCGGGCCGCGCTCCCCGTCCCCCCGCGTGCACATCCGCGCCGGGTGGCCACGGCGGCCCGCCGCGCGGAGTGCCTCGTACAATCGCCGGGTGAACCACCCCGCCCCCGCCGACACCCTGCGCGCCGCCCTCGCCGACCTCGTGGACGGGCTGCCGCCGCGGCAGGCCGCGCAGGCCGTGGAGCGGCTGATCGCCAACTACCGCGGGGACACCCCGACCCACGCCCCCATCCTCCGGGACCGTGCCGACGTCGTCGCCTACGCCGCGTACCGCATGCCGGCCACCTTCGCCGCGGTGCGGTCCGCGCTGGCCGCGTTCGCCGAGGCCGTGCCGGACTGGGTGCCCGGCAGCCACGTGGACGTGGGCGGGGGGACCGGCGCCGCGACCTGGGCCGTCAGCGACGTCTGGGACGGTGAACGGCCGGTGACCGTGCTCGACTGGGCCGAACCCGCGCTCGCCCTCGGCCGGGAGATCGCCGCCTCGCACCCCGCCCTGCGCGACGTCCGCTGGCAGCGCTCCCGGATCGGAGCGGCGCTCACCGTCGAGAGCGCCGACCTCGTCACGGTCTCCTACGTGCTCAACGAACTGACCGACTCCGACCGTGCCGCCCTCGTCGACGCCGCCGCCGGAGCCGCGCGGGCCGTCGTGATCGTCGAGGCCGGCACCCCCGCCGGCTACGGCCGCGTCATCGAGGCCCGCGACCGGCTGATCGCCGCCGGGTTCCGGGTCGCGGCGCCCTGCCCGCACAGTGCCGCCTGCCCCATCGCGCCCGGCACGGACTGGTGCCACTTCGCGGCCCGCGTCAGCCGGTCCAGCCTGCACCGGCAGGTCAAGAGCGGGTCCCTCGCCTACGAGGACGAGAAGTTCAGCTACGTCGCCGCCACCCGGCTCCCCGTCTCCCCGGCCCCCTCCCGCGTGGTCCGGCGTCCGCAGATCCGCAAGGGCCAGGTCCTGCTCGACCTCTGCGAACCCGATGAGCGACTGAGCCGCCGTACCGTCACCAAGCGCCACGGCGACCTGTACAAGGCCGCACGCGACGCCGCCTGGGGTGACCCCTGGCCGGTCGGGGACGAGTGACGGTTGCGGACGTCAACGATGCTTGCCAGTAGGGTTGTTGGCGGCCCCGACGATCTGGAAGTGGACCTCCCCGTGGAACGTGAAGCGCACCCCGCCCTGCGGATCGTGATCGCCGAGGACGACCCGCTGCTGCGCGAAGGACTCGCCCTGCTGCTGCGCGCCGAGGGCCTGGACGTGGTGGCCACCGCGGACACCGCCGAGTCGGTGCTGGCGGCCATCGACGAGCACGAGCCCGACGTGGCCATCCTGGACGTGCGGATGCCGCCCACGCACACCGACGAGGGAGTCCGCGCTGCCGTCGAGGCGCGGCGGCGCCGACCCGGGCTCGCCGTCCTGGTGCTGTCCGCGTACGTGGAGCAGTCCTTCGCCACCGACCTGCTGACCGGCGGGGTGGGCGGCCTCGGCTACCTGCTCAAGGAACGCGTCGGCCGGGTCGAGGAGTTCATGGACGCGCTCGGCCGGGTCGCGGGCGGCGGCACCGCCATCGACCCCGAGGTGGTCGCCCAACTGTTCACCCGGACCCGGCAGGACACCCGGCTGGAGCGGCTCAGTCCGCGCGAGCGGGAGGTGCTCGGTCTGATGGCCGAGGGGCTGGGCAACAGCGCCATCGCCGGGCGGCTCGTGGTCACCGACGGCGCGGTCCACAAGCACATCCGCAGCATCTTCGCCAAGCTCGACCTGTCCCCGGCCGACCAGGTCGACCGGCGGGTGGCGGCCGTCCTGCACTACCTGGAGAACGCCCAGCCGCACTGACCGGCCGGGTACAGCCTGCTGTACCTCGCTCGGGGCGTGCGCGGCAATGTTTCCCGGGACCGCGGCTGGTGTGCTGAACACGTCGGTTCAGCAGACCGGTTCAGCCATCCCGAAGGGACGTCGCGGTGACCACGTACGCACAGAGCAGGGCGCACACCGGAGGGGACGACCGGGCGGGCGGTCTGCGGGGCAGTATCCGGCGTGCTCCGACGACCTGGTTCTTCTCGCTGGCGTTCGGGCTGAGCTGGGTGGCCTGGACGCCGTACATCCTGGGCGGGAACGGCCTGGGCGTCCTCGGTCTCACCTTCCCCGGCGGCGAGGCCGGTGGCCAGCTCCTGGGCGTGCTGCCGGGCGCCTACCTCGGTCCCGTCCTGTCGGCGTTCCTGGTCACCGCGGCCACCGAAGGGCGGGCGGGACTGCGGGCCTGGACGGGGCGGATGACCAAGTGGCGCGTCGACTGGCGGTGGTACGCCGCGGTGATCGTCGCGGTGCCCGCCGTACTCACGGTGACGTCGATCGTGCTCGGCGGCGGCACACCGGTGCTGCCCGGTGCGGCGGTGCTTGCCGCGTTCGTGCCCGGACTCATCGTGCAGATGGTCACCACCGGCCTCGCCGAGGAGCCCGGCTGGCGCGACTTCGCCATGCCGATCCTCCAGCGACGCCACGGCGCCCTGCGCGCCACCCTGGTCGTCGGCCCGCTGTGGGGCGTGTGGCACCTGCCGCTGTTCCTGTCCGACTGGGGCGGCTACCCGGACGTGCCCTGGTGGCAGCCGGTGGAGTTCATCGCCACGACGATCGCCTTCAGTGTGGTGATGACCTGGGTGTTCAACCGCACCGGCCAGAGCCTGCCGCTGGCGATGCTGCTGCACGTGGGTGTCAACAACTACTTCTCGATCGCCTGGTCCGACATGTTCCCGCGGCTGTCCTCCGGCTACACCACACACGTGTTCCTTCTCAGCTCCGCCGTCGCGGCCACGGTGCTGCTGATCTCGACCCGGGGCCGGCTCGGCCACGAGCCGGCCCCGGACGCCCTGCGCTCATGACGTTCCGTCGGCGGTGTCCTGCCTGTCCTGCCTGTCTTGTTGTCGCTCGCGCAGGGCGCGCAGCAGTTCCCGCTTCCGGGCCTGCGGGGACGGGCCGCCGCCCACGCGGCCGGCCCGGTCGCCGCCGCGCAGGGCGTCGCGGCCGAGCTTGCGGCGGGTGCCGCCGACGCCCAGCATGTTGCCGCTTCCACCTCGGGTCATGGGGGCTCCTCCAGATCGGATACCAGTAGCGAAACGAGACGGCCCGTCTCGTTCGATGGCTCCACTGTCGGCGAGACGTACCGTCTTGTCAACCTGGTAACTTCGAACCATGGCCACCCACAAGTCCACGGACACCACGACCCCCGCCGCCGAGCGGCCGCACCCCGACGCCGCCCGGCGCAGCCAGCGGTCCCGCCAGGCCATCTACGACGCCGCCCTCGCCCTGGTGGGGGAGGTCGGCTACCCGAAGACCACCATCGAGGGCATCGCCGCCCGCGCCGGCGTCGGCAAGCAGACGATCTACCGCTGGTGGTCCTCGAAGGCGGACGTCCTGCTGGAGGCCTTCCTCGACCTGGGCGAGCGGCTCGTGGAGGCGGCCGGCGAGGAGGCGTACACCATTCCGAACACCGGCGACGTGGCCGCCGACCTCAAGGTCGTACTGCGCTCCACCGTCGACGAACTGCGCGATCCGAAGTTCGAGGCCCCCTACCGCGCCCTGGCCGCGGAGGGCGTCGTCAACGAACAGCTGGGCCGGACCTTCGTCGCCCGGCTCCTGGAGCCGTCGCTCCAGCTCCACGCCGACCGGCTGCGCGCGGCCCAGGAGACGGGCGAGGTGCGGTCGGACATCGACCCGCGGATCGCGCTGGAACTCTTCGTCTCCCCGCTCGCCCAGCGCTGGCTCCAGTACACGGGGCCGTTCTCGCACGACTACACCGACACGCTTGTCGACTACGCCCTCCACGGGCTCGCCCCCCGGTGACCCCGCCCAGCGGTGATCTCCGCAAGCCCGGAGAAGCCTGACCAGGGAAGTTTGTCCGTTCGCGACCCCGAAGCGCGGAATGGTGCGACGATAGGGCATGCTGGAGCGCACGACGGCGAGGCAAGGGGATAGATGAGCGCGGAGTTCGGCGGTCGGAGCGGTCTGCAGGGCAAACTCTCCTCGTGGCTGCGCGGACGCCGCCCCAAGGAGGCCCCCGGAGACGGCGGCCGGGAGGACCTGCTGCTCGCCGCCGCCGGTGCGGGACTGCCCCTGGCACCCGCCGCGCACCCCGCCGGATACCGTTGCTCCTGCGATCGCGTGGGCTGCCCCACCCCCGCCCGGCACCCGGTGTCGTTCGCCTGGCAGACGCAGTCCACGACCGACCGCGCGCAGATCGAGCGCTGGGCCCGGCACCAGCCCGAGGCCAACTTCATCACCGCCACCGGCATGGTCCACGACGTCCTGGACGTGCCCCTGGAGGCCGGTCGCGAGGCGCTGGAGCGGCTGCTCGACGCCGGGGTCGAGGTCGGCCCGGTCGCCGAGAGCGACGACGGACGCATGCTGCTGTTCACCCTCACCCGCGGCACCCCCGACGACGAGGACGAGTGGTGGCCCTGCGAGCTGGACTGCCACCCCGAGACCATGGACGAGCACCCCGGACTGCGCTGGCACTGCCGCGGTTCCTACGTCCTCGTACCGCCCGCCCGGCTGCCCGGCGAGCATCGCACCGTGCACTGGGTGCGCGGGCCCGAGCATCCGCTGCCGGACCCGCTGACCCTGCTGGAGACCCTCACCGACGCCTGCGCCCGGCACGTCGGCGAGGAGAGCGACCACGCGGGCGCCGCCTGGCCGCTGCGCCGCTGAGAACCCCGCGCCGCCGAAGGCCCCGGGGCGCCGAGTGGTCCCGGGGCGCCGAGTGGTCCCGGGGGCGTGCGGGGGGGGGCTACTCGCCCTTCGCCGACGTCATGCCCTGGACCCGGCCCAGCAGTGACACCTGTCCGTCGCCCGGGCCGTCCGCCGGGTCGAGCGCGACCTCGTTGGAGACGAACTCCATCGTCAGCGACTGCTTGATCTCGCCTTCCGTCAGCGCCAGCACGTCCTTGTTCGGCGTCGGCACGGACGCGCCCTGCGCGGCGGTCTGCTTCTCGAAGTGCCGCGTCGAGAAGAACACGAGCGCCCCGCCGTCCTTCGTACGCAGCGCCAGCGGCGCGTAGTCGCCGTTCGTCAGCGGTTCGTCGATGTACTGCGTGACCAGGCCGGGGCGGGACGACCGCTTCCCGCGCAGCTCCCGCCACGAACTGGTGTGGACACCGTCCGCGAAGGTCTTCCCGCCGTCCGCGAGGTACGTCGCGTAGCCCTTGCTGAGGTCGGCCGGTGCCACGCTCACGTCCGTGGAGTTCGCGGGAACGGCCTCGGCCCAGCCGTCCCGGTCGGTCTTGAACTCGGGCATCTTGCCGGGCGCGACCAGCGTCAGGTACGCCGCCTCCCAGACCTCGTCCAGGCCGTCGCGGGTGAAGACCAGCAACCAGCGTGCGTTCCCGCCCTTGTTGGCCTTGGCGTCCGCGACGAACCAGCGCGGCCAGCCCGCCTTCTTCGGGATCGTGAACGTCGCGTCGGTCAGCTCCAGCGGCGTGTGCGACGGGTTCCCGTCCGGATGGTTGGCCCGGCCCGCCTTCAGCCGCGCCGAGTCGATGGCGGCGAGGGCACCCGTCGTGCGGTCGGCGTCCAGGGAGGCGTCGTACGCCTTGTCGGCCTTGTTGTACGCGGTGGTGAACTGCTCCAGCGCCTTCGCGGCCTCGGCCCGGGTGACGGCGGGCAGCACCTCGCGCTCACCGTGCACCACCACGCACCCGCTCGCCGTCAACGACAAAGCGGTCGCCGAGGCGGATATGAGCGCGCACTTCTCAAGCCTGCGGGGCCTTCGAGGGCCGTGATCCCTGCTCATCAGGTTCCTTCACCTTCCCCTTCCCGGAGGCGAACCCTACCGGGGCGCGGGCGGCCGCGAGCGCCGGGACCGGGTACAGCGGCCACACCGTGACCTCCGGGTCACGGCGTGCGGTGCGGGACGACCAGCAGCGCCCCCGTGCGCGGATGCGGGAACACCCCCACCGGCTGGTCGTGGACCTCGGAGAGCAGCCCCCGCCCGCGGACGATGCTTGAATGCCCC
This sequence comes from Streptomyces lienomycini, assembly GCF_027947595.1. Taxonomy (NCBI): domain Bacteria; kingdom Bacillati; phylum Actinomycetota; class Actinomycetes; order Kitasatosporales; family Streptomycetaceae; genus Streptomyces; species Streptomyces lienomycini. The sequence continues at coordinate 6,170,157 of NZ_CP116257.1, read as the reverse complement.
GGTGACCGACTACGACGTACTGCGCGTCTTCTGCGCGCCGAACGGCGGCTACGGCAACGAACTGGGCGTCGTCCGGGACGGATCCGTGCTGCCGGAGCCCGAGCGGCGGCAGGAACTGGCCGGGAAGCTCGGCTTCAGCGAGACCGTGTTCGTCGACGACCCGGAGCGCGGCGTCGTCGACATCTACACGCCCACCCTGCGCCTGCCCTTCGCCGGACACCCCTGCGTCGGCACCGCCTGGCTGCTCGACGTGCCCGAACTCGTCACCCCGGCCGGGGTGGTGGGCGCCCGGCTCGACGGGGAGTTCAGCTGGATCGAGGCCCGCCCCGAGTGGGCCCCGCCGCGCACCCTGCGCCAGTACGCCACCGTCGCCGAGGTCGACGACCTGACGGTGCCTGAGAAAGGGGAGTGGGTCTATGCCTGGGCGTGGGAGGACGAGGCGGCCGGGCGGGTGCGGGCGCGTGCCTTCCCGGGGCGCGACGACGGGATCGACGAGGACGAGGCGACCGGTGCGGCGGCGCTGCTGCTGACCGCGGGGCTGGGCCGCGCCCTCAACATCACCCAGGGGGTCGGCTCCCAGATCCTCACCGCGCCGCAGCCCGAGGGCTGGGTCGAGATCGGCGGCAGGGTGCGCCTGGAGCGGTGACGCCGCCCGCCCGCCGCCGACGTGCCGACCGGGCCCGCGGCCCGGCTCAGGCGGACAGCGGGAACTCCTCGCCCAGCCCCCGGAAGACCGCCGTGTTGAGGTCGAAGGCGCGCTTGCACTCGGCGACGATCCGCTGCTTCTCCAGGTCGTCGGCGCGGATGCCGTCCAGCAGTTCGCGGTACTCCCGCTTGAACGCGGCCGGGTTGGCGATCTCCTCGAACACGTAGAAGCGGACGCCGTCGCCCTTCCTGACGAAGCCCCAGGTCCGCTCCGCCTTGTCGCGGATGATCTGGCCGCCCGACAGGTCGCCGAGGTAGCGGGTGTAGTGGTGCGCGACGTACCCCGCCGGCCACTGCTCGGCGCACTCGCGCACCCGGGCCGCGTACGCCTCGGTCGCGGGCAGGGCGGTCAGCCCCGTGCGCCACCCGGCGCCCCGCAGATGCGCCAGGTCCCGCTCCAGCGAGGCCAGCCGCAGCAGCTCCGGCCGGACGAAGGGTCCGGCCACCGGGTCCGACGCCAGCCGTCCGGCGCCGGCCTCCAGGGCCTCGTAGACGAACCACAGCTGCTCGGTGTAGCGCGCGTACGCGTCGACGCCGAGTCGGCCACCGAGCAGGTCGCTCATGAACGTGGAGGTCTCCGCCTCCACGTGCTGCTCGTGGGAGGCCGTGCGGATGAGGGTCGAGAAGGAGTCCATGGGCCGATCTTCTTTGGTTAGGCTTACCTAAGTCAAGACCTTCCCGACGGGACGTCGGCAAAGATTCCGACAGGCTGTCGGTAAAAACCCTACCCCGTGGCGCACGCGAAAGCCCGCCCTCCGAGGAGAGCGGGCTCGTGCGGGTCGACGGGACGGGCCGGCGGGCCCCCGGGCTCAGGGCAGTGTCAGGATCTCGGCGCCCGAGTCCGTCACCACCAGCGTGTGCTCGAACTGCGCCGTGCGCCTGCGGTCCTTCGTCACGACCGTCCAGCCGTCGTCCCACATGTCGTACTCGTGGGTCCCCAGCGTCAGCATCGGCTCGATCGTGAAGGTCATCCCGGGCTGGATGACGGTCGTCGCGTGCGGGCTGTCGTAGTGCGGGACGATGAGCCCCGAGTGGAACGACGTGTTGATGCCGTGACCGGTGAAGTCCCGCACCACCCCGTACCCGAACCGCTTGGCGTACGACTCGATGACGCGGCCGATGATGTTGATCTGCCGGCCCGGCCTGACCGCCTTGATCGCGCGGGCCAGCGACTCCCGGGTCCGCTCGACCAGCAGCCGGCTCTCCTCGTCCACGTCGCCCACGAGGTAGGTCGCGTTGTTGTCGCCGTGCACCCCGCCGATGTACGCGGTCACGTCGAGGTTCACGATGTCGCCGTCGCGCAGCACCGTGGAGTCGGGGATGCCGTGGCAGATCACCTCGTTGACCGAGCTGCACAGGGACTTGGGGTAGCCGCGGTAGCCGAGCGTCGAGGGGTAGGCGCCGTGGTCGCACATGTAGGCGTGCGCCACCCGGTCCAGCTCGTCCGTCGTCACACCGGGCGCGATGTGCTTCGCGGCCTCCTCCATCGCCCGCGCCGCGATCCGCCCGGCCAAGCGCATCGCCTCGACGGTCTCGGGTGTCTGCACCTCCGGCCCGGTGTACGGCGTCGGCGCGGGCTTGCCGACGTACTCGGGCCTGCGGATGTTTCCGGGCACGGAACGGGTGGGAGACAGCTCCCCTGGAACGAGCAGCGACTGGCCAGACATACCGGCGAGTCTAACCAGCGGCCATGGGGGAACATGTCGGTGGCGAGAGGAGCTGCCCATGGCCCTGTTCAAGAAGCGCACGGTCGGCAAACCGGGCGAGTGGTACTACTGCCTGGAGCACCAGAAGGTCGAGGAGGGCCCGGACTGCCCGGGCAAGGACCGCTTCGGGCCGTACACCTCCCGCACCGAGGCCGAGAACGCGATGCGCACCGCCCGCGAACGCAACCTCGAGTGGGAGAACGACCCCCGGTGGCACGACGCCTCGTCGGCGGGACGCCCCGACGACTCCGACGACCGCTGATCAGTCGCCCGCGTCGGCTGCGCGTCTCTCGCGCAGCCGCACCGCGTGCTCGTTCGTCCGCACGTCGTACCTCATCATCGTCGGCAGGCACAGCGCCAGCAGCCCCACCGCGCCCGCGCACAGCAGCCCGCCCGACCACACCGACGCCCGCACCCCGGCCAGCGCGGCCGTGCCGCCCGCCCGGACCTGGCCGAGCTGCGGGCCCACCGAGTACGACAGCAGCTCGATCCCGGCGAGCCGGCCGCGCAGTTCGTCGGGGATCGTCTGGTTCCACATCGCCCCGCGGAAGATCCCGCTGACCATGTCGCAGGCACCGGCCAGGACGAAGCACAGCAGTACCAGCCACACGTTTCCGGCGACGCCCGCGGCGGCGATCGCGACACCCCAGCCGAGCGCCGCCAGCACCACCAGCCGCCCGTGCCGGTGCACCCGCGACGTCCACCCGCTGCTCACGCTCACCAGCAGTGAACCCGCCGGGATCGCGGCGTACATCAGCCCCAGCGACCAGTCGGCGTCCAACTCGTCCGCCAGGAACGGCAGCACCGCGAGCGGCATCGCCAGGAACATCGCCGCGAGGTCCACCGCGTAGGTGCCCAGCAACTCCTTGCGGCCCCACGCGTACCGGGCGCCCTCGGCGATCGCCGCCCAGGACGGCCTGCGCGCCTCCTTCGACGCCGGGGAGGCGGTCAGCCCGACGCCCAGCGCCACCGAGACGGCGAAGGTGACCAGATCCACCGCGTACGCCCAGCCCAGCCCCGCGTACGCCACCACCACGCCCGCCAGCGCGGGTCCGGCGACCCCGCCGACCTGCCAGCGCAGCGAGTTCAGCGAGGCGGCGGCCGGCAGGTGCTCGTGGGCCACGATCCGCGGGATCAGCGAGTCCAGGGCCGGGCGCTGCACCGCCCCGAGCGCCGACGTGAACGCGGCCACCACGTACAGCGGCCACACGGCGGGGTCCGGCATCAGCGCGTTGACCAGCAGCACCGCGCACAGGACGCCCTGACCGGCCTCCGTCCGCACGATCAGCTTCCGCTTGTCCCAGGCGTCGGCCAGCGCACCGCCGTACAGCCCGAACACCACCAGCGGCACCAGTTCCACGGCGCCGATCGCGCCCACCGCCGCCGCCGACCCCGTCAGCTCCTTGATCTGCACCGGCAGCGCGACGAACGTCAGGAAACTCCCGAAGTTCGTGATCAGCCCGGCGACCCAGAGCCGACGGAAGTCCGGGGAGGCCCGCCAGGGGGCGAGGTCGGGCAGCAGGGCACGCCAGCCGGTGAGGACGCTGGCGGACGGGCCGGCGGGTTCGTCGGGAGGCGCGTCGGGGGAGGAGGTCTCGGTCACGAGGGGTCATCGTCCGGCGGCCGCCCAAGCACGGGCAACCGCTTTTCACAACCGCCCGTCGCGGACTGGAGGGTGGTGGGGGTCTCTGGAGGGTGGTGGGGGTCTCGGGTCGTCGAACGGGCGGGGCAGGCGGTGGCGGGCCGGGGCCGTCGGGGTTCTCGGCGTCCGTCGCCGGATGGACGGTGGTCGGGTGGTCGGGTGGTCGACCGGGCGGGGAAGGGGCGGTGGCGGGGCGGGCCGTCGGGGTTCTCGGGCGTGCGTCGTCGGCTGGAGGGTGGTGAGGGTCTCCGGTGGTCGACCGGGCGGGGAGGGGCGGTGGCGGGGCGGGGGTCAGGGAGTTGCCGGTGGCCGTCACCAGCCGGACGGTGGCGGGGCCGTCAGGTGGTCGGCCAGTCGGGACAGGCGGTCCCGGAAGCGGCTGCGGCCGCGGGGCTGCGGCACCGCGTTCTCCCCGGCCGCCGCGCTGACCAGGTGCTGCACCGTGTCCAGGTCCAGCTCGGCGCCGTCCGGCACGGTCAGCGCCTCGTGCGCCATCGCCGTCAGCTCCCGCTCACCCGGCTCGCGGCCGGTGCCCAGCGCCAGCACCGTCGCCCCAGCACGCCGCGCGTCGTGCACCCGCTCCAGGAGCCGGGCGCCGGGGTCGTCCGGCGTCACCACGAGCAGCGTCTCCCCGCGCCGGGCCGCCGCCAGCCGCCCGAGGCCGACCGCCAGGTGCGCCGGGTCCGACCGGCGCGCGTCGTGCCGTACCAGCGTGGGCGCCAGCTCCGGCGTCCCCGACCAGGCGGCCTCGTCCACCAGGTGCGCCGCCAGGTGCCAGGGCTCGTGCTCGGCGGTGCCCACCAGCAGCAGCCCGCCCCCGTGCGGGACCACCGACCCCCGCAGCGCCCCCGCGAACCTCCGGGTGGCACCCAGCCACTCGGTCCCGGCGAGCACTTCCCGCAGCAGCGCGACCCGTACGGCGTCCATACCGGCGCATCCTGCCGCAACCCGCGCCGCCCGGTCCGGCGTTCGCCCCCGAATCACCCGGTCCGGGGATCACCGCGCACTGGGCGGGACGCGTACTCCTGTGCGGGCCGGGGCGGACGTAGGGTCGCCCCATGACCTCTACCGACAGTGCTGCACAGAAGGCCCCCGCCAAGGACCCCTGGGACCTGCCCGACGTATCCGGGCTGGTCGTCGGCGTACTCGGCGGCACGGGTCCCCAGGGCAAGGGCCTCGCGTACCGCCTCGCCAAGGCCGGCCAGAAGGTGGTCGTCGGCTCCCGCGCCGCCGAGCGCGCCGAAGCCGCCGCCGAGGAGATCGGGCACGGCGTCGAGGGCGCCGACAACGCGGAGACCGCCCGCCGCAGCGACGTCGTGATCGTCGCCGTGCCGTGGGACGGCCACGGCAAGACCCTCGAAGGACTGCGCGACGAACTGGCCGGCAAGCTCGTCGTCGACTGCGTCAACCCGCTCGGCTTCGACAAGAAGGGCGCCTACGCCCTCAAGCCCGAGGAGGGCAGCGCCGCCGAACAGGCCGCCGCGCTGCTGCCGGACAGCCGGGTCGCCGCCGCCTTCCACCACCTGTCCGCCGTGCTCCTCCAGGACCCGGAGATCGACGAGATCGACACCGACGTGATGGTGCTCGGCGAGGACCGCGCCGACGTGGAGATCGTCCAGGCCCTCGCCGGCCGGATCCCCGGCATGCGCGGCGTCTTCGCCGGACGGCTGCGCAACGCCCACCAGGTCGAGTCGCTGGTCGCCAACCTGATCTCCGTCAACCGCCGCTACAAGGCACACGCCGGGCTCCGCGTCACCGACGTGTGAGGCGATGGGGGACACTGGTGGGTGCCCCGCGGTACCCGCCGTACCCGGGCACCCGCACGTGTCCCCCGACAGGAGCCCGCATCATGCCCCGCCTCGCCCTCTACGCCCTGGTCGTCTGCGTCCTCGCCGTGGCCGCCGCCGTCGTCTCCTTCGTGCAGGGCAGCGTGCTGATCGGCATCGTGTGGGTGCTGCTGTCGGGCCTGTCGTCCAACATGTGCTGGTACTACGTCAAGCGCGGCCGGGACGCCCGCCGCGCCGCCTCGTCCCCGTCCGTCACCGGCTGAGCGGCGTCACCCGCCCGGCGTGCACAGCGGGTCGGTCTGCCAGAAGCGGAACAGCTCGAAACCGCAGTACGTCTCGACCTCGCCGATCCCCAGGCTCCCCAGGAGCGCGTCGACCGCGTCGAAGAACACGCCGTTGAGCGCCGGGATCCACAACAGCGCGAACACGATCAGCAGCCCGAACGGCGCCAGCGGCTCCACCTGCCGCCGCACGTTGTACGACAGCCAGGGCTCGATCACCCCGTAGCCGTCCAGGCCCGGCACCGGCAGGAAGTTCAGGATCGCCGCCGTGACCTGGAGCAGCGCCAGAAACGCCAGCGCGAACCGGAAGTCGCGCGGCACGCCGTCCAGCGCGTCCAGCCAGAACGGCGCCGTGCACACGACGGCGAACAGCACGTTGGTCAGCGGACCCGCCGCCGAGATCAGACTGTGCCGCCACCGTCCCCGGATCCGCCCGCGCTCGATGAAGACGGCACCGCCGGGCAACCCGATCCCGCCCATGATCACGAAGAGGACGGGCAGCACGATGCTGAGCAGCGCGTGCGTGTACTTCACCGGGTTCAGCGTGAGGTAGCCCTTCGCGCCGACCGAGATGTCGCCGCTGTGCAGCGCGGTGCGGGCGTGCGCGTACTCGTGCAGGCACAGCGACACGACCCACGCGGCCGTCACGAACAGGAACACCGCGAGCCCCGGCTGCTCGGCGAATCCGGTCCAGGTGGCCCAGCCCGTGACCGCGGCGACGGCGACGATCCCGAGGAAGACGGGACTGACACGTCGGTCACTGGGGCGGGCGGTGGCGGTGGACATGGAACTCCCTGGCTGTCGGACACGCGGGGCACCTGCGGGACTGCCCGACCGTACCGGGCGCACGGGGAGAACGTCTCGCGGGTGGCGGTCGGTTCCGCAAGGCCGGGCCGCCGGGCCACCGCGGCGACCGGGGGGCACGGCGGGCCTTCCCGGGCGGGATGCCGCGCCGAGCGGTCAAAACCCCGTGACCGGCTCCGACGGCAGCGGGGACAATGGGCCCGTGCGCTACCGCATCCTCGGCACCACCCAGGTACTCCGTCCCGACGGCACGGCCGTCCCGCTCGGCGGGGCGCGGCTGCGCGCGCTGCTGACCGTGCTCGCCCTCCGCGCCGGCCGCGCCGTGCCCGCGGGGCTGCTGGTGGAGGAGGTGTGGGACGGCGACCCGCCCGCCGACGCGGCGGGCGCCCTGCAGGCGCTGGTCGGGCGGCTGCGCCGCGCGCTGGGCGCCGACTCGGTCGCCTCGGCCGACGGCGGGTACCGGCTCACCGCCGCCCCGGACGACGTCGACCTGCACCGCTTCGACCGGCTGGCCGGCGAGGGCACCCGCGCCCTGGGCGACGGCGACCCCGCCAAGGCGGCCGTCGTACTCGACGACGCCCTCGCCCTGTGGCACGGTCCCGCCCTCGCCGACCTGCCCGACCGCACCGCCGAGGCGGCCCGCTGGGACACCCGGCACCTGGACGCCCTGCGGGCCCGCCACACCGCCGCCCTGGGACTCGGACAGGCCGAGCACTCCCTGCCCGAGCTGACCGCCCTGTGCGACGCCCACCCCCTCGACGAGCCCCTCCAGGCCCTGCGGCTGCGCGCCCTGCGCGACACCGGCCGCACCGCCGAGGCGCTGGCCGCCTACGAGGCCGTACGCCGGCTGCTCGCCGACCGGCTCGGCACCGACCCGGGCCCGGAGCTGCGGGCCCTGCACGGGGAGCTGCTCGCGCCGGTGGAACTCCCGGCGCCGCCCGGCGCACACCCGGGGCCCGGGCCCGGCACCGGCCCGTCGGCGCCCGGAACCCCGCCGGGCGCCGGGACACCCGGAACGTCCCGGGGGCCCCGGACCCCCGAGGACCCCGGGACGCCCACCACACCGGCGGCGCCCGCGGACCCCCGCCCGCCGAGGCCGCGCCCGCCTCGCGCCGCCGGGGCAACCTCCGCGCCCGGCTCACCTCCTTCGTCGGCCGGGACGGCGACCTGGAGGCGCTGCGCGCCGACCTGGCGTCCGCGCGGCTCGTCACGCTGCTCGGGCCCGGCGGCGCCGGCAAGACCCGGCTGTCGCAGGAGGCCGCCGAGGGCGCCGGGGACACCGCACCGGACGGCGTGTGGCTGGCCGAGCTGGCCCCCGTCGACGACCCCGCCGGCGTACCCGAGGCCGTCCTGACCGCCGTCGGCGCCCGCGAGACCGTGCTGTACGGTGCCGGCGCCGAGGAGATGCGGGCCGTCACCGTCACCGACCGGCAGGCCACCGCCGTCGAGCGGCTCGTCGAGCACTGCGGCCGGCGCCGCATGCTGATCGTCCTCGACAACTGCGAGCACGTCGTCGACGCCGCCGCCCGCCTCACCGAGGAACTCCTCGCCCGCTGCCCCCACCTGACCGTCCTCGCCACCAGCCGCGAACCCCTCGGCGTACCGGGGGAGTCGCTGCGCCCCGTGGAGCCGCTGCCCGAGCCCGCCGCGCTGCGGCTGCTCGCCGACCGGGGCGCCGCCGCCCGCCCCGGCTTCCGCGTCGACGCCGACGAGGCGACCGCCGCCGCCTGCGCCGAGATCTGCCGCCGCCTCGACGGCCTGCCGCTGGCCATCGAACTGGCCGCGGCCCGGCTGCGGATGCTCACCCCGCGGCAGATCGCCGACCGCCTCGACGACCGCTTCCGGCTGCTCACCTCCGGCAGCCGCACCGTCCTGCCCCGCCAGCAGACGCTGCGCGCGGTCGTCGACTGGTCCTGGGACCTGCTCGACACCGACGAACGCGACGTGCTGGGACGGCTGTCCGTCTTCGCGGGCGGCTGCGACCTCGCCGCCGCCGAGGCGGTGTGCGGGCCCGCCGCCCTGGACGCCCTCGGCTCCCTCGTCGACAAGTCCCTCGTCGTGGCCGCACCCGTGGCCGACCCGTTCCTCGGCGACGGCATGCGCTACCGGCTCCTGGAGACCGTCGCCGAGTACGCCGCAGAACGCCTCGCCGAGTCCGGCGGCCGCGCCGGCGCCGAACGCGCGCACCTGACGTACTACCGCGAACTCGCCCGCACCACCGACCCGTTGCTCCGCGGCCCCGAACAGCTCGCCGCCATCGAGCGGCTGGAGCGCGAGTACGAGAACCTGCGCACCGCCCTGCGCCACGCCGTCGCCGAACGCGACGAGCAGGAGGCGCTGAGCCTGGCGCTGTCGCTGGTCTGGTACTGGCAGATGCGCGACCTGCGGGTGGAGGCCCGCGGCTGGCTCAGCGAGGTCATGGCGCTCGCCCCGGACCCCTTCGCCGAACCGGTCCGCCCCGCCCTGCCGGTGTGGGAGCGGTGCACGGCCGCCCCGCCCCCGATGACCGGCGAGGTCCTCGCCGAGGCCCGGCGCGGGGTCCACCTCGCCCATCTGGCCTGCATGGACACGGAGCTGGACGCCTGGCAGAACCCGCGGGCCCGGAGCAAACTGCGCGCCATCACCGAGACCTACGAACCCGGCCTGCCGCAGACCTGCTCCAGCCCCGGCCTGTTCTGGTTCTTCGCCGTGATGTTCATGGGCGACCTGAAGCGGCTGCGCCGGATCATGGACGCCACCGTACGCACCTGCCGCCGGACCCCGGGCTACGAGTGGGAGCTGGCGGGCTCCCTGCAGATGCGCGCCAACATGCTCGCCAACCGCTCCGACTGGGCGGGCGACGCGACCCGCGACGCCGACGAGTCCCTGGAGATCTACCGCCGCCTCGGCGACGCCTGGGGCATGGCCGAGGCCCTCTCCGGTCGCGCCGAGGCCCGGGAACGCACGGGCGAGTACCACCTGGCGGCCGCCGACTACCGGGCCGCGGCCGAACACGCCGAGCGGCTCGGCGCCCACGCCCAGGTGGACGTCCTGCACGCCCGGCTCGGCAGCGTGCTGCTGGAGGCGGGCGACGACGAACAGGGCGAGCGCCTGCTGCGCGACGTGATCGACCGCACGGCGGGCACGGGCCACAACGGCGCCATGCCCGCCGCCCGGCTGTTCCTCGCCGGCTGGCTCGGCATGACCGGGCGGACCGCCGGGGCGAGCGAGCAACTGCGGCTGCTGCGCGAGGACTTCTCCCTCGCCAACTTCGTGGTCTTCGACGCCTTCATCCTCGCCTCGGAAGCCTGGATCGACACGCTGGAGGGCCGGCACGAGGAGTGCCTGACCAAGGTCCGCGGCTCGCTCCAGCGGGCCGAGGACCCGCTGTCCACGGCCGTCGCCCCGCACATGCGCTCCGCCTACCTGACCATCGCCGCGATGGCGCTGGCCCGCGTGGACGCGGGGAGCCGGGCCGCGGACGGCGCACGGTGCGTCGGCGCCGCCGACGCGATGCTGCCCCCGGGCCACGTGTCGGGCGGGCAGGAGCGCAGCGCGCGTGACCGGGCCGTCGAGCGGGTCCGTCAGGTGCTCGGCACCGAGGCGTACGCCGCCGCGTACGCCGAGGGCGGCGGCCTCTCCCCCGAGGAGGCCGTCGCCCTCGTCTGACACGTCCGCGACTCGGCCTTCGCGGCTCAGCCCTTCACGCTTCGGCCCTTCACGCTTCGGCCCTTCGCGACTCAGCTCTTCGTGCGGAACTTGTGGATGGCGATCGGCGCCATCACCGCGGTCAGCGCGGCCGACCAGCCCAGCGTCACCCACAGGTCGTGCGTGACGGGACCGCCCACCATCAGGCCGCGCGCGGTGTCCGCGAGGGACGACAGCGGGTTGTAGTCGGTGAACGACCGCAGCCAGCCGGGCATCGAGTCGGTCGGCGCGAAGATCGACGAGCCGAACTGCAGGGGCATCAGCACCAGGAATCCCATCGCCTGCACGGACTGCGCGTTCTTCATGACCACGCCGAGGGTGATGAACACCCACATCAGCGCCGAGCCGAACACCGCGGACAGCCCCACCGAGGCCAGCAGCCCGGCCCAGTTGGTGATGTCGAAGCCGACCAGCACGGCGACGACCATCAGCACCGCGGTCGCGAACAGCATCCGCAGCAGCTCCACCGCGATCTTCGCGAACAGCACCGAGCCGCGCCCGATCGGCAGAGACCGGAAACGGTCCATGACACCGGAGTTGAAGTCCTGGTTGAACCCGGTCCCCACCCCCTGGGCCATGTTCATGCCCATCATGGCCATCAGCCCGGGGATGACGTACTGCACGTACGCCTGCTGGCCGCCGCCCAGCGACTGCCCGATGGAGCCGCCGAACACGTACACGAACAGCAGGGTGAAGACGATCGGGAAGAGGATGGCGTCGAACATCGACTCCGGGTCCTGCCGGATCCACAGCAGGTTGCGGCGGACCAGCGCGCTGGTGTGCCGCAGGTGCGCGCGCGGGGAGATCCGGGCGTCCGGGGTGAGCCGGGCTTCGGGGGTGACGGTGGCGGCGCTCATACGGCGACCTCCTCGCGGGCTTCGGTGGGCGCCGGGTCCTGCGGTGCACTGGCGCGGTGGCCGGTGAGGGACAGGAAGACCTCGTCCAGGCTGGGCAGTTCGGTGGTGATGGAGGCGATCGTGATGCCGCGCGCGGTGACCGCGCCGACCACGGCCGTCAGCTGCTCGTCGCTGAGGATCGGCACCAGGACGGTGCCGCCGCGCGCGTCGACCGTGGAGTTGGCGAGCCCGGTGATGCCCAGCTCGTCCAGGAAGGCGGCGAGCGGCCGCAGTTGCAGCGGGTCGGCCGGCCGGACGCGCAGGGTGCGGCCGCCGACCTTGGCCTTCAGCGCCTCGATGCCGCCCTTCGCGATGACCTTGCCGCGGTCCACGACGGTCAGCTCGGAGGCGAGCTGCTCGGCCTCCTCCATGTACTGGGTGGTGAGCAGCACCGTGACGCCGTCGCCGACCATCCGCTTGACCTCGTCCCACACCTCGTTGCGGGTGCGCGGGTCCAGGCCGGTGGTGGGCTCGTCCAGGTAGAGGACCGCCGGGCGCCCGATCATGGACGCCGCCAGGTCCAGGCGCCGCCGCATGCCGCCCGAGTAGGTGGCCGCGGGCCGCTTGCCGGCCTCGGTGAGCGAGAACCGCTCCAGCAGCTCGTCGGCGCGCGTGCGGGCCTCCTTGCGGGGCAGGTCGAGGAGCCGGCCGATCAGGTAGAGGTTCTCCCAGCCGGGGAGCTTCTCGTCCACGGACGCGTACTGCCCGGTGAGGCCTATGACCCTGCGCAGTTGCCGCGGCTGGCGCACGACGTCGTAGCCCGCGACGTGCGCCCGGCCGGAGTCGGGGGTGATGAGGGTGGACAGGATGCGCACCAGGGTGGTCTTCCCCGCGCCGTTCGGCCCGAGCACACCCATCACGGTGCCCTCGCGCACATCCAGGTCGACGCCGTCCAGCGCCTTGGTCTCGCCGTAGTGCTTGACCAGCCCCCGCACGGTGACCGCGCTGCCCGCGGCCGGGGGGTTGTCGTCGATTCGCTTCATGCCCCAGACGATGGCAGGGGGCACCGACAAACCACCGACATCCCGCCGACAGCCACCCGGCCCCGCCGACGGGGGAAGATCGGCGGGGCCGGTGACGTACCGCGATGGCCTACTGGGGACACGCGTCGGATGCGGATGCGGATGCGGATGCGGATGCGGGTGCTAGTGCACCGAGTGCTCGTCCTGGGGGTACGTTCCGCCGACGACGTCCTCGGCGTACGCCTTCGCGGCGTCGCCCATGACCTTGCGCAGGTCGGCGTACTGCTTGACGAACTTCGGCATCCGGCCGCCGGTCAGCCCGAGCATGTCGGTCCACACCAGCACCTGGGCGTCCGTGTCCGGGCCCGCGCCGATCCCGACCGTGGGGATGTGCAGCGTCCGCGTCACCTCGGCGGCCAGCTCGGCCGGCACCAGCTCCAGTACGACCGCGAAGGCGCCCGCGTCCTGCACGGCCTTGGCGTCGCGCAGCAGCTGCTGGGCCGCCTCCTCGCCGCGGCCCTGGACGCGGTAGCCCATGGAGTTGACGGACTGCGGGGTGAGGCCGATGTGCGCCATCACCGGGATGCCGGACTCCACCAGCAGTTCGATCTGCCGGTGCGAGCGCTCGCCGCCCTCCAGCTTGACCGCCCCGACGCCGGCCTCCTTGACCAGCCGGGTCGCCGAGCGCAGCGCCTGCACCGGGCCCTCCTGGTAGGAACCGAAGGGCAGGTCGCCCACGATCAGGGCGCGACTGGTGCCCCGTACGACCGCGGCCGAGAGCATCGTCATCTCGTCCAGCGTGACCGGCACGGTGGTCTCGTAGCCGAGGTGGCAGTTGCCCGCGGAGTCGCCGACGAGCATCACCGGGATGCCGGACTCGTCGAAGACGGACGCGGTCATCGCGTCGTACGCGGTGAGCATGGGCCACTTCTCGCCGCGCTCCTTGGCGGTGGTGATGTCCCGGACGGTGATACGGCGGTTGGTCTTGCCCCCGTACAGCGCCCTGTTCCCCTCGGCGGGCTTGCGCTGCGGCGTCTGGGCAGCCGAAAGCTGCGTCATGGCAACGGCTCCTTCATGTCATCTCGAGGCACCCTGACGGTGTCCCCGGATCCCTTCCATGGTGGCACTTGTCGCGGGCCGACGGCTAGGGGGACCTCCGTCACGCCGCGATGCGACGGTCCAGGGGCCGGAATGTGCCCGTTCTGTCACAGAGTCGCCCGTTCTTGTGCCGGGAGGAACTCCGCGGGGCGACCCGTACGTCCTCGTGCCGTACGGCCGTCGAGGGACGGCGGGATCGGAGCCGATCATCCCCTATGGTGCTGAGTCACAGGGGGCGACGGTGTGCACAGCGGGCAGTGAGGCGACGGTATGGCGCAGCAGGCGTACATGACGGAGACGGACAGCGGCGGCTCGGATCCGGAGCGCCGCGCAAACCGGCTTCGGCGCCTGTTCGACCGGGTGGTCACCGGCTGGCGCGGCGACCGCCGGATCTGGCGCCGGGGACTGGTCACCGCCGCCGTCGCGATCCTCCTGGCCGGTGTCATGGCGGCCCACTCGCGCATCCCGAACGCCATCGGCAACCTCGGCAGCCTCACCGAGACCTTCCTGCCCTGGTTCGGCCTGCTGGTCCCGGTCCTGCTGGTGATCGCCCTGGTCCGCAAGTCCGCGACGGCGCTGATCGCGCTGGTCCTGCCGGTGAGCGTGTGGCTGAACCTCTTCGGCGGCCTGTTCTTCGACAAGACCGGCTCCGGCGGCGACCTCACGGTGGCCACGCACAACGTCAACGCCGACAACGCCGACCCGGCGGGCACCGCCCGCGCGGTCGCCGCCGCCGGCGCGGACGTGCTGGCCCTGGAGGAACTGAAGGCGTCCGCCGTACCGACGTACGAGAAGGCGCTGGAGGAGAAGTACCCGCACCACGCGGTCGTGGGCACCGTCGGGCTGTGGAGCAAGTACCCGGTCAGCGGCGTGAAGGCCGTCGACATCGAACTGGGCTGGAAGCGCGCGATGCGCGCCACCGTCGCCACCCCGTCCGGTCCGATCGCCGTGTACGTCGCTCACCTGCCCTCCGTACGGGTGAAGCTGGAGGCCGGTTTCACCGCCCGGCAGCGGGACAAGAGCGCCGAGGCCCTCGGTAAGGCCATCGGCCACGAGAAGCTGCCCCGCAAGATCCTGCTCGGCGACCTCAACGGCACCATGAACGACCGCTCGCTCACCGCGATCACCTCCCAGCTGCGCTCCCCGCAGGGCGCCGTCGGCGACGGCTTCGGCTTCAGCTGGCCGGCGTCCTTCCCGATGGCCCGCATCGACCAGATCCTGGTCACCGGCGTCGAACCGACGACCAGCTGGACCCTCCCGGCGACCGGCAGCGACCACCTTCCGATCGCCGCGCGTGTGAAGGTCGACACAACGGCTTCCTAGAATTCGCCTGCGGAATACCCGCCCTGAGAGTCTTTGTTCCGTACGGGAACATACAGTCGTCCCCCGTCCCGGTCCCGGTCCCCGGTCGCACCGGCACCCGTCCCTCCCGTACGCACCCCGCTCTCGAAAGGCGACACCCCTTCATGCCCCTGGCCCTGCTCGCCCTTGCCGTGGGCGCCTTCGGCATCGGTACCACCGAGTTCGTGATGATGGGCCTGCTGCCCGACGTCGCCGACGACCTGGGCATCTCCATCCCCACCGCCGGCCACCTCGTCTCCGCCTACGCGCTCGGCGTCGTCGTCGGCGCCCCGCTGCTCGCGGCGGCGACGACCCGGATGTCGCGCCGCGCCGTCCTGATCGCCCTGATGGCGCTCTTCGTGGTCGGCAACGCCCTGTCGGCCGTCGCCCCCGGCGAGATCTCCCTGCTGGCCGCCCGCTTCGTCAGCGGCCTGCCGCACGGCGCCTTCTTCGGCGTCGGCGCGGTCGTCGCCACCGGCATGGTCGCGCCGGAACGCAGGGCCCGCTCCGTCTCCCTGATGTTCCTCGGCCTCACCGTCGCCAACATCGTCGGCGTCCCCGCCGCCACCGCCGTCGGCCAGCAGCTCGGCTGGCGGGCCACCTTCCTCGGCGTGAGCGCGATCGGCGTGGCGGCGATAGCGGCGCTGGCCGTCCTGATCCCGCGCGACAGCGCCCCCGCCCCCACCACCGGCCTGCGCGGCGAACTGGCCGCCCTGCGCTCCCTGCCCGTCTGGCTGGCGCTCGGCACGACGGTGGCGGGCTTCGGCGCGCTCTTCGCCGCGTACAGCTACATCACGCCGATGCTCACCGACGCCGCCGGGTTCGCCGAGACGAGCGTGACGCTGCTGCTGGCCCTGTTCGGCGTCGGCGCCACCGCGGGCAACCTGCTGGGCGGACGCCTGGCCGACCACTCCCTGCGCGGCACCCTCTTCGGCGGCCTCGCCTCCCTCGTCGTGGTGCTGGCGCTGTTCCCCCTGCTGATGCGTACGCCGGTCACGGCGGCCGTGTCCGTGGCGCTGCTCGGCATGGCGGCCTTCGTCACCGGCTCCCCCCTCCAGCTCATGGTGATGGAGAAGGCCGCGGCGGCCCCCTCCCTCGCCTCCTCGGCCAACCAGGCCGCCTTCAACCTGGCCAACGCCGGCGGCGCCTGGATCGGCGGCCTCGCCCTCGCGGCGGGCCTCGGCACCACGTCCCCGGCGACGGCGGGCGCCGCCCTGGCGGTCCTCGGCCTGGCGGTCGCGGGCACGGCGTACGCGGTGGACCGCCGCCGGGCGGCCCTCACCCCGGCCCCCGGCCGCGAGCGCGTGGTCGCGGGACACGTGCCGGAGGCGGCGGAGGCGGTACGGCGGTGAGGGCGGCGGGGGCCGCGCGGGCTGCGTGGGCCGGCCCGGTCCTACGATGGTGAAGGCGCCGGGCCGCGGGCCGCGTGCCGCTTGTGCCGCGTGGGCCGCACCGGTCGTACGGCGTTGACGGTGCCGGGGGCGCGGTGACGCCCCCCGGCACCTCGTCGTCTCCGGCGTCCGGTCAGCGCGTCGCCGGTACGGCGGCGGGCTCGTCCGCGGCCCCCTCCGTCGCCGTGCCCTTCGGGCGGCGGGTGAGCCAGAACACCAGCGCCGCACAGGCCGTCGCGAGGGCGCCCGCGCTCACCGCGAGGGTGTTGTGGCCGGTGGCGAACACCGCGTGCAGGGTGTCCTGGAGGGCGCCCCGCTGCCCGGCCGGGGCCGCGTCGAGGAGCGTGTCGGCCCCTCCGCCGGACAGCACCCGCGCGGTGCCGTCCGGGTCGGCGACCCGCCCGCCCAGGGAGTGGGCCATGGAGGAGACGGCCAGGGAGCCGAAGACGGCGACCCCGAAGGCGTAGCCGAGCTGCTCGAACGTGCTGTAGGTGCCCGAGGCCATGCCGGCCCGCTCGGCGGGGACGGACTCCAGCGCGAGGGACGCGGCGACCTGGAAGACCAGCCCCATGCCGACGCCGCTCAGGGCCAGCCCGCCGACCAGGGCCGGCCAGCCCGAGTCGGGGCCCAGGAAGCCCTCGATCCCGACGCCGAGCCCGGCCAGGAACAGGCCGAGCGTGGCGCCCACCCGGGGCGAGGGCCTGGGCACGAACCGTCCGCTCAGCACCGCCACCGCGGCCGCCGCCAGCGCGTGGGGCAGCACGACCAGGCCGGCGCCGACGGGGGAGAGGTGCTGCACCGACTGCAGCCAGATCGACGTGTAGGGCAGGATCCCGTACACCGCCCCCTCGCCGACGGCGATCGTGATCATCGCGGCGGTGAACGCCCGGTGCCGGAACAACGACAGATCCAGCAGCGGATGCGTCCGGCGCCGCTGCACCGCGACGAACCCCGCGAACGCCGCCACCGCCACGGCCAGCGGCACCACCGTGCCCGCCGACGCCCAGCCGTGGGCGTGGGAGGAGGTCAGCGCGTAGACGCAGCCGCCCGCGCCGAGCGCGAAGAGCACCATGCCGGGCAGGTCCGGACGCCGTGCGGAGTCCCGGGCCGGAACCGAACGGGGGATGTAGCGGAACGTCATGGCCAGGGCGAGGACGGTCACCGGAACGTTGACGTAGAAGATCCACCGCCAGTCCAGGGCCTCGGTGAGCAGCCCGCCCAGGATCGGGCCCAGCGCGGAGGCACTGGAGGCGACCGCGGCCCAGACGCCGAAAGCGAGCCCGAGCCGCCGCCCCGAGTAGAGGGTGCTGATCAGGGAAAGGGTGGTGGTGAACATCGCTGCGGCCCCCACGCCCTGCACCAGCCGGGCCGCGATCAGCCACCCCATGTCCGGTGCGAGCGCACAGACCACCGAGGCGAGCGCGAACACGACCAGCCCCGCCACGTACACGCGCCGGCGCCCGTGCAGGTCCGCGAGCATCCCCACACCGAGCAGGGTGGCGGCCACCGCGAGGGCGTAGCCGTCGGCGACCCACTGGAGTTGCGAGAGCGAGGAGCCCAGGGACTCCGACATGGACGGCAGCGCGACCAGCACGATCGTGACATCGACGAGCAGCATGAACGTGCCCAGACAGACGGCGGCCAACGGCCCCCAGATACGCATGACACAGGCTCCCGGAGAGGTGAGGCGGACAAGGACCCGCCCACTGTGCTGGCCGACGTGCGGGGCACCGAGTCATAGCCTGGGTCGTGCAAGCATTCGGCTCAGAGACGAGGTACGGCGGTGGAATCCGGCGGCGCCCTGGACCAGCTCGACCCGCAACTCCTGGAGGCCCTCCAGCTCGACGGGCGGACACCCTTCAGCCGCCTCGCCCGCCGGCTGGACGTCTCCGAACGCACCGTCGCCCGCCGCTACCAGCGCCTGCGCTCCCTGGGCCTGCGCATCGTCGGCCAGCCCGTGCCCGACCGCCTGGGCCTGGTCCGCTGGCTGCTGCGGCTGCGCTGCACCCCCGACGCGGCCGGCACCATCGCCGACGCGCTGGCCCGCCGCCCCGACACCACCTGGGTCACCCTCGCCTCGGGCGGCACCGAGCTGTACTGCGCCCTCAACACCCGCAGCGCCGACGAACGCAACGCCCTCCTCCTGCGCAAACTCCCCCGCACACCGCACGTCCTGTCGGTCAGCGCGCACTGCATGATGCGGATCTACGTCGGCACCACCAGCACCTGGCACGCCACCCGCTTCCGCCCCGCCGCCCCCGCGGTGGATTCCGGCGCCGTCGCGGGGCGTTCCGGGCCACTCACGGGGGGTTCCGGTACCCCGACGGTGCCTTCCGGCTCCTCAGCCGCCTCGGCCACCCCGCTGACCCTGGACGCCACCGACCGCGTCCTCTTCGCGGAGCTGGCCCGGGACGGCCGCGCCACGTTGCCCGAACTCGCCCGGGCCGCCGGCCGCTCCCCCTCCAGCGTCCAACGCCACCTCGACCGGCTGCGCACCGAAGGGGCCCTGAGCCTCTCCGTCGACTTCGACCCCGAGCTGCTCGGCTACCACATGGCCACCCAGCTCTGGCTCAACGTGGCCCCCGCCCACCTGCGCACCGTCGGGGAGACCCTGGCCACCCACCCCGCGATCGCCTTCGCCGCCGCCATCACCGGCCCCTCCAACCTGGTTGCCTCCGGAGTCTTCCGCACCCCCGCCGACCTCTACGACTACATCGACGGGCACATCGGCCCCCTGCCGGGCATCCAGAGCATCGAGACCGCCCCCACCCTGCGCGAGGTCAAACGCCTCGCACCGGCACTGCCGTGACCGTCTCGTCGGTGAGGTCCTGCGGGACGGTCAGGCGGTGTGCCGCCGCAGCGCGGCACCGTGCCGAGTACCACCGGCAGCGCCGAAGAGCCGGTGGAGGGCGGCGGCGAGGCCGAGGAGGTTGACCCCGGCGGCGAGGAGGGCCAAGGTCACCCCGACCGTGGTGACCAGGAGCGCCTCGGCGACGAAGAAGTGCAGGACCTGGCGCTCCTTCGCCCCGGTCAGGCCGAGCAGGGCCAGGTCGCGGCGCCGGTC
Organism: Streptomyces lienomycini; assembly: GCF_027947595.1. NCBI lineage: Bacteria > Bacillati > Actinomycetota > Actinomycetes > Kitasatosporales > Streptomycetaceae > Streptomyces > Streptomyces lienomycini. The sequence goes on along the minus strand of NZ_CP116257.1, from coordinate 6,150,793 downwards.
CGCGGTCGCCTTCAGCAGGGTGGACCGGGGCAGGGCGTGAGTTCGATCTCGATGGCCAGGGCGCCAAGAATTTCCTTCTCGGGTCCGTAGATGGTGCGGATGTTGGCGAGTTGCTGGTCGCGGGTGGCAGTCGGGTTGACGTTCGACGGTCCCTCGCCGTCGAGAAGGGCCCTGAAGTCGGGGTACTCGGTGACCCGGAGGACCATCACGTCGCAACGCTGGTCGGTGTCCTTGACGCGGAAGCGGATGGTGTCGCCGGCGGCGAGGTCGGCGAGGTGCGAGTACTTGACCCGCACCTCGATCGTTTTGGTGCCTGCGGTGACGAGGTCGAAGTACTGGCGGTAGAGGTTGAGCTCGCGGACACGGGCGGTGCGGTCGGTCATCGGATGGGAACGCTCCTCACGGACGGTGCGGTGATCAGACGGCCGATCTCGGCGGCCGAGTACGAACGGAAGAAGTGGCGTGGGTCGGAGAGCAGTGTCTCGGTCATGCCGAGGAGTTGGTGGGCGTACTCGTCGACGGTGCCGGGCCACTGTCGGCTGTCGAGCATCCAAGGAGCGGTGCCCTCGGGCAAGGGGGCACGGCCTTCGCGTACGAGGGATTTGGACAGCTTCGCGCCGGTGTCGGACACGATCTGCGGGCAGAACAGTCGGGCCGGGAACCGGGCGCGGACGAGGCCCACGGCCTGAAGGGCTTCGTCGACCAGATGGGAGCCGAAGACCCAGTCGCCGCCCTTGACCATGATGTGCAGCGTGCCCCGGGAACTGGTCAGAGCGAGTTCCTTGACCAGGTTGCGGTAGAGGGTGGCCAAGTCCAGGTACGCGTCGACGGTGGGCGTGATGCTGGTCTCGTACGGACCGTGGTGCAGGCAGACGGCGGAGACCGCCGCCGACTCCGGTTCGGTGAGGCGGACTCGGGTGCGTTCGGCATGCTTCTCCGCCCAGCCGCAGTCGGCGTGGGGACAGGGGACACGGAGATGAGGGACGCCGGTGGAAGGCGCGAGCCACCAGCGGGCGGCGTCGATGTGGGGCAGGAGACCGAGCCAGGTGCGGCGGTAGTGCTCACCGGCCTGCTGCTGCGAGTACGTCTCGATTCGGTGCGGAACACGAAGGCGTCGCGAAAGGGCGGTGAAGAGGGGCTCGTAGAGACGGGCGACGAGGTTGTTCAGTGTCTGCTTACCCATGGCCTGGGCGTAGGCGCGCTGGTAGTGGTGACCGCTTACCGGGTCGGTTGTCACCTCGTACGGGGCGTTGTCCAGAGCGCTGAACAGCACCTCGGTGGGGAGGCCGAAACGGTCGCGCAGTCGTGCAGCCACGGCGAAGGCGAGGGACTGCACGAGTGAGGTGCCGATGTGCGGGACGCCGTTGATCTGGGTACCGACGACCAGCACGATCCGCTCAGGCGGGTTGGCGAGAATGCGTGGGGTCAGGACGTCCTCGGCGTGGTGGAGAGCGTTGGCGAGAACAGTGTTGGGCGAGACGGGATGCGTGGTCATGACGGGTCCCCCTTCGGTGCCGTGTCGCGGGACAGCGCGGACGCCCCGCTCCTGTCGCGGTCGAATGAGGCCCAGACACACTTTCCGGGTCCCGTCCTCTGCTGGACGCCCCAGCCGTCCGCCGTGGCGGAGACGATCAGCAGGCCGCGCCCGTCGACGGCGGACTCGCCGGGGACGCGTTGGACCGGGGTGCCGTCGCCGGCGTCGTGAACCTCGATGCGCAAGTGCTCGTCGAGTGAGCTGACACGCACGAGAACTTGTCGACCCGCGGGCGCCCCGTGGAGCACGGCGTTGGTGACGATCTCAGAGGCGCACAGCCGCATGTCGTCGAGGCGGCTTGTCTCACCCCATTCGGTCAGCGTGGCGACGACGAAGTCGCGAGCGGCACGTGGGGTGGTCCGACGGCGGGGGAAGAACATCGTGCGGTCTCGCTCCCCGCACGGAAGGCGATCGGGCAGGGCGGTGGCTGCGCCGGAGATGAGTTTGCTTGCCATGGCCGACAGCAAAGCGGTTTAACTCATTCGGGTCGGGAGCCGGCAAGGAGGCCAACCCGGGGGCCACTATGGGGGCCAGAGGCAGATCACGTGTTCCGAGGGGACGGCATGGGCGACACCGGAATCGGCGCCTTGCTCGTCCGGCTGCGCAGCGCGCGTGGCTGGACCCAGCAAAGGGTCGCCGACGAATACAACGCCCTGGAAGGGCGCGCAGCGAAGACCGGCAAAGAGATCGGGCGGTACGAGCGCGAAGCACGGACCCCCGTCCCTTACGCCCGAAAGTACCTGGCACAGGTCTTCGGTGTGGACGTCGCCCTGTTCGACCGAGCCGTCGCCGTCAGTAAGGGGCAGCGTGGCGAGGCCGGTGCCGTCGGTTTCGAGAACGTACCCTCTCAGCCGTCGCTCCACGGCTCCCGCGTCCGTACGGAGCCGCTCTCGGCGGACGCGGCACGGTCGGCCGAGTTCGCCCGGTTCATCGCGCAGCGCAACGCCGACGAGTTCGTCGTCGAACAACTCGAAGCGGACGTCGACCGCCTCGCCCGTACGTACATCAGCCATCCGCTGATGGAGCAGTACGTGGAGATCAAGCGGTTACGGGACGGAGTGTTCGATCTGCTGCGAGGACGTCAGCATCCTCGGCAGACCATCGGCCTCTACCTCGCCGCCTCCCGCCTCTGCGGCCTGTCGGCACACGTCTGTCTGGACCTCGGAGACTACGACTCCGCCGCCACACACGCCCGCACGGCGCGGGTCTGTGCCGAAACGGTCGGACACGAGGGGATGTTCGCCTGGGTCCGGGCAGTGGAATCGTTGATCGCGTACTGGACTGGAAGATACGAGCAGGCGGCCCGGTTGGCGCAGGCCGGTCTCCGGCACAGGGCGAGCGGCAGCATCGGTGCACGGCTGGCGAGTCTGGAGGCGCGGGCGTCGGCGATGGTCGGCGATTCGGCACGTGCGCTCGGTGCGCTGTCGGATGCCGAACGATCCCGTGAGGCGGCCTCGGGCCGGGACGAGGTAGGAGGAGTCTTCGACTTCCCTGCGGCCAAGCAGTTCGCGTACGCCGGTACAACCCTCCTGGCAATCGGCGGGCAGGAACACGTCCAGCGGGCCATCGCCAGCGCCGAGACGGCCATCCGCCTGTACCGCAGCGCTGATGGAGACGACCAGTCGGTCGGCGACCTGTTCGCTGCGCACCTCGACCTCGCCCGCGGACATCTGTTCCTGGCGGACCTGGACGGCACGGAGGAGAAACTCGGCTTCGTTCTCGCAGCCCCACCGGAGCGTATGTCGGCCAGTATCGTGCGTCGGCTCACCGCTCTCGGGCGGGAACTGGGAACGCCGCAGTACGGTGGAGCCGCGCAGGCGGCACACCTGCGCGAACGCATTCAGCACACGGCCGTTCGTGCGTCCCTGCCCTCTCCCGCTGCCCCAAGGGCGTGGGAGACCCCCGCAGCCCACACCCCGGAGTCGCCGACGTGACCGACCTGTCCGCTGCCCACGACGCTGCCGTGACCGACCGGTCCCGCCTGGCGGACCACGCCTACAACGGAGACCGGGACCTGGCCGCCAGGCAGTCGCTCTATCAGTGGCAGACACCCCGGTACGACCTCCCCGGCCTCGTTGCAGAGCGGCTGCGTGCCGTACGCGGCCGGGTCGTGGACCTCGGTTGCGGTAACGGCAAGTTCATCCAGCGGCTCCGCCAGGACCGCCCGGACCTGCCGCTGCTCGGCCTGGACATCGCCCCCGGCATCCTCACCAGTGTCCCTGGCCCGGTTGCCGTGGCGGATGCCACGAGACTGCCGCTGGCCGCGGAGAGCGTCGACGCCGCTCTCGCCCTCCACATGCTGTACCACGTGCCCGACATTCCCCAGGCGATCAGGGAACTGGCCCGGGTCATCGCCCGCGACGGAGTACTGATCGCTTCCACCAACAGCGATCGCGACAAGGCCGAGCTCGACGACCTGTGGCAGCAAGCCGCCGGCGATGTCCTCGGTACCGGCCGGGGTCCGGCCCGGATCTCGCTCAGCGCGCGCTTCTCCCTGGAGGCGGCTCCGGCGTTGTTCGGCGAGGAGTTCAGCCGGGTGGAGGTTGTCGGACTGCCGGGAACCATCACCGTCCGTGATCCGGAACCCGTCATCGCCCACATGGCTTCGTACCGCGCCTGGGCAGACCAGCACGAGGTCCCCTTCGACGCGACCATCGACAGAGCCCGCACAATCGTCACCGGCCATGTCGCCCGACACGGTGCGTACGAGATCACCTGTCTCGGCGGGATCCTTGTTTGCCGGCGCTGAGATTGCCTTCTGTTCGACGGCTCCGAGACGCGCTTCTTGTCTGGTGCGCTGGAGCAGAACTGAGCCAACGATGGCTCCGAAGAACGCCTGACACAGACCCGCCGCCACGGTCGTAACCGCCTAGGTACGCGTACTCAGTCGAAATCCGGCGATGGCAGGAACACTGAAACCATGCTGTCGCACCGGACTGTCGCCGTCCTGGGTGTCGTCATCGCCTCGCTGGCCTTGACCGGTTGCGGGGACGACCTCTTCTCCAACATGAACGGGACGCGCGAGGCGAACTCTGCCCCCGCTTCTGCCGCAGAGCCCCACGAGCCTGCGGGAGACACTTCACCCCACTACGAGGACAACGGTGCAGCTCGTCGTCCAGGAGTAATGACGCGCGAAGACAAGCAGGTGGCCACCGTCAAGGCCGAGGCGGTCAAGGCGGCTCTCAAGGCGCAGCGGCAACGTGGACAGACCTCCCCTGATCAGCTGCTGTCCGTCCTCGAGAGCATCGCTGCCCCCGGGCGAGTCGAAGTCGCGGACCGCACGACGGGCACATCAGGTACCGCCCCTGCCGACGGAAGTGTCTTCGGCCTCTACATCGGCGAATCCGCCTGCGTCTCCGGTGCCGTGAGCAACTCACGCATCTGGGTCGATGTCAACGGACACTATCCAGAGACAGGTTGCATCGCACCTCCCGCCGCGCATTGAGTCGTCCTCGGGCCCGGCCTCGGGCGCTGGGCCTCACGTCCGAGTGACAGGGCGGCCGTATCCCGCCACCCAGCGGTGCCCATCCGCCTACCGTGACGCCCGTCGCGATACGACGCGTACGACGGAGGGGTGCGGATGTCGGTGAACGGCGGTACGGACGAGCCGGGTTGGGAGGTCGACCCGGACGACGAGTGGGGCGTGGCCGTCCTCACCACCGTGGGGAGGCAGCTGAGGCTGCGTCGCGAGGCGGCGGGCCTGCGGGTGGGCGACTTCGCGGTGGCCGTCGGGTACGGGGAGGACCTCGTCTACAAGGTGGAGGGCGGGAAGCGGATCCCCCGGCGCGAGTACCTGGAGAAGGCGGACCAGCTCTTGCAGGCGGACGGTCTCATCGCCGCGGCCTGGGAGGACGTGAAGAAGGTCCGCTACCCCAAGCAGGTGCGGGACCTGACGAAGCTGGAGTCGCGGGCCGTCGAGTCGCTGTCGTACGGCAGTTACAGCCTGCACGGGCTGCTCCAGACCGAGGAGTACGCGCGCGCCCTGCTCGGCAGGCGGCGACCGGCCCTCACCGACGACGAGGTGGAGAGCGCCCTCGCCGCACGGATGGGGCGCAGGGCGATGTTCGAGCGGGATCCGGCCCCGGAACTCGGTTTCGTCCAGGAAGAGGCCACCCTCAGGCGTCCCGTGGGAGGCATGATGGTGCTGCGGCGACAGCTCGAACACCTGCTGGAGGTGGGGCGGTTGCGGCACGTCGAGATCCAGGTGATGCCCACGTCCCGCGGTGACCATCCGGGAGGAGGACGGATGCAGGTACTCAAGTTCGAGGACGGCACGGCGGTCGGCCGGGCCGACGACGAGTTCGGTGGTCGTCCCGTCACGGATCCCCGGCACCTGCGGGTCCTCGAACTGCGCTATGGCAGTATCCGGGCCGAGGCCCTGCCCGTCCGTGAATCGATGGCCTTCGTCGAACAACTGCTGGGGGAGACATGACCGGTAAGGACACACCCGCACACCTCGCCGACCTGGCCTGGTTCAAGAGCAGTTACAGCGACACCAGCAATCCCAGCGACTGCGTCGAGGTCGCGACAGCTCGCGCCGCCGTCCACGTCCGCGACTCCAAGCGCCCCGACGGCCCCCGCCTCGCCGTCGAACCCACGGCGTGGACGGCGTTCGTGGCCTGGCCCCGCGTGGCGGACTAGCGGGGGCCATCGGTGCGTGTCGGCCCCGGACGGGCTGGTCCGGGGCCGAGCGCGCGGTGGGTCAGGGGCGGTCCGGGCGAGCCGCGCTTCGTGGGTCGTCCAGCAGGCTCTGCTCCGCCTCGCTCAGTTCGAGCTCGGCCGCCTTGGCGGAGTCCTGGATCGACGCCGGACGGCTGGCGCCCGGCACCGGGATCACCACCGGGGAGCGGGCCAGCAGCCACGCCAGGACGACCTGCTGTGGGCTGACGCCGTGCGCGGCCGCGACGCGGTGGAAGGCTGTGCTCGCGGTGGTGGGTCCGCGGGTGCCGTCGAGTGAGCTGGGAGAGATGCCGCCCAGTGGGCTCCAGGGCAGGAAGGCCAGCCCCAACCGGGTGCTCAGCCGCAGCTCGGCCTCGCTGTCGCGGACGGCCGGTGAGTACTGGTTCTGCACGGAGACGAGGCCGTTGCCGAGGATCGTGTGCGCTTCGCGGATCTGCTCGGCGGTGACGTTGGAGATCCCCGCGGCGCGGATGGTGCCGGCGTCGATCAGCTCCCGCAGCGTGCCCACGGACTCCGCCCAGGGCACGGCCGGGTCCGGCTTGTGCAGTTGGTACAGGCCGAGGGCTTCCACACCCAGGCGCTTCACGGACGCCTCCGCGGCGCGTCTGAGGTGGCCGGGGGCGGCGTTGACGGTCCAGCTGCCGTCACCGGGACGGCCGCGACCGCCCTTCGTGGCGACGAGCACATGGGAGGTGTCCCCGCCGTAACGGGCCAGGGCGCGGGCGATGAGAAGCTCGTTGTGGCCGGTCTCACCGGCGTGCCAGTGGTAGCTGTCGGCGGTGTCGATGAGGGTGATCCCGGCGTCCAGGGCGGCGTGGACGGTGGCGACGGCGCGCTGTTCGTCCGGTCGGCGCTCGATGGACAGGGGCATGGCGCCCAGGCCGACGGCGCTCACGGCGACATCACCGATGGTGCGGATCCTCATGGGTGTGTCCGTTCCTCAGGAAGTGGGGGCGCCGGTGGTGGCCAGGACTTCGGCGACGGCACCGGGAAGCCAGTCGGCGGTGCGGGAGAAGGAGAAGCCCAGTTCCTTCGCGCGGGCGTTGCTCATGGCGTAGTGGCGGTCGAACGAGAACGGCGAGGCGGGCTCGCCGGCGGCGACGCCGCGATACACCGCCTCCCTTCCGGCCCGCGCGGCGATGACAGCACCGAGGCGGTAGACGTCGAGGGCACCGTCGGAGCAGGCGTTGACCGGCCCGGTGGCATCGGTGAGCGTGGCCGCCCACCGCAGCAGCTCCGCCAGCTCCTCGTAGTGGATGAAGACCGTGGGCAGCGCCTCGGCGTGCACGGCGATCGGCGTGCCGTGGGTGATGCGCTCGGTGTAGTGCAGGAGCCTGCCGGTGAACTCCGCCGCGCCGCCGCCGAGGACGTGGGCGCTGCGTACGGCGGCGAAGGCGAACCCGCGGTGCTGAGCCAGGACGGCCTCCGCCTGGCGTTTGCCCTCGGCGTAATGCGCCTGAAGGTACGCGGCGTCGTGCCAGGGCAGGTCCATCCGCACCAGCCAGGCGGCCGGATCAACCGTCTCCTCGGGCACCGGTGTTCCGGGCGGGACGGCAGGCAGCGCGGCGGTGGCCGGATCGTAGACCTCGATCGTGGAGGTCAGGACGTAGCGCCGGGTCCGGCCGCTGAAGGCACGGGCGGCGATCGCGGCCTGCACCGGGGTGTAGCAGACCTGGTCCACGACGGCGTCGAAGCTGCGCGACCCCAGCGCGGCGACCAGGGCAGCCTCGTCGTCACGGTCGGCGACGAGGTGCTCGACCCCCTCCGGCGGTGGGGCGGAGCCGCGGTTGAGCACCGTGACCCGGTGGCCCGCCGCCTGCAGGCGTTGCACCAGAACCTTGCCGAAGTAGCGGCTTCCGCCGATCACGCAGATCCTCTTCATGCCCCCATCCTGAACACCTACAGTCAACAGCAGAAGTGCTCAATTACTGGCCACGTGTTAAGGATTATTGTTGATCGATGTGCAGCGGCTCCGTGTCCTGCGGACGGTGGCCGAACACGGCAGCTTCAACCGGGCGGCGGCAGCCCTCCGCCTCACCCCCTCGGCCGTCTCCCAGCACGTCGCCGCGCTCGAGCGCAGTCTCGGTGCCCAGGTCGTCGCGCGCAGTACCCGCGGAGTCACCCTGACCCCGGCCGGCCGGATCATGGTCGGCGCCGCCGAGTCGGTCGCCGCGGAGCTCGTACACGCCCAGCGACAGGTCGATCGACTCGACAGCGGCCGCACCCGGATCACCATCGCCACCTTCACCAGCGGAGGCAGACTCCTCCTGCCCCTCGCCCTCACCCATCTCGCCGCCGCCCACCCCGACACCGTGATCCACGTCAGGGAAGCCGAGCCCGAGGACAGCCTGCCGCTGGTCCGTCAAGGCGCAGTGGATCTCGCACTCGCCTACCACTTCGACGGCCCGCTGCCCGGCCGGCCCGGCCCCGCCTCCAGCCTGGTGTGGACATCACTCCTCGAAGACCCCCTGCACGTCGTCCTGCCCGACGCCCATCCCCTGGCAGGCCGGGAGTCGCTCGACATCGCCGAGCTGGCCGCCGAGCCCTGGGTGCTCGGCTGCCTCAAGACCGAGGCGTACCTGCGCCGTTACGCCGAGCGAGCCGGTTTCGACCCGGAGGTGCGCAGCACGACGACCGACTACTTCTTCGCCCGCTCGCTCGTCGCCGCGGGCCTCGGGATCTCACTGGTCCCCTCCATCGCGCAGACCCCGCCAGTGGCGGGAGTACGCACCGTCCCGATCGCGCCGCCGTCCCCGACCCGGCACATCGGCGTCGCCGCCATCCGCCGCCGCGGTCTTCCCCAGGTCGTGACCATGGTGCGAGCCCTCCAGCGACAGGCAGCAGAGCTGGACGGGACCGACCCGCACGCCGCGACGTGACCTCATGGATCCTCGTGGGTGCTCATCGATCCTCGTTTGACCCTCATCCCGCTGAGGAGGACGGTGGGGCCGGCCGGAACATCACGCCCGTCAGCGCCCCGAAGGCGGCTTCCGGATCCCGCCCGTCGAGCAGACCGTCAAGGTTGTGGGAGAGCAGCAACGTCGCGAAGCCGTGGGCCATCGACCAGGCCGCCATGAAGCCGAGGACCGGATCGGCGTCACGGCCCTCCACGGCGGTACGGAGCATGCTCCGTGTCTGTTCGCGCGCCGCGAGGAGTTCCGGGTCGTCCGGGTGCAGGAGCTCCGGCCGGAACATGACCTGGAAATGCGCCGGGTGCGCGGTCGCGAAGCGTACGTACCGGACACCCAGGTCGCGCAGGTCCTCCGCCTCGCCGAGCGCCGCGGACAGGAGGGTGTGGCCCTCGGTGGCGATGGCGGTGAGAAGGCCCGCGCGGTCCTTGAAGTGGTGTGCGGGCGCGGCATGGGAGACGCCCGCGCGGCGGGCCAGGTCGCGCAGGGACAGAGCTGTCGGTCCTTCGGCCGCGATGACGTCGAGGGCCGCGGTGAGCACGGCTCGCCGCAGGTCGCCGTGATGGTAGGAGCGTGCGGGGGGTTCGGTGGGCATGAGGGCAGCCTAGCGTCATCTAGTCATTGACAAGATCGTGTGTCGAAGGGAGTCTGGGCGCGGGAAGAACGTGTGGGCCGAGGGCAAGGGGAGCCGTCTTGAGCAACGACAACGGACGTGTGAGGCAGATGTGGCACCTCTTGGAGCCCCTGCATGCCGTCGTCTACTTCGCGCCGCAGGTCTTCGAGGAGGTCGAGTCGCTCGGCTACAGCACCGGCGAGCGCTGGCCGAGCTACTTCGCCCTGCGGGCGGCGCCACTCGGGACACCCGGGTTCCGCCAGGTGGCCTCCGCGTTCTACAGCTTCAGCCCGCGCACGGTCGCCGAGCACATCCCCGCAGCCTGGGACGTCGCCGCACCGGGCAAGGTGATCGACGCCCGCACGCGCGGGGTCGACCGGGCCTACCGCGCTCTCTTCGGCGGGCGGACGGACAGCCCCGAAGTCGCCGAGGCCGCGGCACTCGCCCGCCGGGCAGCGGAGGCCGTGCACACCGAGGGCCGCCCGCTCGCCGCCGCCCATGCCGAGTCGCCCTGGCCGCAGGAACCGCACCTCGTGCTGTGGCAGGCCGCGACGATCCTGCGCGAGCACCGCGGCGACGGTCACATCGCCGCTCTTCTCGTCGCGGACCTCGACCCGGTGGAGGCGCTGGTGTCGTTCGCCGCGATCGGCGCGGCACCGGCCGACGTCTTCGCGAGCCGCGGCTGGAGCGAGCACGAATGGGCGGCCGCCCGCGAACGGCTCCTCGTACGGGGACTGCTGAACGCCGACGGCTTCGCGACCGACACGGGCAGCGCCCTGCGTGCCGAGGTCGAGCGCCGCACCGACGAACTGGCCGCCGCCCCCTGGCGGACTCTCGGCGACAAGGACACCGAGAGGCTCGCCGAACTGCTCGGCCCGCTCTGGCTGGAGGTCCTGGGCTCAGGCATGCTGCCGCGCACCACCACGCTCGGCATCGGCAAGGTCTGACATCCCGCGCCGTCCCCCTCCTGCCGCACGGCATGACCCGGCCGGCGCGAGAGCTCCAGGTGAGCCAGGTCCTGGAGGGGGAGCCGGCCGATTCCGCCGTTCGTTCGACGGAGTCGGCCCGTGGGCTCTCACTCGGAGCGGCTGCTGTCCATTCCTGCGGTGACAGTGTGGCGCAGCGACGCCGCGACCGAGTCGAGGCAGTCCGCGAAGTCCCTCCGACCGCGCCCGTCGGTCCAACGGTCGAAGGCGTTCTGGGAGGCGATGGTGGCGATCTGCGCCACCAGTTTCGCGCTGTCCTCGTCGACGCCTCGCCGCAGGAGCGCGTCGTGGATCGCGCTGGTGACCGCGGCGAGCTTGGTGCGCTCCCGCTCCTGGAGCTCGGGGCTGGAGGCGATCACGGCACGCCGCTCGGCGGTGCGGTCGATGTGCTCGGCGAGGGCGGCGCCGACCTGGGCGAAGGCCTCGAGGGCGGCCGACAGGGGAGAGGCTCCGGGGCGGGCGTCGAGGACTGCTTCGTGGATCGCGGCGGGCAGCCGTTCCGAGCCGGCGAACAGGACTTCGCGCTTGTCGGGGAAGTAGCGGAAGTACGAGCGGCGGGTGATTCCGGCGCGCTCGGCGATCTGTGTCACGGTCACGTCGTCGTACCCGTGCTCCGTGTAGAGCTCGAGCGCCGCCTTCGTGAGGCGTTCCTCGGTTCCGGGGTCCCATCTGGCCATGGTCGGACGATATCAAGTGATGTCTCAGTGTGCCATCAGTGCTAGGCTCAGTGATGACACTGTGAGACATCACTGAGGGGCCGGGTGAATCCGGCACTCCCGGAACGACAGGAGTAATCCCATGGCTGAGACCCCTCGGAGCGCACGATCCGGAGAGATCTGGATCCTCGGCGCCGGCGGGCGCATCGGGAGCGCGGTCACCGCGCACCTCGCCGCTCAAGGACTCGAACCCGTTCTGGTGGGACGCGAAAGCGGCGGTGACCGGCTGCGCAAGACCGCTGCGGACCTCGGTACGCGTGCCGTCGTCGCGGACGGAGTCGACGGCATCGCGGCCGAGATCACCCGGCAGCGACCCGCGGTGGTCTTCAACGGCATCGGCGACTACGCCCAGACAGCCACGGTCCTCGCCCGAGCCTGCATGCCCGGCGGCCACTACCTCGACCTGGCCGCAGACCTGACCGCCGTCCCCCGCCTGCTCGACCTGCATCAGGAAGCCGAACAGGCGGGCAGCACACTGGTGACCGGTGCCGGCTTCGGCGTGCTGGCCACCGAGGCCGTCGTGATCAAACTGTGCGAGGACCGCCCCGCCCCCGCCGACGTACGCGTCGACGCCCTGGCCTCCGTGTCCCTCAGTGCCGGAGTGGTCGGTGCCGCCTTCGCCGCCTCGATGATCGACATGTTCACCACGGGCGGACGCCGCTATACCGACGGACGCATGGCCCCCGCACGCCTCGGCGCCGATCCTCAACACCTCACCCTGCCCGACGGGCAGCGGGCGAAGTCCGCGGGCGCTCCCACCGCCGAGCTCCTCGCCGCCCACCGGGCCAGCAACGCGCCCTCCGTCACCGTGACCACCGGGATGGCCCCCACCTCGCCCGCCGTGCGGGCCCTGGCCCCGCTGGCCGGAAGGCTGCTGTCCATCGAGGCGCTGCGACGCTTCGCCCTCGAGAGGACGGCCAAGGCCAGGATGAAGGAAACCCCGGCCCCGCGCCGGTACTCCTGGGGGCACGCGGTCGCCACCTGGCCCGACGGCACCCGCCGCGAGGGCTGGTTGCGGGCCGACGACGGCATGGACTACACCGCCTCGGTGGCAGCCGCGGTGGCAGGCAACCTCGCCCGCGGCGAAGGCCGGCCGGGCGCCCACACTCCCGGCGCCCTGTTCGGCGCCGGCCTCGCCGAGCAGGCGGGAGGGCAGTTCCTCATCGACTGAAGAGGCGTCCGCGTCCCACCCCGACGCGCCTCCGCCTGCCCCGCTACAGCACCGGCAGCGACTTCCGCAGCTCGAACGCCGTGACCTGGGAGCGGTACTCCTCCCACTCCTGGCGCTTGTTGCGGAGGAAGAAGTCGAAGACGTGCTCGCCGAGGGTCTCGGCGACCAGGTCGCTGCGTTCCATCAGGGCGAGGGCCTCGCCCAGGTTCTGGGGGAGGGGCTCGATGCCCAGGGCGCGGCGCTCCGCGTCCGAGAGGGCCCAGACGTCGTCCTCCGCGCCCGGCGGGAGCTCGTAGCCCTCCTCGATGCCCTTGAGGCCGGCGGCGAGGAGGACGGCGTAGGTGAGGTACGGGTTGGCGCCGGAGTCGATGGAGCGGACCTCCACGCGGGCCGAGCCGGTCTTGCCGGGCTTGTACATCGGGACGCGGACCAGGGCGGAGCGGTTGTTGTGGCCCCAGCAGATGTAGGAGGGAGCCTCGCCGCCCGCGCCGGCGGTGCGCTCGGTGCCGCCCCAGATGCGCTTGTAGGAGTTCACCCACTGGTTGGTGACCGCGGAGATCTCGGCGGCGTGGCGCAGCAGGCCCGCGATGAAGGAGCGCCCCACCTTGGAGAGCTGGTACTCCGCGCCGGACTCGTAGAACGCGTTGCGGTCGCCCTCGAAGAGGGAGAGGTGGGTGTGCATGCCCGAGCCCGGGTACTCCGAGAACGGCTTCGGCATGAACGTGGCCTGGAGGCCCTGCTCCAGCGCCACCTGCTTCATGACCAGGCGGAACGTCATGATGTTGTCGGCCGTGGACAGTGCGTCCGCGTAGCGCAGGTCGATCTCCTGCTGGCCCGGGGCGCCCTCGTGGTGGGAGAACTCCACCGAGATGCCCATCGACTCCAGCATCGTGATCGCCTGGCGGCGGAAGTCCATGCCGATGTTCTGCGGAGTGTGGTCGAAGTAGCCGGAGTTGTCGGCGGGGGTGGGCACCGAGCCGTCGACCGGCTTGTCCTTCAGCAGGAAGAACTCGATCTCCGGGTGGGTGTAGAAGGTGAAGCCCAGGTCGGAGGTGCGGGCCAGGGCGCGCTTGAGGACGTAGCGCGGGTCCGCGAAGGACGGCGAGCCGTCCGGCATCAGGATGTCGCAGAACATGCGGGCCGTGCCCGGGGCCTCCGCGCGCCAGGGCAGGACCTGGAACGTCGACGGGTCCGGCTTGGCGATCATGTCGGACTCGTAGACCCGGGCGAAGCCCTCGATCGCGGAGCCGTCGAAGCCGATGCCCTCGTCGAAGGCCTGCTCCAGTTCGGCCGGGGCCACGGCGACGGACTTGAGGAAGCCCAGCACGTCCGTGAACCACAGGCGTACGAACCGGATGTCGCGCTCCTCCAGCGTCCGGATCACGAACTCCTGCTGCTTGTCCATCTTCCGCTTCCCCATCCTCGCTGGTCAGGCCGCCTGTCTCCGGTACGGCGGGAGGCGGTCGGGCACCTGAGCATCACACCACAGGACCGTTTCGTACGCGTTGCGGGCCTCGGTCGGCCGGCCCGCCCCGTGAGCGCAGCGTAGAGGCCACCTGTTCGATCGGGCCATTCCTGGGATCCGGCCGGGACGGATCCTGCGACCTCCCTACGAAGGACCGGTCCCGCGCCATTACGATCAGCGGACCTCACCGCCTCTCCGTCCTCAGATCCCTCCCGAGATTTCTTCCCAGAAGGGCAACACCCCATGGGTTCCGCCAAGAAGAGCAGCACCACGGCGCGACAGGCCCGCATAGCCGAGATGCGGCGTGCCGAGGAGGCCCGCACCCGCCGCAACCGGATCCTCACGGTCGCGCTCAGCACCGTGGTCGTCGCCGGTCTCGTCGTCGGCGGCGTCTTCCTCGTCCGGTCGCAGTCCGACGACTCCGACGGCATGGAGTCCAAGGGCGACGGGACGAAGACCTCCGGCAAGTTCGCCACCGACGCGGACGGGCTGCGGACCTGGAAGGGCGACCTCGGCCGCAACCACGTCACCGAGAAGGTGACCTACCCCGTCGAACCCCCCGTCGGAGGGGACCACAACCAGGTCTGGATGAACTGCGACGGCGACGTCTACACCAAGCCGCTGAACAACGAGAACGCCGTGCACTCGCTGGAGCACGGCGCCGTCTGGGTGACGTACACCGACAAGGCGGACAAGGCCGACGTCGACAAGCTCGCCGCCAAGGTCGAGAAGACGCCGTACTCGCTGATGAGCCCGGACGAGAAGCAGAAGGACCCGATCGTGCTGTCCGCCTGGGGACACCAGCGCACGGTGACCGGCGCCGACGACCCGAACGTGGACACGTTCTTCGAGAAGTTCGTCCAGGGCGAGCAGACCCCCGAGCCGGGGGCCGCGTGCACCAACGGGCTGTCCCAGTGACCCCGAAGCGGACCGGCTGGATCGCGGGCGCCGCGGCCGCGGTGCTCGTCGCGGCCGGTGGGATCACCTACGCGGTCGCCGGGGACGACGGCGGCAGCCGGGTCCCGTCCGCCGACTCCGCGGACGCCGGGTTCGCGCGGGACATGTCGGTCCACCACCAGCAGGCCGTGGAGATGTCGTACATCGTGCGCGACCGCACCGACGACGAGGAGGTGCGGCGGCTCGCGTACGACATCGCGCAGACCCAGGCCAACCAGCGCGGCATGATGATCGGCTGGCTCGACCTGTGGGCGCTGCCCAAGGTGTCCTCCGACCCGCCGATGACCTGGATGGGCATGGGCGACGCGCCCTCCGCGGGCAAGGGCTCGCTGATGCCCGGGATGGCCACCGACGCGGAGATGGAGAAGCTCGGGACGCTCAACGGGAAGCAGGCCGAGGTCTTCTACCTCCAGCTGATGACCGAGCACCACAAGGGCGGCGTCCACATGGCGAAGGGGTGCGTCGACAGGTGCACCGTCGGCGTGGAGAAGCGGCTGGCCGGGGGCATGGTGGAGTCGCAGGAGTCGGAGATCCGGCTGATGGCGGACCTGCTGGCCGAGCGGGGCGCGAAACCGAGGAGCTGAGACGGCGTGCGTGAGGTCTCGGACATCAGGCGGTAACACAACCGTCGCCCCATTGCGTCGTTCTGACGATTACAGTGGGGCCCGTGCCCCGCCTACGACTCGCCCTCAACCAGATCGACTCCACCGTCGGCGACCTCGACGGCAACGCCGAGTCGGTCCTGCGCTGGACCCGGCACGCGGCCGGGCAGGGAGCGCACCTGGTGGCGTTCCCGGAGATGACGCTGACCGGGTACCCGGTGGAGGACCTGGCCCTCAGGTCCTCCTTCGTCGAGGCGTCCCGCGCCGCCCTGCGCTCGCTCGCGGCGCGGCTGGCGGACGAGGGCCTCGGCGCGGTACCCGTGGTCGTCGGCCACCTCGACCGCTCGGCGACCGCGCAGCCCAGGTACGGCCAGCCCGCCGGCGCCCCGCAGAACGCGGCGGCCGTGCTGCACGGCGGCGAGGTGGCGCTCAGCTTCGCCAAGCACCACCTGCCGAACTACGGCGTCTTCGACGAGTACCGCCACTTCGTGCCCGGCGACACCCTGCCCGTGGTGCGGGTGCGCGGCGTCGACGTGGCGCTCGCCATCTGCGAGGACCTCTGGCAGGACGGCGGCCGGGTGCCGGCCACCCGCTCGGCGCGGGCCGGGCTGCTGCTCTCCGTCAACGCCTCCCCGTACGAGCGCGACAAGGACGACACCCGGCTCGAACTGGTCCGCAAGCGCGCCCAGGAGGCCGGGTGCACCACCGCCTACCTCGCCATGACCGGCGGGCAGGACGAGCTGGTCTTCGACGGCGACTCGATCGTCGTCGACCGGGACGGGCGGGTTCTGGCGCGGGCGCCGCGGTTCACCGAGGGGTGCGTGGTGCTGGACCTCGACCTGCCCGCCGCCGAGGCGCAGCCGCCCGCGGGCGTCGTGGACGACGGACTGCGCATCGACCGGGTGGTGCTCTCCGAAGCGGAGGAGGCGGCGGACACGATGCCCGCCGGTGAGCCGTGGCGGTCCGGCGGCCACGCCGAGCCGCTGGACGACGACGAGGAGGTCTACTCGGCCCTCGTCACCGGCCTGCGCGCCTACGTCGCGAAGAACGGCTTCCGCTCGGTGCTGATCGGCCTGTCCGGCGGCATCGACTCCGCGCTGGTCGCGTCGATCGCCTGCGACGCACTCGGCGCGCGGCACGTGTACGGCGTCTCGATGCCGTCCAGGTACTCCTCCCAGCACTCCCGGGACGACGCGGCCGAGCTGGCCCGGCGCACCGGCCTCACCCTCCGCACCGTGTCCATCGAGCCGATGTTCGACGCGTACACGGGCGCGCTGGAGCTGACCGGACTGGCGGAGGAGAACCTCCAGTCCCGGCTGCGCGGCACGCTGCTGATGGCCATCTCCAACCAGGAGGGCCACCTCGTGCTGGCCCCCGGCAACAAGTCGGAGCTGGCGGTCGGCTACTCCACGCTGTACGGCGACTCGGTGGGCGCGTACGGGCCCATCAAGGACGTGTACAAGACGTCGGTCCTCCGCCTCGCCGAGTGGCGCAACCGGGCGGCCCGGGACCGCGGCCGGACCCCGCCCATCCCCGAGAACTCGATCACCAAGCCGCCCAGCGCCGAGCTGCGCCCCGGCCAGGTCGACACGGACTCCCTGCCGGACTACCCGGTGCTGGACGCGATCCTCGCCCTGTACGTCGACCGCGACCGGGGCGCGGACGAGATCGTGGCCGCCGGATACGACCGGGAACTGGTGACGCGGACGCTGCGCATGGTGGACGCCGCGGAGTACAAGCGGCGGCAGTACCCGCCGGGCACCAAGATCTCGCCCAAGGGCTTCGGCAGGGACCGCCGCCTGCCGGTCACCAACCGCTGGCGCGAGACCGGCCGAGGCGGCCGAGCCGCTGCACCAGCCGGTTCGGGCACGCCTCAGTAGTGGTAGCGCGCCTGGACGATGATCAGCACGTCGTCGGTGGGCTTGTACACGAGACGGTGCGTGTCGTCGATGCGCCGTGACCAGTAGCCCGACAGGTCCCCCTTGAGCGGCTCCGGCTTGCCGATGCCCTTGAACGGGTCACGGGTGATGTCGGAGATCAGCCTGTTGATCCGCTTGGTCACCTTCCGGTCGCTCTCGGCCCAGTGGACGTAGTCCTCCCAGCCGTGGGACGTGAAAGTGATTCTCACGCCCGCTCCGCGTCCGGGTCGATCAGGTCGTGCCGCCGTGCCCCGCCCGCTTCGGCCTCCGCGATGGAGTCGAGCAGACGGCGGGCGTTGCGCGGGGAGCGCAGCAGATGCACCGTCTCCGTCCACGCCGTGAAGTCCTCCTCGGACATGAGCACGGCGTTCCCCTTGCGGGAGGTGATGTGTACCGGGGCGTGGTCCTCGTTGACCTGCTCTATCAGCGGGAACAGATTCTGACGGGCTTCGCTGGCGGTAATGGACATACCAGTGCCTCCCTTCCTCGGCTTGTACAAGATATCGTACGAGTCGGGAGGGGTCCACCGGGGATCGGGAGCGGTACGCCCCGGCGCCCGCACGCCGTTGTCCGGCTACGCTCAGCCCGTACGACCTTGATCCGACCGGGCCCACGCGCCCCGCAGTCCGACAGGAGGCCGAGATGACGGCGCCGGGGCGCAGGAGCAGTACCTTCACACGGCTGCTGCGGCACGGCTTCACCGATCCCTCGGCCGCCGAACGACTCCTGGACGGCGCGGAACTGGCCGAGCTGCGCGCCGACCCCGTCCTCCTGGAGGCGCTGGGCGCCACCGCCGACCCGGACCTCGCCCTGCACGGACTGGTGCGGCTCCTGGAGGCGCAGCCCGACCCCACCGCCCGGCAGGAGCTGCTGGACACGCTGATAGCGGCCAAGCCGCTGCGCGACCGTCTCCTCGGTGTGCTCGGCGCCTCCGAGGCGCTCGCCGACCACCTCGCCCGGCACGCCGGGGACTGGCAGGCCCTGGTGACGTACGAGCCGCGGGACCTGCACCGCGGTGTCGAGGAGTTCGAGCGGGGGCTCGCCGAGGCCACCGACCCGGTCTCCCTGCGCGTCGCCTACCGGCGCTGCCTGCTGTCCATCGCCGCCCGTGACGTGTGCGGCACCATCGACGTCGCCGAGACCGCCGCCGAGCTGGCCGACCTCGCCACCGCCACCCTGCGCGCCGCCCTGGCCCTCGCCGAGGCCGCCGCGCCCGAGGACGCCGCGCGGTGCAGGCTCGCGGTGATCGCGATGGGCAAGTGCGGCGGACACGAGCTGAACTACGTCTCCGACGTCGACGTCATCTTCGTGGGCGAGGCGTCGGACACGGGCCCCGACGCCGACGAGACCGGGGCGATGCGGGCCGCGACCTCGCTCGCCGCGCACCTGATGCGGATCTGCTCCGAGACCACCGTCGAGGGCTCCATCTGGCCCGTCGACGCCAACCTCCGCCCCGAGGGCCGCAACGGCCCCCTCGTGCGCACCCTCAGCAGCCACGTCGCCTACTACCAGCGCTGGGCCAAGACCTGGGAGTTCCAGGCGCTGCTCAAGGCCCGCCCGGTGGCCGGCGACCCCGGCCTCGGCGCCGAGTACGTCGCCGCCCTCCAGCCCCTGGTGTGGCAGGCCGCCGACCGCGAGAACTTCGTCCCGGACGTGCAGAAGATGCGCCGCCGGGTGGTGGAGACCATCCCCGTCGCCGAGGTCGACCGGCAGCTGAAACTCGGCCCCGGCGGCCTCCGGGACGTCGAGTTCGCCGTACAGCTCCTCCAACTGGTGCACGGGCGGGCCGACACCTCCCTGCACAGCGGCACCACACTCGACGCGCTGGAGGCCCTCGCCGCGGGCGGCTACGTCGGCCGCACCGACGCCGCCCAGCTCGACGAGGCGTACCGCTTCCTGCGCTCCATGGAGCACCGCATCCAGCTGCACCGGCTGCGCCGCACCCACCTCGTGCCCGAGGACGAGGCCGACCTGCGCCGCCTCGGCCGCTCCCTGGGCCTGCGCACCGACCCGGTCGCCGGGCTGCTGCGCGCCTGGAAGCGGCACGCCTCCGTCGTACGCCGGCTGCACGAGAAGCTGTTCTACCGGCCGCTGCTCGACGCCGTCGCCCAGCTCGCCCCCGGCGAGGCCCGGCTCAGCCCCGAGGCGGCCCGGGAACGCCTGGTCGCCCTCGGATACGCCGACCCGGCCGCCGCCCTGCGGCACCTGGAGGCGCTGGCGTCCGGCGTCACCCGCAAGGCCGCCATCCAGCGGACCCTGCTGCCCGTGCTGCTGGGCTGGTTCGCCGACTCCGCCGACCCGGACACCGGGCTGCTCAACTTCCGCAAGGTCTCCGACGCGCTCGGCAAGACCCCCTGGTACCTCCGGCTGCTGCGGGACGAGGGCGCCGCCGCCGAGAACCTCGCCCGCGTGCTGTCCGCCGGGCGGCTCGCCCCCGACCTGCTGATGCGGGCCCCGGAGGCGGTCGCGCTGCTCGGCGACGGCGTCGCCGGGGGACTGCGGCCGCGCGGCCGGGCCCAGCTGGAGCAGGAGACCCTCGCCGCGGTCCGCCGCGCCGACGACGCCGTACAGGCCGTCACCGCGGTACGCGGCGTACGGCGCCGGGAGCTGTTCCGCACGGCCGCCGCGGACATCGTCGGCTCCTACGGCACCGAGGCCCAGCCCGTCGAGGCCGACCAGGGCGCCCTGGTGGACCTCGTCGGCGGCGCCGTGTCCGACCTGACGGCGGCGACGCTGGCGGGGACGCTGCGGGCGGTCGTGCGCGACAAGTGGGGCGACGTCCTGCCCACCCGGTTCGCGATCATCGGCATGGGCCGCTTCGGCGGGCACGAGCTGGGCTACGGCTCCGACGCGGACGTCCTCTTCGTGCACGAGCCCCGCGACGGGGTGGACGAGCGGGAGGCGGGCGACGCCGCCAACAAGGTCGTCGCCGAGATGCGGCGCCTGCTCCAGGTGCCGAGCGCCGACCCGCCGCTGCTGATCGACGCCGACCTGCGCCCCGAGGGCCGGTCCGGGCCGCTGGTGCGGACCCTGAAGTCGTACGCGGCCTACTACCGGCGCTGGTCGCTCGGCTGGGAGTCGCACGCCCTGCTGCGGGCCGAGTTCGTCGCCGGGGACGAGGACCTGGGGCGGCGCTTCATCGAGCTGATCGACCCCCTGCGCTACCCGGCGGGCGGGCTGGAGGAGGACGCCGTACGGGAGATCCGGCGGCTCAAGGCCCGCATGGAGTCCGAGCGGCTGCCGCGCGGCGCCGACCCCAAGCTGCACGCCAAACTGGGGCCGGGCGGGCTCTCCGACGTGGAATGGACCGTGCAGCTCTTCCAGCTCCGGCACGGGCACGAGGTCGCCGGGCTGCGGACCACCGGGACACGCGCGGCCCTGGCCGCCGCCCGGGACGCCGGGTTCGTCTCGCAGGAGGACACCGCGACCCTCGACGAGGCGTGGGTGCTGGCGACCCGGGTGCGCAACGCCGTGATGCTGGTCCGGGGACGGGCCGGCGACACCTTCCCGACCGACCCGCGCGAGCTGGCGGCCGTGGGCCGCTACCTCGGCCACGCCTCGGGCCACGCGGGCGACATGCTGGACGAGTACCGGCGTACGGCACGCAGGGCCCGGACGGTGGTGGAGGAGCTGTTCTACGCATGACGGCTTCCGCCTCGGCCGCGCCCCCGCTGCCGGGGCTGGGACTGGAGGTCGCGCGGCCCGGCGTCGCGGCACCCCGCAGCTAAGCCCGCCCCGGCAACCACACCCTCCGCCGTACGGCCCGCGGCACCACCCGGGGCAACGCGTACGGCAGCCTCCCGTACCACACGGCAGCGACCCCGTACCCGAACGCCAGACACGCCACACCCCCTACCGCGTCCAGCCAGAAGTGGTTCGCCGTCGCCACGATCACCACCAGCGTGAGCGCCGGGTACACCAGCCCCAGCACCCGCACCCACGGCACCGAGGCCAGCGCGAAGACGGTCAGCCCGCACCACACCGACCACCCGATGTGCATCGACGGCATCGCCGCGTACTGGTTGGACATGTTCTTCAGGTCCCCGGACGCCATCGACCCCCACGTCTGGTGCACCAGCACCGTGTCGACGAAGTGCCCGCCGGTCATCAGGCGGGGCGGGGCGAGCGGAAACAGGTAGTAGCCGGCCAGGGCCACGCCCGTGGTCGCGAAGAGGACCAGTCGGGTCGCCGCGTAGCGGCCGGGATGACTGCGGAAGAGCCACACCAGTACGCCCAGGGTCACCACGAAGTGCATGGTGGCGTAGTAGTAGTTCATGCCGACGACGAGCCAGGTCACCGAGTTCACGGCGTGGTTGACGGACTCCTCGACGGCGATGCCGAGTTGGTTCTCGACGCGCCAGATCCAGTCGGCGTTGCGCAGCGCCGCCGTCCGCTGTTCCGGCACCGCGTTGCGGACCAGGGAGTACGTCCAGTAACTGAGCGCGATCAGAAGGATCTCGAACCACAGGCGGGGCCGGCGCGGAGCGCGAAGGCGGCGCAGGAGGCCCCTCCCCGTCGTCTCGGCGACGGGGCGCGGAACGCCGTCCTCCAGGCGTTCCCCAGTCCTCGCGGTCGCGTCACCCATAGGCGTGAAGTCTGCCAGAAAAGCCCTGTTTCACCGATGATCCCCCTGTTTGTCCCGTCCCGCATCCGCCGGACGGAGCGCGGAGGTCAGGGGCGGTTGCGCTCGCCCGGTGCGGACGCCGTCGAGCCGCGTACCACCAGCTCCGGCATGAACACGAACTCGCTGTGCGGCGCGGGGGTGCCGCCGATCTCCTCCAGCAGCGTGCGCACCGCCGCCTGCCCCATCGCCGGGACCGGCTTGCGGACCGTCGTCAGCGGCGGGTCGGTGAAGGCGATCAGCGGCGAGTCGTCGAAGCCGACGACCGAGATGTCCTTGGGCACGTCCAGGTCGAGCTGCCGGGCCGCGCGTATCGCACCCAGCGCCATCATGTCGCTGGCGCACACCACCGCCGTGCAGTCCCGTCCGATGAGCGCGGTGGCCGCCGCCTGGCCGCCCTCCAGGGTGTAGAGCGAGTGCTGGACCATCTCCTTCTCGACCGTCTCCGCACTCAGGTGCAACTGGTCCTGCACGGTGCGGACGAAACCCTCGATCTTGCGCTGCACCGGCACGAACCGCTTCGGCCCCAGCGCCAGCCCGATCCGGGTGTGGCCGAGCGAGACGAGGTGCGTGACCGCGAGACTCATCGCCGCCCGGTCGTCGGGGGAGATGAAGGGCGCCTGCACCTTCGAGGAGAAGCCGTCGACGAGGACGAACGGCACGCCCTGCGCGCGCAGCCGCTCGTAGCGCTGCATGTCGGCGGTGGTGTCGGCGTGCAGCCCCGAGACGTAGATGATGCCGGCGACCCCGCGGTCGACCAGCATCTCGGTCAACTCGTCCTCGGTGGAGCCGCCCGGGGTCTGGGTGGCGAGGACCGGCGTGTAGCCCTGGCGGGTCAGCGCCTGCCCGATCACCTGCGCCAGCGCCGGGAATATCGGGTTCTCCAACTCCGGGGTGATCAGGCCCACCAGGCCCTCGCTGCGCTGACGCAGCCGCACCGGGCGCTCGTAGCCCAGCACGTCGAGGGCGGCGAGTACGGACTGGCGGGTGGTGGCGGCGACGCCCGGCTTCCCGTTGAGGACGCGGCTGACGGTCGCTTCGCTCACCCCCGCCTGGGCGGCGATGTCGGCAAGCCGTGTGGTCACAGGGGTGGACTGTACCTGTCGGCCGCCGCCTTGCACACCGATCGGGCGCCGTGGGCGGCCTGTTGGACGGCCCGTCGGACGGCCCGGCACGGGCTGCTGCGTCATCGCGCTCCCTCAAGAATGTGGCGGCAAGAGCTTGCAGAGTCTTGCACAACCGGCCCGATACCGCTCGGGCCCCGTAAACAAGCGTCTCATGACGGTCGCCGAGAGGTCACGCCCGGATAACTTCGGAGATCTCTTGCACATTTTTGCAGCAAGACCTTTCGCCGAGCTTTCAACGCTGTTACGTTCACGTCGCCCGACGGCAGCAACGAAGCGGTCGGCGGTCGGCAGGAGCGGCGGACGGGCCCGCACCCTGCACCACACGGGCTTTCACCCTCAAGGAGAACTCATGCGGCGTGGCATAGCGGCCACCGCGCTGGTGGCGTCCCTCGCCCTGGCGGCGACGGCGTGCGGCGGGGACGGCGACAGCGACAGCGAGTCGGGCGGACCGGTCACCATCACCTACTGGGACACGTCCAACGCGACCAACGAGGCGCCGACCTACAAGGCCCTGGTCAAGGAGTTCGAGGCCGCCAACAAGGGCGTCAAGGTCAACTTCGTCAACGTCCCCTTCGACCAGGCGCAGAACAAGTTCGACACCGCCGCCGGTGCCTCGGGGGCCCCGGACGTGCTGCGCACGGACGTCGGCTGGACCGCCGCCTTCGCCAAGAAGGGCTTCTTCCTGCCGCTGGACGGCACCGAGGCCCTCGCCGAGCAGGACAAGTTCCAGCCCAAGCTGATCGAGCAGGCCAAGTACGAGGGCAAGACCTACGGCGTCCCGCTGGTCACCGACACCCTCGCCTTCGTCTACAACAAGGAACTGTTCAAGAAGGCCGGCGTCGAGGCCCCCAAGACCTGGGACGACCTGAAGAAGGCCGCCGCCACCATCAAGGACAAGACCGGCGTCGACGGCTACTGGGCCTCCACCGCCGGGTACTACGCGCAGCCGTTCCTGTACGGCGAGGGCACCGACACGGTCGACGTCGAGGCCAAGAAGATCACCGTCAACTCGCCCGAGGCGAAGAAGGCGTACGGCACCTGGCTGAGCCTGTTCGACGGCAAGGGCCTGCACAAGGCCGACGTCACCGCGGACGCCTACGCCCACATCCAGGAGGCGTTCGTCAGCGGCAAGGTCGCCTCGATCATCCAGGGCCCGTGGGAGATCACCAACTTCTACAAGGGCTCCGCCTTCAAGGACAAGAGCAACCTCGGCATCGCCACCGTCCCGGCCGGCACCACCGGCAAGGCGGGCGCCCCGACCGGCGGCCACAACCTGTCGGTCTACGCCGGTTCGGACAAGGCGCACCAGGAGGCGGCGCTGAAGTTCGTGAACTTCATGACCTCGGCGAAGTCCCAGGAGGCCGTCGCCCTGAAGAACTCCACGCTGCCGACCCGCGACGACGCCTACACCGAGCAGGTCAAGGCCGACCCGGGCATCGCCGGCTACCAGACGGTCCTGCCCGCCGCCCAGCCGCGCCCGTCGCTGCCGGAGTACAGCTCCCTGCTGACCCCGCTGGACGACGAGCTGCCCCAGATCGCCGGCGGCAAGAAGTCCCTGGACAAGGGGCTGGGCGACGTCGAGACCGCGATCGCCAAGCTGGTGCCGGACTTCAGCAAGTAGAGGCACCCGACCGCCGGGTCCCCCAGTGGGGGGAGGGGACCCGGCGGTCACCGGCCGTGCGCCGCACCCCCGACCCTCTGATCTTCCTGATGCTCCCGAAGGTGTCGAACCATGACAGTCACCATCGACCGCGCGACCGGCAAGCGCCGCGGTGACCGCAGCCCGCGGCCCGGCCTCGGCCGGCGTCTGAAAGACGGCTACCAGAAGCACTGGTACGCCTACGCCATGATCGCGCCGGTGGCCGTCGTGATCGGCGTCCTCGTGCTGTATCCGCTGGGATACGGCCTCTACCTCACCCTCACCGACGCCAACAGCCTCAACAGCGCGCGCACCATCGGCGTCAACGAGATCGAGGCCACCTACAAGTTCGTCGGCCTGGACAACTACGCCGACATCCTGTGGGGCCCGACGGCGTACGACCGCTTCTGGTCGCACTTCATCTGGACCATCGTGTGGACGGCGGTCTGCGTCGGCCTGCACTACTTCATCGGCCTGGGCCTGGCCCTGCTCCTCAACCAGAAGCTGCGCGGCCGCACCCTCTACCGGCTGATCCTGGTCCTGCCGTGGGCCGTGCCCACCTTCGTCACCGTCTTCGGCTGGCGCTTCATGCTCGCCGACGAGGGCATCATCAACGCGGCCCTGGAGTGGCTGCACCTGCCGACGCCGGCGTGGCTCGAGGACACCTTCTGGCAGCGGTTCTCCGCCATCATGGTCAACACGTGGTGCGGTGTGCCGTTCATGATGGTCTCCCTCCTCGGCGGCCTGCAGTCCATCGACAACACTCTGTACGAGGCGTCCGAGATGGACGGCGCGAACGCCTGGCAGCAGTTCCGCCACGTCACCCTGCCCGGCCTCAGGTCCGTCAGCTCCACCGTCGTCCTGCTCGGCGTCATCTGGACCTTCAACCAGTTCGCCGTGATCTTCCTGCTGTTCGGCAACACCGCCCCCGACGCGCAGATCCTCGTCACCTGGGCGTACCAGCTCGGCTTCGGGCAGCAGCCGCGCGACTTCGCGCAGTCCGCGGCCTACGGCATCCTGCTGCTGGCCATCCTGATCGTCTTCACCTCCTTCTACCGCCGCTGGCTGAACCGCAATGAGCAGCAGCTCGCGAACTGAGGCAGGAGCCGCCATGAGTACAAGCACCGCGCCGACCGAGGCCCCCGCCGAGCGGGCCGCCCCGTCCGCCGCAGCCCCGCGCAAGGTCCGCGGCCGCGGCGAACGCAGCCGCGCCGCGTCCCTCGCCTCCCACGGCGTCCTGACCCTCGCGAGCCTCGTCGCGCTCTTCCCGGTCGCCTGGCTGGTCTACCTGTCCCTCGGCCCGGACAAGAACGACTACCTGCACCCCGGGCGCATCTGGTCGAAGATGACCTTCGACAACTACGCGTTCGTGCTCCAGGACACCAACTTCTTCGACTGGCTGAAGAGTTCGCTGATCGTCTCGCTGGGCACCACGGTCATCGGCGTCATGGTCGCCGCCACCACCGGCTACGCGGTCTCGCGGATGCGCTTCCCCGGCTACAAGAAGCTCATGTGGGTCCTGCTGGTCACCCAGATGTTCCCCATCGCGGTACTGATCGTGCCGATGTACCAGATCCTGTCGAAGCTCCAGCTCATCGACAACTACTTCGGCCTGGTCCTCGTCTACTGCTCGACCGCGGTGCCGTACTGCGCCTGGCTGCTCAAGGGCTACTTCGACACCATCCCGTTCGAGATCGACGAGGCCGGACGCGTCGACGGGCTGAGCCCCTTCGGCACCTTCTTCCGGCTGATCCTGCCGCTGGCCCGGCCGGGCCTCGCGGTCGCCGGCTTCTACAGCTTCATCACCGCCTTCGGCGAGGTCGCCTTCGCCTCGACGTTCATGCTCAGCGACACGAAGTACACCTTCGCCGTCGGACTGCAGAGCTTCGTCAGCGAGCACGACGCGCAGCGCAACCTGATGGCGGCCACCGCCGTGCTCGTCGCGATACCCGTCTCCGCGTTCTTCTACCTGGTGCAGAAGAACCTGGTGACCGGCCTCACCGCGGGCGGCACGAAGGGCTGATCGCCGCCCGACCCGGAAAACGTCCGGCCGCGGTGCCCATCCGACCCCGCAGCACCGCGGCCGGCCGCCTCCTCCGCCACCGACGCCTCGACTCCGTACCGCTCCGTTTCGCTACGTACCAAGGACGACATGAGCCAGCAGCCTTCCGCCGCACCGGCCCCCACCTCCGCCGTCGCCACCGTCTCCGAGCGCCACGACTGGTGGCGGGACGCGGTCATCTACCAGGTGTACCCGCGCAGCTTCGCCGACAGCAACGGCGACGGCATGGGCGACCTGGAGGGTGTCCGCACCCGCCTGCCCTACCTGCGCGACCTGGGCGTGGACGCCGTGTGGCTCAGCCCCTTCTACGCCTCCCCGCAGGCCGACGCCGGCTACGACGTCGCCGACTACCGGGCCGTCGACCCCATGTTCGGCACCCTCCTGGACGCCGACGCGCTGATCCGCGACGCCCACGCGCTGGGCCTGCGCATCATCGTCGACCTGGTGCCCAACCACTCCTCCGACCAGTACGAGTGGTTCAAGCGCGCCCTCGCCGAGGGCCCCGGCTCCCCCTCCCGGGACCGCTACCACTTCCGCCCCGGCAAGGGGAAGAACGGCGAACTGCCGCCCAACGACTGGGAGTCCATCTTCGGCGGCCCCGCCTGGACCCGGGTCACCGAGCCCGACGGCACGCCGGGGGAGTGGTACCTGCACCTGTTCGCCCCCGAGCAGCCCGACTTCAACTGGGAGCACCCGGCCGTCGGCGACGAGTTCCGCTCCATCCTGCGGTTCTGGCTGGACATGGGCGTGGACGGCTTCCGCATCGACGTCGCCCACGGCATGGTGAAGGCCGCGGGCCTGCCCGACCTCGGGTCCCACGAGCAGCTGAAGCTGCTGGGCAACGATGTCATGCCGTTCTTCGACCAGGACGGCGTCCACGACATCTACCGCCAGTGGCGGCTGATCCTCGACGAGTACAGCGGCGAGCGCATCTTCGTCGCCGAGGCCTGGACCCCGACCGTCGAGCGCACCGCCCACTACGTCCGCCCGGACGAGCTGCACCAGGCGTTCAACTTCCAGTACCTGGGCACCCACTGGGACGCCGAGGAGCTGCGCACGGTCATCGACCGCACGCTGGACGCCATGCGCCCGGTCGGCGCCCCCGCCACCTGGGTCCTCTCCAACCACGACGTCACCCGCCACGCCACCCGCTTCGCCAACCCGGCGGGCCTCGGCACCCAGATCCGCCTGGCCGGCGACCGCGCACTGGGCCTGCGCCGCGCCCGCGCCGCCACCCTCCTCATGCTGGCCCTGCCCGGCTCGGCCTACGTCTACCAGGGCGAGGAACTGGGCCTCCCCGACGTCGTCGACCTGCCCGACGAGGTCCGCCAGGACCCGGCCTACTTCCGCGGCGCGGGCCAGGACGGCTTCCGCGACGGCTGCCGCGTCCCGATCCCGTGGACCCGCGAGGGCTCCTCGTACGGCTTCGGAGAGGGCGGCAGCTGGCTGCCGCAGCCGGCGGGCTGGGGCGAGCTGAGCGTAGAGGCGCAGACCGGCGAGCCCGGCTCGACCCTGGAGCTGTACCGCGAGGCCCTGGCCGTCCGCCGCGCCACCGCCGACCTCGGCGCGGGCGACGCGATCGAGTGGCTGCGCGCCCCCGAGGGCGTCGTCGCCTTCCGGCGCGGGGACTTCGTCTGCGTCGCCAACACCACCGGCGAATCGGTGGCGGTGCCCGCACACGGACGCGTCCTGCTGGCCAGCGGTGAGATCACCGAGGCGTCCGGCGAGGCGAAGGTACCGGCGGACACGACGGTGTGGTGGACCCGGGCCTGACACCCGGCAGAACCCGCTGCCAGGAGGCCCGCCGCGTTCCGAGGAGGGGAGCGGCGGGCCTCGCTGACGGGGGTGGTGTGCCGAAAAGCGTGAGCAGTCGGCGGCCATGTGTCCTCCGGGCGCTCAAACGAGCGGCCCAAGGACAAAGTCGGCCCGAGTGCTCACGCTTTTGAGGTGATGCCCCCACCCTCCGCCCGGCGCTCACGCGTCGGTGCGGATCACCACCTCCAGGGTGCGCGGGCCGTGCACGCCCTCGACCCGCTCCAACTCGATGTCGGAGGTCGCCGACGGCCCGCTGATCAGCGTCGTCGGCCGCTCCGGCACCAGCCGTGCCACGGCCTCCGGCACGCCGACCGTCACCGACGACAGGTCGACGACGCACACGTGCAGGTCGGGGACGAGCGACAGCGCCCGTCGGCCCTGGCCGGACGAGCCGTCCAGGAAGATCGTGCCGGTCTCCGCGCAGCTGACGGCGGAGGCGGTCACCACCGCGTCCAGCGCGTCGAGCGCGGGCGCCGGAACGTCCGCCGAGTCCTCCCGGACCTCGCCGTCGTAGGCGCCCAGCCAGGTCGGGTCGAGTCCGGCCGGCACCCCGACCTTCCGCGCCCCGCGCTCGCGCAGCACCTCGGCGACGACCGCCGCGGTGCGGTCGGCGGTGCACGGGTGCACCCGCGCCTTGTAGTCGACCAGCCGGTCCACGAAGAGGGCGAGCCGCTCCTCGTCGGGCAGGGTGCGGCCGGTGAGGTAGGCGCGGGGGACGGCCACCTCGGGCGCGCGGGACAGGGCCAGCGCGTCCCGGACCCGTCCGAGCACAGTCTCGCGTGCGGTCACCGCTCCTCCTCGGGGTCATGGGCGCCGGCCAGGGCGCCGGATGCGTCGGAGCTGTCGGGGCCATCGGGGTAGGCGGGTTCGGCGGGGGCCGCCACACCGCGACCGGCCGCCTCGGCGGGGCCGGCCGTCTCGGCGGGGCCGGCCGTCTCGGTCCGCCGGGCCGCCTCGCCCTCCTCGGCCGCCGCTCGCAGGGCTCCCGCGCCGTCGGCGGAGGCCAGCCAGGAGCGGAAGCTCTGCTTGGGCGGCGCCGGGGTGTCCCGGCTGTCGCTCCAGCCGTCGAACGGCGGTGGGAGGTGCGAGAACACGCCGTCCCGCCCGGCCAGCACACGGCCCGCTCCGGCCGCCTTCTGCGCGGCGGTGAACAGCTTCGGCCGCTTCATGACCGTGGCCGCCGCCTTCATCGCCAGCTTCTCGGCCGTCACCCCGGACCGCTCGGTGTGCTGGTGGCGCAGCTCGACCAGGAGCGACGGGATGTCGATCTTCACCGGGCAGGCGTCGAAGCAGGCCCCGCACAGGCTGGAGGCGTACGGCAGCGAGCTGTTGGGGTCGTCCTTCGCGGCGTGCATCCCGGCGAGCTGCGGGGTGAGCACCGCGCCGATCGGCCCGGGGTAGGTCGAGCCGTAGGCGTGGCCGCCGGTCCGCTCGTACACGGGACAGACGTTGAGGCAGGCCGAGCAGCGGATGCAGTTGAGGGCCTCGCGCCCGATCCGGTCCGCGAGCGCCGCCGTGCGCCCGTTGTCGAGCAGCACCAGATGGAACTCCTGCGGCCCGTCGCCCGGGGTCACCCCCGTCCACATCGAGGTGTACGGGTTCATCCGCTCACCGGTCGAGGAACGCGGCAGCAACTGGAGGAAGACCTCCAGGTCCTGGTAGCGGGGGAGTACCTTCTCGATGCCCATGACGGTGATCAGCGTCCGGGGCATGGTCAGGCACATCCGGCCGTTGCCCTCGGACTCGACCACCGACAGGGTGCCGGTCTCGGCGATCCCGAAGTTGGCGCCGGAGACCGCCACCGGGGTCGTCATGAACTTCTCGCGCAGGTACGCGCGGGCCGCCGCCGCCAGATGCGCGGGCACGGAGTCGAGGTCCGGGTCGACGCCCGGGATCTCCCGGCGGAAGATGTCCCGGACCTCGTCGCGGTTGCGGTGGATCGCCGGGACCAGGATGTGCGACGGCTTGTCGTGGGCGAGCTGCACGATCAGCTCGGCCAGGTCGGTCTCGTACGCGGTGATCCCCCGCGTCTCCAGGTGCTCGTTGAGCCCGATCTCCTGGGTGGCCATCGACTTGACCTTGATGACCTCGTCGCTGCCGGTCTCCTCGACCAGCCGGGTGACGATCTCGTTGGCCTCCACGCCGTCGCGCGCCCAGTGGACGGTGCCGCCGTGCTCGGTGACCTTCCGCTCCAGCTGTTCCAGCAGCTCGGGCAGCCGGTTCATGGTGTCCGTCTTGATCGCCGAACCGGCGTCGCGCAGCGCCTCCCAGTCCGGCAGTTCACCGGTGACCGCGAGCCGCTTGGCGCGGATGGAGTGGGTGGCCTTGCCGAGGTTGCGGCGCAACTGCTCGTTGCGCAGCTCACCGCTCGCGGCCTTGGGGAACTTCTTGTCGCCGCGCAGGTTGCCCGTCCCGTACGGCGAGCGGGGCGGGGCGGCGGGCATGCCGAGGAAGGTGCTGCTCATCGGGCGGCCTCCGTCAGGGCGTACGGCGAGGTGCGGGTCGCGGCGAGGATCTGCGCCAGGTGCAGGGTGCGCGTACCGGCCTTGATGCGGGACAGGCCGCCGCCGATGTGCATCAGGCAGGACGCGTCGCCGGCCGTGCACACGTCGGCGCCGGTGCCGGTGACGTGGCGCATCTTGTCCTGGAGCATGGCGGAGGAGGTCTCGCCGTTCTTGACCGCGAAGGTGCCGCCGAACCCGCAGCAGGCATCCGCCTCGGGCAGCTCCACCAGGTCGATGCCGTCGACCGCGCGCAGCAGCCGCAGCGGCTTGTCGCCCACCCGCAGCATCCGCAGCGAGTGGCAGGTCGGGTGGTACGTCACCCGGTGCGGGAAGTACGCGCCGACCCGCGTCACGTCCAGGACGTCGACGAGGAACTCCGACAGCTCGTACGTCTTGGCCTTCACGGTGGCGACCCCGGCACGCAGTGCCGCGTCCCCGTACCGCTCGGCGACGATCTCGTGCTGGTGGCGGACCGAGCCCGCGCACGAACCGGACGGCATCACCACCGCCTCGATCGACGGGTCGCCGAACTGCTCGGCGAAGCCCCGCACCAGGGGGACCGGCTCGCGCTGGTAGCCGGTGTTGACGTGCATCTGGCCGCAGCAGGTCTGCTCCGGCGGAAACACCACGTCGTGCCCCAGACGGGCCAGCAGTACCGCGGTGGATTTCACCGCCTCGGGGAAGAGTGTGTCTCCCAGACAGGTGGCGAAGAGTCCGATGCGCATGGGATCTCCTCGATCGTTCGTATGGTCGGACCATACTAGCCTCGGTCCGTAAGGGGAAGAGAAATAGTTTGGTCGGACCTTATTGACATGCGACATCTTCAGTGACCTACTGAGAAACCGTTCGACAGTGACAGGGCGCCCAGGCCGCTCGGGGCTCGGGGCACCCGGTGCCGGCACGGCGCGCAAAACTCAGGAGGAGCACTTCCGTGACCACCGCGCCACCGGCCGTCCTAGCGGCCTTCACCCCCGACGTGGCCGCCGTCGGGGACAGCCTCGCCGCCACCGCCCTCCTGGGCGTGGTCCCCCTCGCGGCCTTCTTCCTGCTGCTGATGGCGGCCAAGCGCTCGGCCCTGCAGTCCGCGCTCGGTGCCCTGCTGGTCGCCCTGCTGGTGGCGGTGTTCGGCTACGGGATGCCGGTTCGGCTGGGCGTGCTCTCCGCCACCCAGGGCGCGGTGTTCGGCCTCTTCCCGGTGATGCTGATCGTCGTCGCCGCGATCTGGTTCTACGAACTCACCGTGATCAGCAAGCGCTTCGAGGACCTGCGCCGCTCCTTCAGCGCCGTCGGCCGGGGCGATCTGCGGATTCAGGCCATGCTCATCGCGTTCTGTTTCGGCGGCCTCCTGGAGGCCCTCGCCGGCTTCGGCGCCCCGGTCGCGATCACCGCCGCGATGCTGATGGCCCTCGGACTGCCGAAGCTCAAGTCGGCCGTGACCGTCCTGCTCGCCAACACCGCACCGGTCGCCTTCGGCGCCATGGCCATCCCCATCACCACCGCCGGGAACCTCACCGGCATCCCGGCCGAGGACGTCGCCGCGGTGATCGGCAGGCAGAGCCCGCTGCTGGCGCTCTTCGTGCCGCTGCTGCTGCTCTTCGTCGTCGACGGACGGCGCGGTGTCCGGCAGTTGTGGCCCATCGCCCTGGTCACCGGATTCGTCTTCGCGCTCGCCCAGTTCTGGTGCGCGTCCCACTTCGCGTACGAACTCACCGACGTCGTCGCCTCACTCGCCGGCTTCGCGGCCGCCGTGCTGATGCTGCGCTTCTGGGTGCCGAAGACCCCCGACGACCAGCGCTCCCAGGTCGACCCGGAGCCGCTGACCCCCCGCCGGGTCACGTTGGCCGTGCTGCCGTACGTCCTGGTCATCGCGATCTTCGGGCTCGCCAAGCTGAACGTCGGCGGGCTGGACATGCCCACGCTGCTCGGCAAGCTCACCCTGGAGCTCGACTGGCCGGGCCTGTACGGCAACCTCCTCGCCGCGGACGGTTCCCCCTCCGGGAGCGCGGTCTACAAGCTGGAGGTGCTGGGCAACCCCGGCACGCTGCTGATCATCTCCGGGCTCCTCGTGATGCTCGTGTACGGCCTGGCGGGCGACACCGACCGCTATCCGATGACCGCCCGCGCGGGTCTGGCCGCCGCGGGACGCACCGTGAAGAACATGCGCACCGCCATCGCCACGGTCGCCACCGTGCTGGCGCTCGGATACGTCATGAACCAGTCCGGCCAGACGGTCGCCATCGGCACCTGGCTCGCCGCCGTCGGCGGACTCTTCGCCCTGTTCTCCCCGATACTCGGCTGGCTCGGCACCGCCGTCACCGGCTCCGACACCTCCGCGAACGCACTGTTCGCCACCCTCCAGCAGACCGCGGGCCAGGGCGCGGGCATCGACCCGACCCTGCTGGTCGCCGCCAACACCTCCGGTGGCGTCGTCGGCAAGATGGTCAGCCCGCAGAACCTGACCATCGCCGCCACCGCGGTCGAACAGCCCGGCTCCGAACGCGTCCTGCTGGGCAGGGTCGCCGGATACAGCGTCGGGATGCTGGCGGTGCTGTGCGTCCTGGTGTACCTGCAGTCGCTGCCGGTGCTGTCCTGGATGCTGCCGTAACCGGACGGGGCGCTAGCCGCTGACCAGGGTGCCGTGGAAGCCGCGGATGTGCTTCTCGGCCAGGTCGGCGGCCTTCCCGCCCTCGCCCGCGCGCACCAGTCGCAGCAGTTCGGCGTGCTCGGCGTTGAGCGCCGCAGCCGTGGCCGGCCAGTCCTCGGCGGCCTCCAGGGCCCGCAGGATCAGCGGGCGCACCGACTCGCGCACGGCCGAGGTGAGGGTGGAGGTGAGCTGGTTGCCGGAGCCGCGGGCGATCTGCACGTGGAAGCGGGTGTCGAGGTCGTTGAACTCGGGCACGTCCACGCCCGGTTCACCCATCCTCGCGACGAGTGCCGCCGCCTCGTCGAGGTCCTCCGCCGAGGCATGCTCCGCGGCGGCCTCGAAACTCGAGCGCTCCAGCACCACGCGGGCCTCCAGCACGTCCTCCAGGCCGTAGCTCCCCAGCGCGAAGTGCAGGCGCAGCAGCCGGCCGAGCGCGTCGTCGGGGTTGCGCACGATCCGCGCACCGGCGTCCGGTCCGCGGCCCGCCTGCGCGACCAGCACCCCGATGGTCTCCAGCACCCGCAGCGCCTCGCGCAGCGCGGACCGGCTGACACCCAGGACCGGTGCCAGCTCGCGCTCCGGCGGCAGCCGGTCCCCGGCCTTCAACTCCCCGGCCAGCACGCGTTCCTCGATGCTCTGGAGCACGAGTTCGTGCGTGCGGGACTGCCGCACGGGCTGCCACTCGACGGACATCTGCCACTCCCTCGCTCGGCCGGACGGTTTACCGCCCCAACTATGTCACACAACGTATGTGGTCGGACCAAACCGTCCGACAGCCCCAAGATCGTGAAAATTCTTGCCGTTGCTTTCACTGCTCTTGCCGCAACTCTTGCGACAGCGCTACGGTCTCGCCGGGGTCGGACCCGAACGAGCCGTACTCGCAAGGAGCTCACGCCTGTGATACCGAGATGGCCGGTGCCTGTCGCGCGCCGTACCGCACGAGTGAGACGGGTCGCGGCCGTCACCGTGACCGCGCTCGCCGCCGCCCTGCTTCCCCCGCTCGCCGCGCGGGCCGACGCCCCGCCCGCGCCCCCGTCCGACGCGAAGCTGGCGAAGACCGCCGCACGCCACGACCTGACCCGCGAGCAGTTCTACTTCGTCCTGCCGGACCGTTTCGCCAACGGCGACACGCGCAACGACAAGGGCGGCCTGACCGGCACCCGGCTCACCACCGGCTACGACCCCACCGACAAGGGCTTCTACCAGGGCGGCGACCTCAAGGGCCTCACCGAGAAGCTCGACTACATCAAGGGCCTGGGCACCACCTCCATCTGGATGGCGCCCCTCTTCAAGAACCAGCCCGTCCAGGGCACCGGCAAGGACGCCTCGGCCGGCTACCACGGCTACTGGATCACCGACTTCACCCAGGTCGACCCGCACTTCGGCACCAACCAGGACCTGAAGAACCTCATCTCCAAGGCCCACGCCAAGGGCATGAAGGTCTTCTTCGACGTCATCACCAACCACACCGCGGACGTCGTCGACTACGAGGAGAAGTCCTACGACTACCTCTCCAAGGGCGCCTTCCCCTACCTGACCAAGGACGGAAAGCCCTTCGACGACGCGGACTACGCGGACGGCGAGCGCCGCTTCCCGCGCGTGGACGCCGGCTCCTTCCCGCGCACCCCGGTCGTCCCGGCCGCGAAGAAGAACCTCAAGGTCCCGTCCTGGCTCAACGACCCCGCGATGTACCACAACCGGGGCGACTCCACCTGGGCCGGCGAGTCGGCCACCTACGGCGACTTCAACGGCCTCGACGACCTGTGGACCGAACGTCCCGAGGTCGTCGACGGCATGGAGAAGATCTACCAGCGGTGGGTGAAGGACTTCGCCATCGACGGCTTCCGGATCGACACCGTGAAGCACGTCGACATGGAGTTCTGGACCCAGTGGGCGACCGCGCTGGACGCCTACGCCGCCAAGAAGGGCCGCGACGACTTCTTCATGTTCGGCGAGGTCTACTCCGCCGACACCTCCGTCACCGCGCCCTACGTCACCCAGGGCCGCCTGGACTCCACCCTGGACTTCCCCTTCCAGGACGCGGCCCGCGCGTACGCCTCCCAGGGCGGCAGCGCCCGGAAGCTCGCCTCGGTCTTCGGCGACGACTACAAGTACACGACCGACAAGGCCAACGCCTACGAGCAGGTCACCTTCCTCGGCAACCACGACATGGGCCGCATCGGCACCTTCCTCAAGCAGGACGACCCCGAGGCCACCGACGCCGAACTGCTGAAGAAGGACAAGCTCGCCAACGAGCTGATGTTCCTCAGCCGCGGCAACCCGGTGATCTACTACGGCGACGAGCAGGGCTTCACCGGCGCCGGCGGTGACAAGGACGCCCGCCAGCCGATGTTCGCCTCCCGCACAGCCGACTACCTCGACGACGACCAGCTCGGCACCGACCGCACCCACGCCGAGGCCGCCTACGACCCGAGCGCCCCGCTCTACCGGCAGATCAGCGCCCTCGCCGAGCTGCGCAAGGCCAACCCGGCCCTCGCCGACGGCGTCCAGACCGAGCGCTACGCCGCCGACGGCGCCGGGATCTACGCCTTCTCCCGCACCGACGCGAAGACCGGCACCGAGTACGTCGTCGCCTTCAACAACGCCGACGCGGCCAGGACCGCCACCTTCGCCACCGGCTCGGCGGACATGGCCTTCCGCGGCCTCTACGGCACCGACGCCACCGTGACGTCGGGCGCCGACACCAAGGTCACCGTCACCGTTCCGGCCGGGTCGGCCGTCGTCCTCAAGGCCGCGGGCAGGCTCGCCCGGCCCGTCGCCAAGCCGACGATCACCCTGCACGCCCCGGACCCCGGCGCCACCGGCACCGTCGAGCTGAGCGCCGACGTCGCGGGCGGCCGGCTCAACCGCGTCGTCTTCGCCGCCCAGACCGGGAACGGGAAGTGGCGCACCCTCGGCACCGCCGACCACGCCCCCTACAAGGTCACCCAGGCCGTCGACGCGGACACCCCGCCCGGCACCGCCCTGCGCTACAAGGCGGTCGTCGTCGACTCGGCGGGCCGCACCGCGAGCGCCACGGCCGCCTCCACCACCGGCACCCCGCCCGCCGAGGAGGTCCCCACCGCCGCCTCCCGGGACTACGCGGTCGTCCACTACAAGCGCGCGGACGGGAACTACGACGACTGGGGCCTGTACGCCTGGGGCGACCTCGCCGACGGCGAGGCGACCACCTGGCCCGACACCCACCCCTTCACCGGCCGCGACGCCTACGGCGCCTTCGCCTACGTCAAGCTCAAGCCGGGCGCGTCGAACGTCGGCTTCCTCGTCATCGACAAGGGCGGCAACAAGGACGTCGCCGCCGACCGCACCATCGACGTCACCGCAACCGGCGAGGTGTGGATCGAGCAGGGCAAGGAGCAGGTCGCCACGGAGCGGCCCGAGTACCCCGCCCAGGACACCACCAAGGCCGTACTGCACTACAAGCGCGCCGACGGCACCTACGACGGCTGGGGCCTGCACGTCTGGGGCGACGCCGCGAACCCCACCGACTGGGCCAAGCCGCTCCAGCCGGTCGGGACCGACCCCTACGGCGCGGTCTTCGAGGTGCCCCTCACCGAGGGCGCGAGCAGCCTCAGCTACATCGTCCACCAGGGCGACGAGAAGGACCTGCCCACCGACCAGGCCCTCGACCTCAAGGCCGACGGCCACGAGGTGTGGCTGCTGAGCGGCCAGGAGGACTACCTGCTGCCGCAGCCCGCGGGCTCGGCCGCGGCCGTCGACCTCACCACCTCCAAGGCGGTCTGGATCGACCGGAACACCGTCGCCTGGAACGGCTCGGAAGGCGCCGCCTCCACCCAGCTGCTCGCCTCCCGCACCGGCTCCATCGCCGCCGCGGACGGCCGGCTCACCGGCGACGACCAGCAGTGGCTCCGCCTCACGAAGAGCGCCCTCACCGACGCCCAGAAGGCGAAGTTCCCGCACCTGGAGGAGTACACCGCCTGGTCCGTCGACCCGCGCGACCGCGACCGGGTCCGCGAGGCCCTGCGCGGCCAGGTCGTCGCCGCCCAGCGCACCGCCACCGGCGCCCTGCTCGCGGCGACGGGCGTACAGACCGCCGGGGCCCTGGACGACCTGTACGCGGACCGGGCGACCGGGGCCGATCTCGGCCCGGTCTTCCACCACGGCCGGCCCACCCTCTCCGTGTGGGCGCCGACAGCACAGGACGTCCGGCTGGAGATCGGCGACCGCACCGTGCGGATGCGGCGCGACGACGCCACCGGCGTCTGGTCCGTCACCGGCCCCAAGTCCTGGAAGGGCAAGTCCTACCGGTACGCGGTGAAGGTCTGGGCACCCACCGCGGGCGAGGTCGTCACCAACAAGGTCACCGACCCGTACTCCCTCGCCCTGACCACCGACTCCGAGCGCAGCCTCGTCGTCGACCTGGACGACCGCTCCCTCGCCCCCCGCGGCTGGGAGCACTACCGCAAGCCCGAGGCCGTCCCGCTGCGGGACGCGCAGATCCAGGAGCTGCACATCCGCGACTTCTCCGTCGCCGACCCGACCGCCGACGCGGACCACCGGGGCACCTACCTCGCCTTCACCGACGAGAAGAGCGACGGCTCGAAGCACCTGCGCGAGCTGGCCGAGGCCGGTACGTCCTACGTGCACCTGCTGCCCGCCTTCGACATCGCCACCATCCCCGAGAAGAAGTCCGAGCAGACCACGCCCGACTGCGACCTCGCCTCCTACCCGGCCGACTCCGAGAAGCAGCAGGAGTGCGTGACCAAGGCCGCCGCCAAGGACGCCTTCAACTGGGGCTACGACCCGTACCACTACACGGTCCCCGAGGGCTCCTACGCCACCGACCCGGACGGCACCGAGCGCACCGTCGAGTTCCGCAAGATGGTCAAGGCCCTCAACGACGACGGCCTGCGCGTCGTCATGGACGTCGTCTACAACCACACGGCCGCGAGCGGACAGGCGAAGACCAGCGTCCTCGACCGGATCGTGCCCGGCTACTACCAGCGGCTGCTCGCCGACGGCTCGGTCGCCAACAGCACCTGCTGCTCGAACACCGCCACCGAGAACGCCATGATGGGCAAGCTCGTCGTCGACTCGGTCGTCACCTGGGCCAAGGAGTACAAGGTCGACGGCTTCCGCTTCGACCTCATGGGCCACCACCCGAAGGCCAACATCCTCGCGGTCAGGAAGGCCCTGGACGCGCTGACCCTCAAGAAGGACGGCGTCGACGGCAAGAAGGTCATCCTGTACGGCGAGGGGTGGAACTTCGGCGAGGTCGCCGACGACGCCCGCTTCGTGCAGGCCACCCAGAAGAACATGGCCGGCACCGGCATCGCCACCTTCTCCGACCGGGCCCGCGACGCCGTACGCGGCGGCGGCCCCTTCGACGAGGACCCCGGCGTCCAGGGCTTCGCCTCCGGCCTCTACACCGACCCCAACGGCTCGGAGAACAACGGCACCGAGGCAGAGCAGAAGGCCCGCCTGCTGCACTACCAGGACCTGATCAAGGTCGGGCTGACCGGCAGCCTCGCCGACTACGCCTTCACCGACACCGACGGCAAGGAGGTCAAGGGCTCCGAGGTCGACTACAACGGCGCACCCGCCGGATACGCGGCGGCACCCGGCGACGCCCTCGCCTACGCCGACGCGCACGACAACGAGTCCCTCTTCGACGCGCTGACCTTCAAGCTGCCGAAGGACACCTCCGCCGACGACCGGGCCCGCATGCAGGTCCTCGCCATGGCGACCGCCGCCCTCTCGCAGGGCCCGGCGCTCTCCCAGGCGGGCACCGACCTGCTGCGCTCCAAGTCACTGGACCGCAACTCCTACGACAGCGGCGACTGGTTCAACGCCCTGCACTGGAACTGCGCCGACGGCAACGGCTTCGGCCGGGGGCTGCCACCGGCCGCGGACAACCAGGACAAGTGGCCGTACGCCAAGCCCCTGCTGAGCGACGTCCAGGTCGGCTGCCCGCAGATCAACGGCGCCTCGGCCGCCTACCAGGACCTGCTGAAAATCCGTACGAGCGAGAAGGACTTCTCCCTCACGACGGCCGGCCAGGTGCAGTCCCGGCTCTCCTTCCCGCTCTCCGGCAAGGAGGAGACACCCGGCGTGATCACCATGCGCCTCGGTGACCTGGTCGTGGTCTTCAACGCGACCCCGCAGGAGCAGCGGCAGCGGGTGACCGACGCGGCCGGAACCGGCTACCGGCTGCACCCGGTGCAGGCGTCCGGAGCGGACGGGGCTGTGAAGAAGGCGGCCTACGCGGACGAAACGGGCACCTTCACGGTGCCGGCCCGCACGGTGGCGGTCTTCACCCGCGCCGGCTAGCGCCCCGCGGTTAGGGTGCTCCTGTCCGCCGCAGAACAGGAGCACCCATGCCGCAGATCAGTGTCGAGCGTT
Organism: Streptomyces lienomycini; assembly: GCF_027947595.1. Lineage (NCBI taxonomy): Bacteria > Bacillati > Actinomycetota > Actinomycetes > Kitasatosporales > Streptomycetaceae > Streptomyces > Streptomyces lienomycini. The sequence continues at coordinate 6,110,445 of NZ_CP116257.1, read as the reverse complement.
CCCCCTATCTCGACGACGTCGACTGGGAGGAGTTCGCGCTCGCCCTGCACCCGGTGGTCGTCGAGACGGCCGCCGCACGGCTGGAGGCGTGCAAGACCAGGGTGACGCGCACCGAGGACGAGGTCGTCGGCGCGGAACTCGAGCGGCACGCCATCGTCAACGTCTCGATCGCCCTGCTCGCCGGACGCGACGACGCGACCAAGACCCGGCTCACCGAGGCCGTGGTGGAACTCCTGCGCGAGCACGTGCCCCCCAGGGACGGCCTCCGGCTGCACCTGTCGGCCGAGGTCCGCGACCTGGACCCGTCGTACCGGAAGTACGAGAGCCAGTAGGCCCCGCCGGGCGGGTCGCGGGGCTCACGGCAGGTCGCGGCGGCCCAGCCAGGCCGGCCGCACCGGCACCCCGTCCGCGTCCACCTCGGGCTCCGGCCCGACCGGCGGGGGAGCGGGGGCGGGCGGGGCCGCCTCGGCGACCGGCTCCGGGGGCGCCTCGACCACGGGCTCGGGGGCCTTCGGCGCCGCCGAGTCCTCCAGCAGTTCCGCCACCGTGAACCGGGTGACGAACGACTGCCAGGCCCCGTCCACGACGAGCAGGAACCCGTCGCCGACCCGCAGCAGGCGACGCCGCCGGGGGCTGAGGGGATGGGTGGGGGAGTAACTCCGCGCCCGCCGTTCCAGTTCCCCGAGCGCCTCTTCCAGGGACCCGGAGACGTGCCCCACCACCTGGGCCTCCGTGTGCTTGCGCTCCCCGGTGCCCACGGTCGTCTCCACGACCAGTCCCCACTCCGGCAGGGCACTCACCGGGCCGTCAGCGTGAGCAGCCGGTCCACCAGGTCCGCGAAGGGGCCGTCGGCGGGTTCGTCCGCGAGGACGCGGCGCATCAGGGCGCCCATCTCCTCGTCGTGGGCGGCGCTCACCGCCACCAGCGCGCCGAAGTCCTGCACGAGCTGCGCCGCCAGTTCGGCGCGCGGGATGCGGCGCCCGTCCAGCCAGATCAGCGCCGTCGACTCGGCGAGCGAGATCCAGGAGCGGACGACCAGTTCCAGGCGGACGGGCGCGTCGGTGACGTCCAGATGCGAAAGGATCTGGACATACGCGGCCTGCCGCACGGAGTCCACCAGCGCGTTGGTCGTGGAGGAGCCGACGGCCGGCCCGCCGCGCATCAGGGCCGAGAAACCCGGGCCGTGCTCGTCGACGAAGTCGAAGTAGCGGACCATGACCCGCAGCAGCCGCGCCCCCAGCGGGCCCTCGCGCGGCTCCGCGAACCGGGCCGCCAGATCGTCCGAGGCGCGCTGCAACGCGGCCTCGTACAGGCTGAGTTTGCCGGGGAAGTAGTGATAGACCAGCGGACGCGAGATGCCCGCCGCCGACGCTATCTCGTCGATGGACACCTCGTCGGGCGAGCGACGGCTGAACAGATCGAGCGCGACGCCGATCAACTGCTGCCGCCGCTCCTCGACGCCCATTCTGCGGCGTGCCCCGGTAGTCATACGAACACCTTACCGATCGAATCCGGCCCCCGAACGGGCCGGACCGGGCATCGGTGTTCACATGTCGAGCACCAGCCGTGTCCCCCGGCACCTGGACACGCAGATGAGCATCGAGTCACCCCGCTCGGAGTCGGTCAGCAGCTCGTCCCGGTGATCGATCTCGCCCTCCAGCACCTTCTGTTGGCAGGTCCCGCACCAGCCCTGCTCGCAGGAGTACGGGGTGTTCGGCAGCTCGGCGCGCACGGCGGCCAGCACCGAGGAGTCGCCGGGCACGGTCAGCGTGCGCCCGCTGCGGTGCAGCTCGACCTCGAACTCCCCGTCGCCGTCGGCCGTCGCGAGCGGCGCGAACCGCTCCAGGTGCGGTGCGACACCCTCGGGCAGCCGCTCCCCGACGGCCGCCATCAGGCCCTCGGGCCCACAGCAGTACACGGCCGCGCCCTCGGGGAGGTCCGTCAGGAAGGTGTCGAGGTCGGGCCGCCCGTCCTCGTTCTCGGCGACCACGGTGACACGGCCGCCCTCGGGGTCGAGCTTCTCGACCTCCTCCAGGAACGGCATCGACGCGCGCGTCCGCCCGCCGTACAGCAGCCGCCACTCGGTGCCCTCCGGCAGCGACCGCAGCATGGGCAGGAGGGGCGTGATGCCGATACCCCCGGCGACGAAGGCGTAGGCGGGCGCGTCGACCAGCGGGAAGCGGTTGCGCGGTCCGCGCACCTCCAGCTCCGACCCCTCCTGCACCTGCTCGTGCACCTCGCGCGAGCCGCCCCGCCCGTCCTCGACCAGCCGTGCGGCGACGGTGTACGACGAGGTGTCCTCCGGATCGCCGCACAGCGAGTACTGCCGTACGAGCCCCGACGGCAGCACCAGGTCCAGATGGGCCCCCGGCTCCCAGCGCGGCAGGTCGGCGCCCTCCAGGCGGATCCGCACCACCCCGTCGGCCACCCGCTCGTGCGCGGTCACCAGCAGCGTCGGCGGGCGGGAGCGGGACGCCCCGGAGACCGACGGCCGCGGCGCGGACCCCGGCCGCCGCGGCGACCCTGCGTCCGGCGCCGCACCGCCCGGCCGACGACGAGGGCGGCACCGGCCGCCAGGAGCAGGGCCGTCGGCCTCGGCAGCCGTGCCGCGAACGGAACATGCTTATGAGACATGGCGTCAATGTACTGACGGGTAGCTCGGCGCGGAACCCTCTTGCGCGTACTTGTTGACGCCAGCGTCAACGAGCGGGTGAGCGAGCGAGGGGGCGAGCGGGTGCTAGCGCAGTCCGCCGATCGTCCGCCCGTTCTTCAGCGTGCCCTTCAGCTCCGCCCGCGCGCCCTGCTCGGCCTTGGCCGTCAGCAGGTTCCCGTCGGCCGCGCCGCTGATGCCGCCCGTCGCCTCGATCGACTCGGTGTCGCGGCTGCCCGCGGCGAGCAGGTACCAGTGCCCGCCCTCCGACTTCCACAGCACCCCGGCCAGTACGTGCGGGTCGCGCTCGCCGCAGGCCGGCACGTCCTGGGCCTTGGCCGCCACCGCGCCCTGCACGCCGCCCGGCGTCCGGAACTGCGCCATCGCCCGGACCCCTTCGCCCCGCCAGGTCTCGGCCCGGGTGCACACCCACGTCCCCGACCCCGTCGCGTCGGGCAGCGGCTGCGTCGCGAACTCCCAGGCGTTCACCGACCGCACCCCCTGCCCGCGGACCGCGCCCAGTGAGCAGGCGTACGGTGCCCAGGCGCCCAGCGCCTTCGCGCCCGAGGCGTCCTTCGCCGCACCGGGGCGTCCGGTGGTCAGACGCGCGGGCACCAGCTCACCGAGGTCGGTGACCACCCGGGTGTCCGAGCCGTCGGTCAGCTCCAGCACGTTCCACGACGTGCACGCGCCGGACTCCTGCTGCACCGGGCTGGACAGCGGGGACGTCACGCCGTCGGTGAGCGTCAGCTCCCTGGCACCGGAGTCCGGCTCGACCAGATCGCGCCCGGCCGCCTTCGTCACCCAGGGGGCCGTCAGATAGCGGACGTTCCCGTCGGCCCGGCCGAGGACCACCGCGGTCGCCGCGGCCCGGCCGGCCCCGTCGGTCCGCGCGAAGTCCAGGGCGGCCCCGGCCGTCCCGTCCTTCGGCTCGGCGTACCGGACCAGCCGGAGACCGTCGTGCAGGATCACCACCCGGGCGTTGTCGACGGCCCCGGCGTACAGCAGCTGCGGCGGACCGGCCGGGCCGCCGGTCTGGGTCCCCGGCGTCGCGGACACCCCCACGCCCTCGCCGGGCCGGGCCCAGACGGCCAGGGCGCGGCGCAGCAGTTCCCCGTCGCCGGTGAGGTCACCGCGCGCCGGCCACACCGAGAAGTCCGTGCGGGCGGACGTCTCCCACGCCGCCGGCGCGGCCTTCGTCAGCCGGCCCGGGTCGAGGGCGGCCTCGGCGGCCGGGTTGCGGGCGTACGGCGGGGCGGCGGCGCCGTCCGGGCCCCAGCCGTCCCCGGGCAGCCCGAGGAGCGCCCCGCACACCACCAGCGCCGCCCCGGCGACCAGCGCGGCCCTCGTGTGCTGCCGCCGGCGCAGCAGATCGGTCGGCCGGGCCTGCAGCGAGCAGGGGTCGAACTCCGGGGAGCCCAGCAGCCCGTACTGGCCCGGCACCCCGTCGGCCTCCCGCAGCGCGGCGTCCGCGTCGGCGACCCCGGCGGCCCCGAGCAACTGCCGTACGCCGTCGTCGGGGAGGTTCTCCAGACCGCGCAGCGCGTACGCCGCCCGGCCCGGCCCGCTGAGCGCGGACAGCCGCTGGTCCAGGGCGAGTTCGTCGGCACCGCCGGAACGCGGGAAGAGCTTGAGGCCCCGCACGTGGGGCAGCAGCGGCGGCAGCTGGGACCGCCTGGGCCACGCCCGCCGCCGCAGCGGCAGCCCCGCCTCCAGCGCCGTACGCACCACCCGGAGCCGGATCAGCGCGTACCCGGGGTCGATCTCGCGGCCGGTGGACTGGGCCGGGATCACGGGCGTCGCCGTCCGGTTCCGGGGCAGGGCGCGCTGGGTGAGGGCGTGCGCGGTCAGGACGCGGCGGCTGCGGCCGAGCCCCGGCGGCAGCACCAGATAGGCCAGCCGGGCCAGGCGCGGGTAGTGCTCGACGAGCGCGGCCTCGGCCTGCTCGACGTCGACGACCGGGTCGGACGAGGAGGCGGAGGACGGTGCGGGGCGCGGGGCGACATCCTGTGGCTGCACGTTCAGCAGAACGAGCGAACCCGGCGATGGTCACCATGGGCCCGGTCCGGTCCGGGGCGCGCTACTCCTCGGGTTCCACCAGCAGCCGCGCGTAGTTGGCCATCGACCTCTGGTAGCGCGGCAGATGGGGTGCGAGGGCGCCGAGCACCAGGGACAGGCCCTCGCGGTCGCGGCCCATGCTCGACAGGCACAGCGCGAGCGTCGCCCGCACCGCGTCGTTCAACTCGTCGGAGGGGGCCACCAGTTCGGGTGAGAGCAGCTTCACGCCCTCCTCCGGGTGCCCGGTGTTGCGCAGGGAGCTGGAGAGCTGGATCTTCGCCCGGCGCCCCTTGTAGGGGCTCGCCCCGCTCAGCCCGCGTTCCAGGGCCTCGCGGTACAGCGGCACCGCCCGGTCGGAGTGGCCGGTGGAGTCCCAGGCGCAGGCGCGCTCGAACAGGCCGAGGGGGCTGTCCGCCGGCAACTCGTCGGCGAGGGCGTCGATCGCCGCGCGGAAGTCGGCGGCACCCTCCTCGGCGTAGTCGTCGATCGCCGCCCAGGCGGCCGTCACGCGCTCTTCCCAGTCCTGGTCCACGCCGCCACTCTCGCACGGACCGGCGCACCGGGGCACCCGGGGCGCTGAGTACTTCGCGGCCCGTGCCCGTATCGATGGCGGGAGCCCCTCGCGGGGGCTCCGTGCGGCATGTCGCACCAGCGGACCGGAGGAACACATGAGGCTCACCCGACCGATGCTCGCGCCGGCCGCCCTGGCGGCGGTACTGGCGCTGACGGGCTGCGGATCCGGCGGGGACGGCGCCGCCGCCGTACCGAGGACGGCGACCGGCAGTCTGGAGCACCTGGCGGCCGAGGCGAAGTGCGCGCCGGACCTGCAGACCGACGCCGACACCATCCGGCAGGCCCTCTGCGGGACGGGCGACGAGAAGTACGTCCTCGCCACCTTCGCCACCGACCGGGGCCAACGCGAGTGGATCAACACGGCCAAGGACTACGGCGGCTACTACCTCGTCGGCCGCAAGTGGGTCGCCGTCGGCCACGAGGACGTCGTGGCCCAACTCCGCGGCAGCCTCGGCGGCACCCTGGAGCAGGGCGTCCGGCACGGCGGCGGCGACCACTCGGCAGGGTCGGGGGAGCACGCGGGGCACGGTGGCTGACCGGGAGCGGAGCGGGAACGGCAGTGGGCCGGCGGCGGGGAGACCCGCCACCGGCCCACTGCCGTTCCTCGGACTACTGGCAGTCCTTGCCGCGGTTGACGCAGCCGACCACCTTGTTCATCAGCTTCTCGTCCATGACGTTGATGAAGTCGTTGTGATCGGTGATCGGCTTGTGCAGCTGCTCCGGGAAGCTGTCCACGGCGTACGGGTTCCGCACCTGGCCGTTCTCGACGGTCGGGGCGGGGATGTCGTACGCGAGGCGGATCTGCAGCTGCGGGACGGCCTGGAAGCCGTCCGGGCAGCTGCCGTCCCGCTGGACGAACGCCATGTGGTCCCGGTGGTTGGCGCTGTCGATGTTCCGGCCGTCCCAGCAGCTCTGGAAGTTGACCGTCCGCAGCACCTGGCTGCCCTCGGGGCACAGCGGGTACTTGTCCGTCACCTGCCGGTCCTCGAAGCCGGAGCAGCTCCACGAGGTGTTGGCGTTCGCGTCGCCGTTGGTGAAGGACTTGGCGTCGCCGGTGATGACGCGCAGGAACTTCGGCATCGCGACCACGTCGCCCTGCCGGCTGCCGACGAACGTGATCCGCGCCTCGGCCGGCTTGAGGATCCTGCCGATGTTGCCCTCGGCGCCACCGCCCTGGTCGCCCGCGTCGAACTCCTGCGTACCGTCCTGGAGGCGCAGCACCGGCCAGTAGTACGTGGACCTGTCGGCCTGGTTCCGGCAGGAGGTGTCCGCGGCGGCGAGGTCCTCGTCGCTGGAGAAGGCGTCGTTGTCCTGGTTGCCGACGTAGTCGTGCGTGTGGTGCGCGCCGTTGTCGACACCCGGGGCGGCGATCAGGTTGTCGCTGTTGAACAGGTTGTTCTCGTTGACGCCGCAGTCCGTGGTGAAGGTGCCCGTGGAACCGCCGTCGCCGTTCGCGGCCAGACCGTTCCCGCTGTCGCGGGAGTTCGGTTCGACGTCGTTGATGTCGACGAAGTCCTCGGCGACCGGGCCCGCGACACCGTTGCCGTTGTCGTCCTGGTTCTGACCGCCGTCGCCCTGACCGCCGTCGCCCTGGCCCCCGTCCTCCTGGCCCCCGCCGTTCTGACCGCCGCCGTTCTGCGGCCGGTCCGCGGGGCGGCCCTGGCATCCGGCCAGCTCGTCCAGGGTGTCGTCGGCCCTGCCGCCGGCCCGGTTGATCTCCAGCTGGATGCGGTCGATGAGCGCCTTCCGCCGGTCCTCGAGCGGGCCGAGAATGGTGTTCTGGACGAACCGCGCGTCACCCGCCTGCGCCCGCCGTGTGGTGGCGAGCCGCTGGTAGGCGTCGGTGATCTGGCTGTCCATCGTGGCCAGTTCGCCGTCGACCTCCCCGCGCGCCCGGTCCGGCACGTCACGGATCCTCTGACCGACGTCGGGACAGTCGATCGTCGCCACCTGCGCGGCGGCCGACCGGGTCCGGTCGTGGCCGGAATGCTCCTCGTGCGCCGAGGCGTGGAAGTTGGCCCAGACCAGCCCGCCCCCGCCGACCGCCAGGGCCGCCGCCCCGGCAACGATCTTGGTGGCCAGCGGCGTACGGCGTTTTCTCGTGTTGCGTCCCATGGAACTCCTCTGACTTCCTTGCGGGGCATCGAGGGCGCCCGACAGGAGTGAAGCGGCTCCCCTCCATACGGAAGCCGCTCCGGCGGTGTTCACCGGACTCCGAAATCGACGGGGCCCGTGGGACGCGAGGGACACGCGACGGGGTCAGCGGCCGCGGTCCAGGTAGGCGAGAACCGCCAGGACACGGCGGTTGTCGTCGTCCGAGACCTCCAGGCTCAACTTCGCGAAGATGTTCGCCGTGTGCTTCGCGATCGCCCGCTCCGTGACGACGAGCTTGCCCGCGATCGCTCCGTTGGTCCGGCCCTGCGCCATCAGCTCCAGCACCTCCAGTTCGCGGGGCGTCAGCCGCTCCAGCGGCCGGTCCTCCGCCGCGCGCCGGCTGAGCAGCTGCTGGATGACCTGCGGATCCATCGCCGTGCCGCCCGCCGCCACCCGCCGTACGGCGTCCACGAACTGCTCCGCGTCGAACACCCGGTCCTTGAGCAGGTACCCCACCCCGCCGCTCCCGTCGGCCAGCAGCTCACTCGCGTACAACTGCTCCACGTGCTGGGAGAGGACCAGGACCGGCATCCCGGGCCGGTTGCGGCGGGCCTCGAGCGCGCACTGCAGGCCCTCGTCGGTGAGCGTGGGCGGCAGCCGGACGTCGACCACGGCGACGTCCGGCTCCAGTTCGGCCAGGGCCCGGGACAGCTCGGGGCCGGTCTCGACGGCAGCGGCGATCTCGAAGTCGTGGGCTTCCAGGAGCCGGACCAGTCCGTCGCGCAGCAGGAACAGGTCTTCGGCTAGGACAACGCGCAAGGGATCTCCATGGTGACCATGGTGGGGCCGCCCGCGGGCGAGCTGACGGCCAGGACGCCGTCGAATGTACCGAGTCGCCGCTCCAGCCCCACCAGGCCCGATCCCTTCCCGACCACCGCACCGCCCTTGCCGTTGTCGGTGACGGTGACGCGCAGCCGGCCGTCCTCATGGTGCAGGTCGATCCAGATCCGGTCGGCGCCGGAGTGCTTCACGGCATTGGTGAGCACCTCGCTGACCGCGAAGTACGCGGCCGACTCCACGGGTGCCTCGGCGCGGCCGGGCAGGTCCACGGCGACCTCGACGGTGAGGGGCAGCCGCAGGGCGAGGGCGCGCACCGCGTCGCCCAGCCCGCGTTCGGCGAGTACCGGCGGATGGATGCCGCGCACCAGCTCACGCAGCTCGGTCAGGGCGTCGGCCGAGGACTGGCGGGCCTGCGCGAGCAACTCCCTGGCCTTCGCCGGGTTTTTCTCCAGCAGCGCCTCGACGGTGCCCAGGTCCATGCCCATGGCGACCAGCCGGGCCTGCGCCCCGTCGTGCAGGTCGCGCTCGATGCGGCGCAGCTCGGCGGCGGAGGTGTCGACGGCGTCGCGCCGCGTCTCGGTCAGTACGCGTACCCGTTCGGCGAGTTCGCCCTGGCCGGAGCCGAGCATCGCATGGGTGAGCCGGAAGTGGGCGTGCAGCAGGAGCGGGGCGAGCCAGAGGGCGGCGACGAGCAGCACGAGGCCCAGGCCCGCGGCGGCGAAGGCGGAGGTCTGGTCGGTGACATGGACGAAGCCGTACCAGTACCCGTCGGGCAGCACCCGCCACAGCCCGGCCGCGATGACGAAGCCCTCCAGCGGGTAGAGCGGCAGCGCGAAGGCCAGCAGAGCGGTGACGAAGCCCGCAGTCATGTCGACCGGCAGCCAGCGAAGGTCCCGCCAGGTCGCCGGGTCACGGAGCATCCCGAAGGTCCGGGCCCACGGATTGGCGTCCGCGGGCAGCGTCCGGTACGCCCGCGGTATCCGCACCCCGCCCCACTGGGCGGCGAGCAGCCGGCGCCGGTCCGCGAAGGCCCGTACTCCGCTCAGCACGTACGGCGTGGTGACGATGCCCACCCCGATCGGGACGAGGGCGACGGACACGAGGGTCAGGCAGAAGCAGAGCACCGCCCCGGGCAGGGAGATGAAGGCCAACGCCAGTCCGCGGACGGCCGACGACGCCATGCCGTGAACCCGCGTTCGTGGCTGTGTCACCCGTGTGCCGCTCTTCGTCTCGATGCTCATGGCATCAGTGTGGCGGAGGCGACCGGGCGGAACACTGGGCCGGGCACCCCGATCAGGGGGTGGTGCCAGATACACCCCCGCCGGGCCCGTCGGCGGCGAGGACCTTCGCCTCCGTCTCCGCGTCCAGGCCGACCGGCGGCCGGTCCGGGCGCCGGGGCGCCGTGCCGCCGATGCCGCGCAGCCAGGCCCAGGTGTCGGTGACGGTGTCGCCCACCGAACGGCAGGTGAGCCCCGTCGCCAGGGCGCGGGAGACGTCCGCGCTCTGCAGGGCGTCGTGCAGGTCGCTGCCCGGCGGCGTCCACACCGGCAGCTGCCCCCACGGCTCGATGCCGGCGGCGAGGACCGTCTCGGGCGCGGTCCACCGCAGCTCCGCCGCGCCGCCGGTGGCTCCCGCGCAGGCGTCGAGCAGGCCGCCCATGGTGGCGTGCCCCGGCGGCGAGGCCAGGTTGTACGGTCCGCTCAGCTCCCGCTCGACCGCGCCGAGCGTCCAGTCGGCGAGGTCGCGGACGTCGACGTACTGCAGGGGCAGCTCACGCGGGCCCGGGGCCAGGACGGGGCCGCCGCGGGCGACGCGGTCCAGCCACCACGGCAGCCGGCCGACGTTCTCGTACGGACCGAGGATCAGCCCGGCCCGCACGAGCACCGAGCGGTCCGCGCCGAAGGCGTCCAGGACGGCCAGCTCGGCGCCCCGCTTGTCCCGGGCGTAGTCGCGCCGGCCGGCGTCCGCCGAGGCGCCCTCGACGAGCGGGGCGTCCTCGGCGTACCCGGCGGGCGGGGCCCAGGCGTACACCGAGCAGCTTGACACGTACACGTACCGTCCGGCGCGGCCCCGCAGCAGCCGCGCCGCGTCCCGTACGGCGCGGGGCGCCGCCGACCAGGTGTCGACGACGGCGTCCCAGGTGCCCCGGGCCAGGGCGGCGAGCCCGTCGGGCGCGGTGCGGTCGCCGTGCAACGCCCGCACCCCCGGCGGCGGGGCGTGCCGCCCGCGGTGCAGGACGGTCACCTCCCAGCCGCGGCCGAGCGCCGCCTCGACCACGGCCCGCCCCACGAACTCCGTACCGCCCAGCACCAGTAGCCTCATGCCGGTCACTGTGCCCGGTGCGGCGGCCCCGGGGAACGTTTCTCTGCCCTCGGCAGAGAGGTGCGCGGGGTCAGCGTCCGGTGGGCGGCGTGTACTTGTAGCCGACGCGCCGCACGGTCTGGATCGTCTGCCGGTGCTCCGCGCCGAGCTTGCGGCGCAGCCGGGCCACGTGCACGTCGACGGTGCGGCCGTCGCCCACATGTCCGTAGCCCCACACCGTGGTGACCAGCTGATCGCGGGTGTGCACCCGGTGCGGGTGGGTCACGAGATGGGCGAGCAGTTCGAACTCCAGGTAGGTCAGGTCGAGTTCGCGTCCGTCGACGGCCGCGGTGCGCCGTGCGGCATCGATCCGGACGAGCGGGTCCCCGCCCTGTCCCCGCGCACCGTCGGCGCCGCCCACCGGCGCCGGGTCGGTCCCGCCCAGTGGCCGGAACGGCGGCTGCCGGTCGGCGGGGACGAGGACCAGGTATCCGACCATCGGGGGCCGGCCCGGCAGCGCCGGCAGGGTGTGCTGGGGTGCGGGCATCCAGGTGGCGCCCGGCGGCAGCAGGTCCGCGACGTCCACCACCTCGTCCCGGTCGACGGCGCGCAGCCGGTGCCGGGGGCCGCCGGCGCCCGGGAGGGCGGAGGGGGCGGCGCCGGGGGCGTGGGTGGGGGAGTCGAGGGTGACGGTGGACAGGGAACGGGTGGTCGCCATGAGACGTCAGCTCTTTCGCGCGAGAGGTTCGTCGGGAGGAGCGACGGGCGCGAGTTCATGGTCGGGCGCGTCGCGGGACGTACGTCGTGCGCACCGGCGAAGGCGTGGAAGGCCTGGGGTGTTCGGCGTTCTAGCGGGCCGGCGCGGTCGTCGCGCGGCAACACACCCGGTCGAAGTCGTCGTGCTGACGGGAAGGCCAGAACGGCTCGAGGTCATGGCGACCCGTCGCTGCGTACTTCCGGAAGCTGGCCATGGGCCCATTGAAGCAGACGGCGGCGGGGGAGAGGAGACTCCTCTCAGGGTGTGGACGCCGGCCGGCGTGAACCAGCCGCCGGGCCGGTCGTCCCGCCAGCCGTTTGCGCCAGTTCAGCGGGGTGACCAAGACGGCGGTGCCCGGGTCGCCGTCCCCCCGGGTGGACAGCCCGGACCCGGCGAACGCCGCCACGACCTCGTGTCCGACGGCCGTGGTCGTCTCCTCGAAACCGTCGAAACCGCCGTGGCGCAGCACGAGTCCGTGCCCCTCGGCGGCGGCCTCGGTGCTCTGCCGGTGGAAGTCCAGGGCCTCGAAGACGCGGGTGAGCCGGTCGGGGCCGGTGGTCTCCTCGCCCCAGGTCTCCTGCTCGGCCAGCCGCTCCAGCCACAGCCGGTCCGCCAACCGCCAGGCCTGGGAGCGGGACACCGGCCATGCGTCACCGGTGTCCGGGTCCCGGTGGTCCCGCACGGTCGCGACCAGTGCCCTGCGGCTGTCGTACCCGCAGCGCCAGTCGACGCCCGCGTCCCAGCCGGGCTCCTGGCGGGCCCGGCCGGTACTCCCCGCCCTCCTCGTGCCACACCTGCGCGAACACGTGGGGGACGTCCGGTATCCGCTGCACCACCAGGAAGCGGTCGTCGGCGTGGCCGATACCACTGGCAGCGCGGCCGGGCTCAGACCTGGCCGGCCTTCTCCAGCGCCGCGCAGCAGGTGTCGACGAGCAGCCGCGTCACCACGTACGGGTCGACGTTGGCGTTGGGGCGGCGGTCCTCGATGTAGCCCTTGCCGTCCTTCTCGACCTGCCACGGGATGCGCACCGAGGCACCGCGGTCGGAGACGCCGTAGGAGTACTCGTTCCACGGGGCGGTCTCGTGCAGGCCGGTGAGGCGGTCGTCGATGCCGGCGCCGTAGTTCTTGACGTGGTCCATCGGCTTGGAGCCCTCACCGAGGGACTCGGCGGCGGTGATGATCGCGGCATACCCCTCGGGTCCTTCGCGCATCGCCCTGGTGGAGAAGTTGGTGTGCGCGCCCGCGCCGTTCCAGTCGCCCTTGACCGGCTTGGGGTCGAGGGTGGCGGAGACCTCGAAGTCCTCGGCCGTGCGGTAGAGCAGCCAGCGGGCCACCCACAGCTGGTCGGAGACGTCCAGCGGGGCCAGCGGGCCGACCTGGAACTCCCACTGGCCGGGCATGACCTCGGCGTTGATGCCGGAGATGCCGAGACCGGCCTTCAGGCAGTTCTCCAGGTGGGCCTCGACGACGTCGCGGCCGAAGATCTCGTCCGAGCCGACACCGCAGTAGTAGCCGCCCTGCGCGGCCGGGAAGCCGCCCTCGGGGAAGCCGAGCGGGCGGGCGCCCTTGAAGAACGTGTACTCCTGCTCGATGCCGAAGACCGGCTCCTGCGCGGCGAAGCGCTCCGACACCTCGGCCAGTTCGGCGCGGGTGTTGCTGGGGTGCGGCGTCAGGTCCGTGTCCAGGACCTCGCACAGCACCAGGATGTCGTCGCCGCCGCGGAGCGGGTCGGGGCAGGAGAAGACCGGCTTCAGCACGCAGTCCGAGGAGCCGCCCTCGGCCTGGTTGGTGGAGGAGCCGTCGAAGCCCCAGACCGGCAGGGCGTCCAGGCCGGCGGGGGCGTCCGTGATGATCTTCGTCTTGGAACGGAGCTTGGCCGTCGGCTCGGTGCCGTCGATCCAGATGTACTCAGCCTTGAAGGTCACGGGGCCACATCCTTCGGGGTGGGTCTGGGCGCGTTCGCGGGTGCTGCGGCGTGCGGCACCGGGGCGCCGCGTCCACTGCCGAGCAGCGTGGCAACGGGCGATTTCCCGACCGTTGCCCGTGTGTGAACCCCGTGTTACCCGGCGTCGTTGTGGTGCGGTTCACGGGGCCGTGCGGGGTCGCGGTGCCCGGCCCCGCCCTCCTCGGCCGCCTCCCGCACTCCGGTCAGGAAGCCCCTGATCGCCGCCAGTTCCCGCGCGTCGTACCCGCGCAGCAGTTCCACCGCACGCCCGATCAGCGGCCCGAAGTGGGCCTGGCCCAGGCCGACGGCCCGCTCGTCCACCTCGACGGTGACCCTGCGCCGGTCCCGTGCGTCGCGCACCCGGCGCACGTGACCGGCCCGCTCCAGCCGGTCGACCAGCGCCGTCGCCCCCGCGGAGTTCAGCCCGAGCGCGGCACCCAGGCGGCCGGCGGTCATCGCCTCGTCGGCCCGCGCGGCGTCCATGAGCACGATGAGCGCGCGGACGTCGGTGGGGTGCATGCCGTTGCGCTGCGCGAACCGGGCGCTGTGCGCCCCCAGTTCGACGGTGACCGCGCGCAGCAGATGGACGATCTCCATCTCCGTCCCGGGGTCGGTCATGGGGTCAGCCCTCCGTTTTCGTCTCGCTCGACAAGTATCTCGTTCAGCGAGATAATACTGGAGGAGCAGGAACAGGGAGCAGGCGAAACAGGGGGCACCACGCATGAGCGCTCGCGGTCCGTACGACGCCGCACGTTTCCACGACGCCTACGACAAGGTCATGGCCAAATGGCCCGAGGGAACCGGGCCGGTGACGGTGCCCACCCCCTTCGGCGACACCCACGTCCACGTGAGTGGCCCGGCCGACGGCCGCCCCCTCGTACTGCTGCCGGGCGGCGGCGCGGCGACCTCCGCCTCCTGGTACGCCCAGGCGGCCGCGCTGTCCCGCACCCACCGCGTCCACGCCGTCGACCTGGTCGGCGCCCCCGGCCGCAGCACACCGGCCGGGGAGCGCCACCCCCGTACGGTCGCCGACCTCACCGACTGGCTGGACGCGGTCCTCGACGGCCTCGGCATCGGGGAGACGGACCTCGGCGGGCACTCCTACGGCGCCTGGATCGCCCTGCACCACGCCCTGCACGCACCCGACCGGGTACGCCGCCTGTTCCTCCTGGACCCGACCCGGTGCTTCGCCGGGTTCAGGGCGGCCTACCTGCTCCGGGCGCTGCCGATGCTGCTGCGGCCCACGCCCCGCCGGGTCCGTGCCTTCCTGGACCGGGAGACCGGCGCGACCCCGCTCGACGCCGACTGGCTCGCCCTCCAGGAGGCCGCCGTCGGCTTCCCCGAACGCAGGCCGGTGACCGGGCCGCGCCCCGCCCCGCAGGCGCTGCGCGCACTGGACCTCCCGGTCCTGGTGCTCGTGGCCGCGAACAGCGGGGCCCACGACCCGGCCGAGGTGGCGGCCCGGGCGCGCGAGCTGCTGCCCCGGGTGCGGACGGCCGTCCTGCCGGACATCTCCCATCACGCGCTGCCGCAGTGCGCGCCGGCCGAACTGGGCCACCGCCTCGCCGACTTCCTCACCGCGCCGGGCGACTGAGCCTCACCCGCGTCGCGCCCCGCCCGCCTCGGGGCGTCCCCGGCTAGCGGGACAGCGCGTCCCGGACCGCCTCGTCGGTGCGGCCCACGACGGCCGTTCCGTCGTCGGCCGTGATGATCGGGCGCTGGATCAGCTTGGGGTGCTCGGTGAGCGCGGTGATCCACCGCTCGCGCGACCCCTCGTCACGCGGCCAGTCCTTGATCCCCAGCTCCCCGGCGTCCGCCTCCTGGGTGCGGGTGATGTCCCAGGGTTCGAGTCCGAGGCGGGTGAGCACCTCGCGGATCTCCGCCGCGCTCGGCACGTCGTCCAGGTAGCGGCGGACGGTGTAGTCGGCCCCCTCGGCGTCGAGCAGACTGATCGCGCTGCGGCACTTCGAACACGCCGGATTGATCCAGATCTCCATGGCGCACACGGTAGCCCGAGGGGCACGGGAACTCGTTCACCACGTGCGTCACAGACACCCCGAAAGCCGTTGTGGCCAGGGGCTTTTGTCAGTGGTGGGCAGTAAAATGGAAGCAGTGTTCGAGGGTGTCGCCGGGAGGCCCGGACGGCGCCCTGACCGCGACTGGAGGATGCCCGTGCCCGCTGCCGCACTGAAGCCGAAGCCGCTGCCCACCCAGTCCACCGCCAAGCGGCCCGTCCTGCTCGACGTGCCGTACGAACCCGTCGAGAAGCGTCCGCTGCCCGCGGGCCGTCCCCGCGAGTGGTACGTCACGCACAACCGCCGGCTCAAGGCGATGCGGCTCGCCATCGCCCTGCTCGACTCCGGCGTCCACCTGCCCGACCAGGCGCGCAACGAGAGGATACGGAGCGCCGCGCTGACCATCGGGGTTCACCCGCCGTCGGACACCACGTGCCACATGGTGCGGGCGCTGATGCGGTACTCGCGGTGAAGCCGGACGCCGGGCGCCCTCCCCGCTGAGGGCGCCCGGCGTCCGCGTTGCCGTCCTCGGGAGCCGGCGCCCCAAGCGCCGGGCCGAGGGGGCCTTCCCTTCTACGCCGACAACTCCCGTTCCAGCGGCGTCCGGAACCGGGGCGTGATCCGAGTCGTGCCCACCCAGGACGCCAGTCGCTCCGCCTCCGCCCCGATCGCGGCCTCCGCGCCGCCGCCGACGCCCTCGCCGTCCAGGATCCGCCAGACGATCTCGCCGTCGGGCCGCTGGGCCCAGCCGCCGACGACGCGGCCGTTCCACCACACCGTCGGCCCGATGTTGCCGCTGCGGTCGAACAGCACCGGCCGCAGCTCGGGGGCGAGATACCAGTCCCGCCGCTGCCAGCCCATCGCGGTCGGGTCCAGGGCGGGCAGCAGCGCCGCCCACGGCTCGTCCGGCCCGGCGACCGGACCGGTGTCACCGGAGACGACGTACCCCGTGCCCTCGTCCAGCGAGACCGCCTCCGCGCCGATCGCGGCCAGCGCCCGGCGCACCTCCGTCACCCGCCACCCGGTCCACCACTTGAGGTCGTCCTCGGTCGCCGGGCCGCACGCCTCGAGCCAGCGCCGCAACAGCTCCGCCTGCGCCACGCCGGTGTCCAGCTCGGGATGCTCGGGCGCCGGTGCCCAGCGGAACTGGCTGGACGTCCACGACCCCAGCGGGCGGCCCCTGACCACCTTGCCCTCCACGCCCAGCACCCTCAGCAGGCGGGTGGAGACGGTGTGCACACCCTCGTAGCTCTTCCCGGCCGCGTACGCGAACTGCTCCTTCAGACGCGGCTCGTCGCGAGCCAGTTCGGCCGCCGTGGCCTGACCCCGCCGGGACAGCGCGGCCAGCGTCGACTCCTCGACCTCCGCCAGCCAGGCCGCGTCCGGAGCCCCGGCCTCCGCCATGTTCCTGACCAGCCTGGACCGCTCCCGGGCGGCGACGGTGCGTCCCGTGGAGGCGTGCACGACCGCGGTCAGCTCCGTAGGGAACACGAACACGGTGTGCCGCATGCCGTGCATCCGGACCAGCACCCCGTCCTCGTACAGCGCACGCTCCGTCCCGCCCACGGTCTTCGCGGCGTCCGCCAGCCGCGCGCCCACGGCCAGATACACCGTCGAGGGGTCCGTGCCGTGCAGCGCGACCAGTGACCCGGCGACCTCCTCCGGGCTCCCCGCCCGGGCCGCGCCCGCCAGCCGCTGGCGCAGGGCCAGCCGCTCCCGCCGCTCCGCCGTCCCGATGTGCCTGGTTCCGTCGCCCATTGCCAGCGCCTCCGCCCGTCCCTAGCGTGCTCGGTGGGGCCATCGTGCACCAGACCACCGACAGTCGGCGGCGCCCGCCCGGTCACAGTCCGGGCGCCCCCCACACGGGGAACCAGCGGCCCAGGTCGCCCTCCACCGGCAGTTCACCGGCGAGCACCGACCGAATCCGCAGCTCCAGCGCGTTGTCCCGCTGCTCCCGGCCGCCGGGCAGCGGCGCGAAGGGGTAGAACGTGCCGCGCTTGTAGAGGTAGACCAGGGCGAGCGGGCGCCCGTCGTCGTCCGCGAAACCCGCCAGCGAGCAGAGCAGCCGCGGGCCGAAACCGCCCCCTTCCAGGGTGCTGTTCACCGCGTGCAGGTCGTTCACCAGCTCCGGCAGCTCGCCCGGGGAGCGGTGCGAGACGAGCCAGGAGTAGCCGTAGGAGTCGTGGGTCAGCTCCACCGGGGTCCGGCCGGCGTCGGCGTCCAGCAGGGCGCGGATCTCGCGGTGCGTGCGCTCGAAGGCGGCGCCCTCGACCGTGGCGAAGCACACCGCGCCCCGCCCGGTCGGCGTGAACCCGGCCGCGGCCTCCAGGCTCACCGCCGCCGACGGCAGCGCGAAGAGACGGTCCAGGTCGGGCGCCACCGGCCTGGACCGGCCGAGCAGAATGTCCAGCAGCCCCATGCCTGCCCCTTCCCCCCTCAGGCCTTGCCGGGGGCCGTCGCCTCGCCCAGCTCGGCGGAGATCCGGCCCAGCTGGTCGAGCCGCTGCTCCAGGCTGGGATGGGTGGCGAAGAACCGGCTGATGCCGGGCTCGGAGCCGAAGGCGGGAGTGAAGTAGAAGGCGTTGAAGGCCTGCGCGGTCCGCAGGTCCTTGGTCGGGATCCGGGCGATGTCGCCCGTGACCTTGGTCAGGGCCGCCGCCAGGGCCGAGGGGCGCCCGGTGAGCAGCGCGGCGGCGCGGTCGGCCGCCAGCTCCCGGTACCGGGACAGGGCCCGGATCAGCAGGAAACTCAGCGCGTACACGGCCGCGGAGACACCCATCACGACCGCCAGGACGGCCATGGTGTTCTGGTCCCGGCGTCCGCCGAAGAGCTGCGAGTAGAAGGCGAAGCGCACGATCAGTCCGGCGATCACGCCGAGGAAGGACGCCACCGTGATCACCGCGACGTCCTTGTGCGCCACGTGCGACAGCTCGTGCGCGAGCACCCCCTCCAGCTCGGCGGGCTCCAGCCGCCGCAACAGGCCGGAGGTGACGCAGACCACCGCGTTGTCCGGATTGCGGCCGGTCGCGAACGCGTTCGGCATCTCCATCTCCGACACCGCGACCACCGGCTTCGGCATGTCGGCCATCGCCGCCAGCCGGTCCACCACCCCGTGCAGCTCCGGGTACTCGTCCCGCTCCACGACCCGGCCGCGCATCGCGAACAGCGCGATCCGGTCGGAGAACCAGTACTGCGCCCCCAGCACCAGCGCCACGATCACCACGACCAGCACCCAGGACTTCAGCACCGCGATCAGCGCGGCGACGAACCCCACGTACAGCAGACCGAGCAGGAACAGCGTGATTCCCATGCGCACGGTCAACCGCCGGTCACTCCGGAAGCGGCTCTGCATCTGCATCACCTCACAGTCGGGCACTCGTCCCGCTGTCCAGTGTGCACCCGGCGAAGGCTCTAGTAGGGCGCCCGGAAGTTGACGTATCCGAGCAGCACGATCACCGCGGCCACGCAGCCCAGCACCACGGCCGTGGACACCCACGACGACCGGCGCCCGGAGCGCACGTGCTCGGGATCGGCGCGGAAGGGGACCGGCCCGGGAGGGTTCTCCTTCCAGCGCGCGGCCAGCATGCGGGCGCGCGCCGAGGGCTCCTTGTGCTCGGCACCGTCGGCCCACCTCAGGTCGTACTCGCGCTCCTCGTCGTTCCGGTCCGGCATCTCCGGCACTCTCCCCGTCCCCCTGACTCGAACAACCGTCTTAGGGACATGATCCCGGCACGCCCGCACCCTGTGAAGTGTTTTCGGCCACGCACGACGGCGCCCCCGCCCTCCGGGAAGAGGGGGCGGGGGCGCCGGACGGCTCGGGCGGGGGCCCGGTCCGGTCACACGTCGAAGTACATCTCGAACTCGTGCGGGTGCGGACGCAGCTGCAGCGGCGCGATCTCGTTGGCGCGCTTGAAGTCGATCCACGTCTCGATCAGGTCCGGCGTGAACACGTCGCCCTGGAGCAGGAACTCGTGGTCGGCCTCCAGACGGTCGAGGACGGCGCCGAGGGAGGTCGGGACCTGCGCCACGTTCGCGTGCTCCTCGGGAGCCAGCTCGTAGAGGTCCTTGTCGATCGGCTCGGCCGGCTCGATCTTGTTCTTGATGCCGTCCAGGCCCGCGAGGAGCAGGGCCGAGAACGCCAGGTACGGGTTGCCGGAGGCGTCCGGGGCGCGGAACTCGACGCGCTTGGCCTTCGGGTTCGAACCCGTGATCGGGATACGCATCGCGGCCGAGCGGTTGCGCTGCGAGTACACCAGGTTCACCGGCGCCTCGAAGCCCGGCACCAGGCGGTGGTAGGAGTTCACCGTCGGGTTGGTGAAGGCCAGCAGCGACGGGGCGTGCTTGAGGATGCCGCCGATGTAGTAGCGGGCGGTGTCCGACAGTCCCGCGTAGCCCTGCTCGTCGTAGAAGAGCGGCTCGCCGCCCGTCCACAGCGACTGGTGGACGTGCATGCCCGAGCCGTTGTCACCGAAGATCGGCTTCGGCATGAAGGTCGCCGTCTTGCCGTTGCGCCAGGCCACGTTCTTGACGATGTACTTGAACAGCATCAGGTCGTCGGCGGCGGCGAGCAGCGTGTTGAACCGGTAGTTGATCTCGGCCTGGCCGGCGGTGCCCACCTCGTGGTGCAGACGCTCCAGCTGGAGGCCGGACTGCTGCAGCTCCAGGGACATCTCGGCGCGCAGGTCGGCGAAGTGGTCGACCGGCGGGACCGGGAAGTAGCCGCCCTTGTAACGGACCTTGTAGCCGCGGTTGTCCTCCAGCGCGCCGGTGTTCCAGGCGCCGGCCTCGGAGTCGATGTGGTAGAAGGACTCGTTCTCGCGGGTGGCGAAGCGGACGGAGTCGAAGACGTAGAACTCCGCCTCCGGGCCGAAGTACGCCGTGTCGGCGATGCCCGTGGAGGCCAGGTACGCCTCGGCCTTCTTCGCCACGTTCCGCGGGTCGCGGGAGTACTGCTCGCCCGTGATCGGGTCGTGGATGAAGAAGTTGATGTTGAGGGTCTTGTCCCGGCGGAACGGGTCGATGCGCGCGGTGGACAGGTCGGGGCGCAGGGACATGTCCGACTCGTGGATGGCCTGGAAGCCGCGGATCGAGGATCCGTCGAAGGCCTGCTCGTCGTCGGGGTCGAACGCCTCGGCGGGCAACGTGAAGTGCTGCATGACGCCCGGCAGGTCGCAGAACCGGACGTCGACGAACTTGACGTCCTCGTCCGCGATGAACTTCTTGGCGTCGTCGGCGTTCTGGAACATCCAGCTCCTCCTACTCCCGACCGTCCCGCCGGGGTGGTAGATCGTTCGTGCGGCCAGTGCGGGTGGCACACGCTTCCTCGACCCTAGGGACGGGTGATTTCTCGGGCGTGACCCATTTGTTTCACAGAAGTTAACCGGCTCCGCCCCCAGCCTAGGTCGGATCGGGGCCCCTCACACCCCGCCGTTCTCGGGACGTATACGGGCGCAGTACCGTGGTCGGGTGGACAACAGGCAAGCAATCGGATCGTGGCTCTCCGGGCCGCGCGCGGCCATCGAGGAGTCCGGCGCCGACCTCGGACACCGGGGGGAGCAGCTCGGTCTGCCCGAGGAGGGCCCGGGCTCGATCGCCCGTCCGGGCCGGCGCATCGGGGCCGTCGCCGTCGACTGGGCCCTGTGCCTCCTGATCGCATACGGCCTGATCACGGACGGCTACAACCAGTCGACGGGCAACTGGGCCCTGCTGATCTTCTTCGTGCTCGGCGTGCTGACCGTCGGCACGGTCGGCTTCACCCCGGGCAAGCGGCTCTTCGGGCTGCGCGTGGTGGACCTGGCCACGGGGCGCCCCAGCCCGCTGCGCGCCCTGCTGCGCACGGTCCTGCTGTGCCTCGCCCTCCCGGCGCTGATCTGGGACCGCGACGGCCGCGGCCTGCACGACCGGGTCGCGCGCACGGTGGAAGTCCGGATCTGACCCACGCCGCGACGCCGGTACGGCGAGGGGGCATCCGGAGTCGATCCGGATGCCCCCTCGCCGTACCGGCGTTCGAAGTCCTACGGGGTCAGCGCTGCCTGGGGTTGCCGCCGCGGGGCATGCGCATGCCCTTCGGCATCGGCCCCTTGGGCAGCGGCATGTTGCTCATCAGGTCGCCCAGGGCGCGCAGCCGGTCGTTGGTCACGGTGACCTGCGGGCCGGACAGCACGCGGGGGAGCTTGAGCATGGTCGTGCGCAGCTTCTTCAGCTCGACCTGGCCCTCGCCGGTGCCCACCACCAGATCGTGCACGGGCACGTCGGCGACGATGCGGTTCATCTTCTTCTTCTCGGCCGCGAGCAGGGACTTCACCCGGTTCGGGTTGCCCTCCGCGACCAGCACGATGCCGGCCTTGCCGACCGCGCGGTGCACGACGTCCTGATTGCGGTTCATCGCCACCGCCGGGGTGGTCGTCCAGCCGCGGCCGATGTTGTCCAGCACGGCCGCCGCCGCGCCCGGCTGTCCCTCCATCTGACCGAAGGCCGCCCGCTCGGCCCGGCGCCCGAAGACGATCGCCGTCGCGAGGAAGGCGAGCAGCACGCCCAGGATGCCCAGATAGATGGGGTGACCGATCAAGAAACCGATCGCGAGGAGGACACCGAAGACGACGATGCCGACACCCGCGAGCACAAGACCGATCTTCTTGTCGGCCTTGCGGGTCATCTTGTAGGTCAGAGCGATCTGCTTCAGTCGCCCGGGATTCGCAGCGTCCGCTGCAGGTTCCTTCCTCGCCATGGCACGAAGTCTACGTGCCCCGCAAAGCGCCGACGACGGCAGTGCCCGGCGGGAGGGGGAGGGACGCGGTCAGGGGCGGCCGACGACGGACTGGCGCAGCGCGCGCTCCGTCTCGATCCGGTCCTTGGCGCGGCGGCGGTCCTCGAGCACGGAGGTCCAGGCGTTGCGCCGGGCGGTGCGCTGGCCGCCGCTCATCAGCAGCGACTCGACGGCCCGCAGGGCGGTGGTGAACGACGGGATGGCGGTGGCGCGAACGGCGCCGACGCGGACGGCGGTGGCACGAACGGGCGCGGCCTGCATCGTGGAGGTCCCCCCTCGGTACGGCTCCGGGTACGGAGACAGGTGTACGTGATGGTGCACGCGGTGATGTACGTGCTGTGATTCCAGGGTCACTGACTGGTGTTACCAGGGCGTGACCCGCCGGTCAAACGGACGTGAAGCCCCGATGCCGGACCCCGCGACGCACGCGCGGCCCCGACCGGTGCCCTCAGCTGCGAGGACGGTCGGGGCCGCGGCGCATCGGCCATTACCGACCGGTAGCACCTTGTGCGTGAATTCACACGGTGGCGGACCGGCGCTGCTCCATGGCCATTCCGTACAGCCGCCCGGCCCGGTAGGACGAACGCACCAGCGGACCCGACATCACACCGGAGAAGCCGAGCTGCTCGGCCTCCTCCTTCAGCTCCACGAACTCCTGCGGCTTGACCCAGCGCTCCACGGGGTGGTGGCGCACGGACGGGCGCAGGTACTGCGTGATGGTGATCAGCTCGCAGCCGGCGTCGTGCAGCTGCTTCAGCGCCTCGCTGATCTCCTCGCGGGTCTCGCCCATGCCGAGGATCAGGTTCGACTTGGTGACCAGACCGTAGTCACGGGCGTCGGTGATGACCTTCAGCGAGCGCTCGTAGCGGAAGCCGGGGCGGATCCGCTTGAAGATCCGCGGGACCGTCTCGACGTTGTGCGCGAAGACCTCGGGGCGGGAGTCGAAGACCTCCCGCAGCAGCTCCGGCACCGCGTTGAAGTCGGGGGCCAGCAGCTCCACCTTGGTGCGGCCCGCCTCGCGGTCCGCCGTCTGCTGGTGGATCTGGCGCACCGTCTCCGCGTACAGCCAGGCGCCGCCGTCCGGGAGGTCGTCGCGGGCGACGCCGGTGATGGTGGCGTAGTTCAGGTCCATGGTGACCACGGACTCCCCGACGCGCCGCGGCTCGTCGCGGTCGAGCGCCTCGGGCCTGCCCGTGTCGATCTGGCAGAAGTCGCAGCGCCGCGTGCACTGGTCGCCACCGATGAGGAAGGTCGCCTCGCGGTCCTCCCAGCACTCGTAGATGTTGGGACAGCCGGCTTCCTGGCAGACCGTGTGCAGGCCCTCGCTCTTCACGAGGTTCTGCATCTTGGTGTACTCGGGGCCCATTTTCGCCCGGGTCTTGATCCACTCGGGCTTGCGCTCGATGGGGGTCTGGCTGTTGCGGACCTCCAGGCGCAGCATCTTGCGTCCGTCGGGTGCGACTGCGGACACGACCGGCTCCCTAGCGTTTGATTCTTCGGCGCCTTTAAGCGTACGCCCGTTGATTTGAATGCCCGGCGAGGGTGCTGGCCTCTGGGGGCTGCCGCCCCCAGGCCCCCGCATCGGCCCTGAGCGGGCCTCGCCCTCAAACGCCGGACGGGCTGGATTTATGCCCCCGGGCCGGGATCTATGCCGCCGGTGCCTTCTCGACGACCCGGGGCTTGAGGTCCGCGTTCTCCAGGACGTCGCGCAGGTGGCGTTCGGCCACCGGGAGGACCTCCTCGATGGTCACGTCGCGGCCGAGTTCGTTCGCCAGGGAGGCGACGCCCGCGTCGCGGATGCCGCAGGGGATGATCTTGTCGAACCACTTGTTGTCGGGGTTCACGTTGAGCGCGAAGCCGTGCATCGTGACGCCCTTGGCGACCCGGATGCCGATCGCGGCGATCTTGCGGTCCTCGCGGCGCTGGCCCGCGTTGGACGGGGCGTACTCGGGGCCGTTGAGCCGCGGGTCGAACTCGTCGTCGGCCAGGCGGGGGTCGAAGTCCAGGGAGAGGCCGCCGAGAGCGGGGCGCCGCTCCACCGGGTCGCCGAGGACCCAGACGCCGCTGCGGCCCTCGACGCGGCTGGTCTCCAGGCCGAACTCCGCGCACGTGCGGATCAGGGCCTCCTCCAGCCGCCGCACGTGGGCCACCACGTCGACCGGGCGCGGCAGCTTCTGGATCGGGTAGCCCACCAGCTGGCCCGGACCGTGCCAGGTGATCTTGCCGCCGCGGTCCACGTCGATCACCGGCGTGCCGTCCAGGGGGCGCTCGCTCTCCTCGGTGCGCCGTCCGGCGGTGTAGACCGGCGGGTGTTCGAGGAGCAGCACGGTGTCGGGGACCTCGTCGGCGAACCGCGCGGCGTGCACCCGGCGCTGCTCGTCCCACGCCTCCCGGTACTCGACGCGTTCGGCACCGAACCCCATCCGGACGAAGCGCAGCTCACTCACGGCACGTGCCTCCCTGCAAGGTCGTCAGGCACGAAGCGTGCCCACGCCACTGTACGACCGCCCACCCGCCGTCAGCCGGGCGGGCAATCCTCACACGATCGGATGAATGCCGGGCGAATGGTGCGACCGGTCGCTTACTCTCCGCTACATTCGCGCCGTTCACGAGGCCATAAGGGCTGCTCACAGGCGCTCCGGGCACATCGAACGCCCGGAAGGCAGGAGACCGCACCGCACCATGACGGAACGACCCGCGCAGCGCACCCCAAACCGCCAGCTCGCCGCGCTCATCGCCGAAGCGGGGTTCTCGAACGCGGGTCTCGCGCGTCGCGTCGACCAGCTCGGACTCGAACACGGCCTGGACCTCAGATACGACAAGACGTCCGTCACCCGGTGGCTGCGCGGCCAGCAGCCCCGCGGCACCACCCCGGCGCTGATCGCCGAGGTCTTCACCCGGCGCCTCGGCCGCCGCCTCAGCGCCCAGGACCTCGGCCTGGACGCCTGCGCACCGGTCTACGCGGGCCTGGAGTTCGCCGGAAGCCCGGAGGAGGCGGTCGACATCATCGGCGGGCTGTGGCGCAAGGACTCCGGCAGCCACGCCGAACTGCGGAAGATCGCCTTCACCCCGGCCGGACTCGTCGTCCCCAGCCGCGACTGGCTGATCGGCCGCGCCGACGAGAAGGTGGCCCGCACCGAGGTACCCGTCCCCGTCCGCATCCCCGCGCAGGGCCGCCCCGCCACTCCGAGGCTCGCCGTCCCGGTCGAACCGTCCCGGCGCCGGCCCCCGGCCGAGCGCGGCCCCGGCCAGAAGGTCAGCGGCGGCGACCTCGCCGCTCTGCGCTCGGTGGGCGAGCTGTTCCGCAGCCTCGACGACCGGTACGGCGGCGGCCACGCCCGCCAGGCCCTCGTGCGCTACCTGGAGCACGAGCTGGAACCGATGCTGCGCGGCACCTACGGCGAGCAGACCGGCCGGCGCCTCTTCGCCGCCGCGGCCGACCTGACCCGGCTCGCCGGCTGGACGTCGTACGACATCGCCGCGCACGGCCTCGCCCAGCGCTACTTCGTGCAGGCGCTGCGGCTGTCGCAGGCGGCGGGCGACCGGGCGTACGGCTCCTACGTGCTGGTCACCATGAGCCGGCAGGCCGTCTACCTGGGCCACGGGCGCGAGGCCGTGCAGCTGGCGCGGGTGGCGCAGCAGGGGGTCGGGACCTCCGCGCCGCCGGTCGTCCAGACGCTGCTGCACGCCGCCGAGGCGCGGGCGCACGGCCTGCTCGGCGAGGTACGGGCCTGCACCGCGGCCCTGGTGCGCGCCGAGCGGGCCCTGGAGGCCGCCCGGCCCGGCGACGAGGTGCCGCACTGGGCGCGCTTCTTCGACGAGGCGCAGCTCGCCGACGAGTTCGGGCACTGCCACCGCGACCTGCAGCAGTTCCGCGCCGCCGCCCAGCACGCGGAACGCTCACTGCAACTGCGCGCCCCCGTCTACGCCCGCAGCCGGCTGTTCTGCCGGGTCGTCCTCGCCACCGCGCGCCTGGGCCTCGGCGAACTGGACCAGGCCTGCCAGCTGGCCGCCGAGGCGGCCGGGCAGGCGGCGGAGATGCGCTCGGTGCGGGCCACGGAGTACGTCCGCGACTTCGAGCGGCGCCTGGAGCCCTACCGGGACGCGGCCCCGGTGCGGGGGTACCGGGACAAGGTGGCGGCGCTGGGCTGACCGCGGAGACGGACGGGCCCCGCCGCTCCGAACGGAGTGGCGGGGCCCGTTGGCCGTTGGCCGTCGGCCGTGGTCGGCTCAGGCGGGGCTGTTGTAGCGCTCGATCATGTGCATGCGGTCGAACGTCCAGCCGCTGGCGATCTCCCAGCTGTGCAGCGGGGAGTTGAGGGTGCCGTCGGCCTTGGCGGTCCAGGTGATGGTCTTGACCCGGCCGTCCGAGTAGCCGTAGAGGGTGGCCAGGTCGTCGCGGCCGTCGCCGTTGTAGTCGCCGGTGACGATCTGCATCCGCTCGCGGTAGTAGTTGTCGGGCGCGACGGTCCACAGCTCGGTGCGGTTGCCGAACTTGCCCGTGGCGTCGGCGGTGAAGCCGATCACGGCGTCGTGGCCGTCGCCGTAGTCGTACCAGGCGGCGAGGTCGTCGCGGCCGTCGCCGTCGAAGTCGCCGGAGTGGAGGCTGGCGGCGTCGAAGTTCCAGCCGGTGGTGCTCCAGCCGTTGACGGGCGTGTTGACGAAGCCGCCGTCGGCAGTGGCGGGGAACGTGATGATCCGCACTTCGCCGGTGGCGTAGCCGTAGAGGGCGGCGAGGTCGTCACGGCCGTCGCCGTTGAAGTCGCCGGTGCTGAACTTCATGTGCGAGGCGGTCCAGCCCTCGGTGCGCGTGAAGGACGCGAAGGGGCTGGCGAAGCCGCCGTCGGCCTTGGCGAGGAAGGTGTGGAGCTTGTCGCCGCCGTCGGCGTAGTCGTACCAGACGGCGACGTCGTCGCGCCCGTCGCCGTCGAAGTCGCCGGAGTTGACCGTCATGCGGTCGAACGACCAGCCCGAGGTGGTCTTCCAGGAGTGCTGCGGCTCGGAGAAGAGGCCGCCGCCCAGGCTGAGCCAGGTGATCAGGCCGACGTCGCCGTTGGAGTAGCCGTAGAAGGCGGCGACGTCCCCGCGGCCGTCCCCGTTGAAGTCGCCGGTGAAGCGCTTCATGTTCTCGGCCCAGTAGTTCCCGGGCAGGACGCTCCACGCGTGCGCGGGGGCGTTGAAGCCGCCGTCGGCCTTCGCGGAGAAGGTGTGGATCTCGTCGTGGCCGTCGCCGTAGTCGTACCACTCGGCCAGGTCGCTGCGGCCGTCGCCGTTGTAGTCGTGGCGGATCTCGGTGCCCGCGGCCCACCGGGACGCGCCCTGGGCGTCGCGGATGACGAAGTTGCCGCGGTCCTGGAGGACGGCCGTGCCGCCGGGCGCGGTCGTCTTCGACTCCCACAGGACGGTGCTGCCGTCGGCGTCGAGGACGGCGAGGTTGCCGTTGGTGTCGAACCGGGCGGTGGCGCCGGGGTGGCCCGCGGTGCCGGTGGACCACAGGGTCTTGCCGGCGTTGGAGACGACGACCAGGTTGCCGTCGGCCTTCAGGGTGAGGCGGGCGGCGTTGGAGGTGAGGCTGTCCTCGGCGTGGAGAACGGTGCCGGGCGCGAGGGTGTCGCCCCCGACGATGTTGTCGAGGCGCGGTGACACGGCGTCGTTGCGGGTCTCGGCCGGGTCGGAGCCCCAGCAGCCGCCCTGCCAGGACTGGCTGGCGAGGGCGACGAGTTCGAACTTGCCGTCCTTCTGCCGCAGCAGGGGGCCGCCGGCGTCGCCGGCGCAGATGGCGTCGTCGTCGGTCTTGCCGTCGAGGGCGAGCGTGGTGCCGGAGACGGACTGGACGGTGAAGGCGGCCGTGTGCCGGGTGTCGGGCACCCACGCGTCCTTGGTCCGGCCGAACCCGACGGCCGTCAGTTCCTCGCCCGCGGTGGGCGCGGTGGTGGCGAACGGGACGGTGGGGCCGCCCGCGGGCGCCGCGAGGCGGGCCAGGACCATGTCGCGGTCGGTGCGGGGGACCAGCTCGACGATCTCGACGGGCTTGCTGGCGCCGCCGGGGCCGTCGGGATTCGGGTCTATGGGGAACCAGGCCGTGGTTCTCCACTTGGGCTTGCCCGCGGTGACGGGACCGGCGCCGAGGTCGTCGGCGAAGCAGCTGGCGGCGGTGGCCACCCACTGGGAGGCGACGAGCACGCCGGTGCAGGATCTCTGGTCGTCGCCCATGTCCAGGCGGGCGGTGAAGTTGTAGGCGTTGGCCGTACTGGCCGGGCCGGTGGCGGCCTGGGCGGTGCCAGCGGTGAGACAGCTGGCGGCGACGGCGGTGGCCATCAGGCCCGCGGTGATCGCGGCGCGGGAACTAAGTCGTGACACGGGTCGGTACTCGATCCTCTCGAGGGACGGCGGGATACGGCGGTCGGGAGTCGGGTCAGCCGGTGACGCGGAGTTCCAGCAGGACGGTGGAGGCACCGCCGGTGCCCTCGCCGACGCCCTGGAAGTCGTTCTTGGTCAGCTCGATCTCCTGGGTCTTGCCGTCCGCGCTCAGTTCGGCGTGCACGGCCGTGTCCGTGGTCTGCAGGGCGTAGACCTCGGGCACCTCGAGGCTGAGGAAGCCCGTGGTGGAGGTGGTCTGGAAGCAGTAGGTGCCTTCGGCGCTCTTGCGGGTCCAGACCTGGATCTGCTCCGGCGATCCGTCGCACTCGGCGAAGAAGATGTGCCCGTCCCCCTTGTGGAGGGTGATGCCCTTCTCCTCGAGGATGCGGTCGGCGTTGGGGTGCTGGAAGTCCTCGACCGCGTAGGCCGGGCCGTCGGCCGCCGCCGCGGCCAGGGCGGGAGTGGCGGCGGTGGAGGTGTCGGAGGCGCTGACCGCGTAGGCGAGCGAGGAGGCGCCGGTGACGGCACCGGCGGCGAGCAGTCCGGCGAGGAGCGGCTTGCTGAAACGGGGGAATCGGCGTGTCTTCACGTTGTCCTTCCGAGGCGGGGCGTTGCCTGTTGCGCGACGCGCCAAGGGCAGCGGCACCGTTCGGGCAGACGTGGTCCGCGCGGTCAGCACGCGGGGCCACCGGAAACCCTCCCGGCGGCCAAGACCCCCTCGCCCCCTCGTGACGCCCCTCCTGGCGCACCGAGAGCGCAAGTTATCACGCGGTCACAAGTCGTCCACAGGGTCACCACATACGCGGCCGCGACGCCGAACTCCGTTTGTCCGCATCTGAACTGGCGATCAGTCAGGTCAAACTCACATGAACTGGAAGTACCGGTCCCACCAGGCCAGGGGCAACTCCTCGTCCTCGTCCGCGTCGTCGTCCTGGTCGCCGGACTCGGCCGCGAGCGCGGCAAGGATCTCCTCGGGAATCTCCTCGTCCTCCAGCTGGCTCGGCCCGTCGTACGGCTCCAGCAGCAACGTGACGGGCACGTACACGCAGGACAACTCCGTACACAGCTCGTCGAGCCAGGCGACGAACGCGTCGTCGAGGCCCTCCTCGCAGTCGGCCACCCCCCAGTCCCGGCCCGTGCGGGTGGTGACGAAGGGGCCGAAGTTGCTGATCAGCACCCACAGGGTCCGGTCCGTCCCCGAGGCCGGGGCGGGAACCGAGACGTAGCCGTAGAAGCTGGCGTCCTGCGCCCCGCCCACCGTCACCGACGGCCCGAAACGCCGCCCCAGCGCCTCGGCGAGCCGCGCGAAGCGCTGACGGGCGGCCGGGATGTCGTAGTGCTCGGGGAGTTCCAGGTGCGCGGGGTCGTCCAGCTCGCGCAGGAGGTCACGGATGCGGTCGGGGGAGAGCATGGCGGGGTCCTTGTCGGTGGCGCGGAGTCCGGGAGGGCCATGGACGCACCCCGAGCGCCGTCCCCGAGGTGCTGAGCCATCACGTGATCACAAGTCGCCCACAAGGTTGTCACCTGTAACGCACAAGTAGGCTCGCTCCGCCGAAGTTCGGTAGCCGACACGTGTTCTGTCGGTCAGTCAGGAATGAATGGACTCTTGAGTCGAATAGTCAGTACAAGACGCAGAACCCATGGACATGTACGCACGGGTGGCGCGATCCGCGGGTCGCGATGGCGGCTCGCCGCGCTGCGCTCCCTGTGCCTCACCCTCCTCGCCGCCCTGCTGCTGGGCGCGTTGAGCACCGCGCCGGCCTCCGCCCTCGACGAGTTGGGGGACGACGAGGAGGTGACCGACTACATTCCGGCCACCGACCGGGGTCGGGTGCTGGAGCTGTGGCAGTCGGGAGGGCCGGCGGCGAAGGCCGCGGCCGAGGTCGCGCTGCTCGGATCCGACGACGACGTGCGGAAGTTCCTCGACAGTGAGAACGCCGTCGCACAGCTCAGCGACGACCGGGTGGAGGCCGTACAGATCCTCTCCCTGGGCGGGCGGGAGGTACGTGCGGCCGCCCAGCAGGCACTCGCCGGGACCCCGGAGGACCTGGACGCCTTCCTCAAGGACGGCTGGGAGGCTCCGCTCCAGCAGGACCAGCGGGTCCAGGTCGTGCAGATCATTTCGGCGGCGTCCGGACCGGGAGTCAAGGCCGCCGGTCAGAAGGCGCTCAACGGCACCATCGAGGACGTACGGAAGTTCCTCAACGACGGCCAGTACACCGCCGCCGACAACGATGCCCGGGTGCAGGTCGTCCAGATCATGAGCACCGGCGGCGAGGCGACCCGTGAGGCCGCCCGGCTGGCGATGAACGGCGACATCAACGACATCCGGGAGTTCCTGGAGGTCGGCCAGTACATCGCGCGGGCCCGCGACCAGGAGCAGGCGACCGTCGCCCAGCTCGCCGAGTGGGCCACCGAGGCCGGACGGCAGGCCAAGGCGGAGACGGAGAAGTCGAAGGAGGCGTCGGCCCGCGCGGTCGAGGCCACCCGGCTCGCCAAGGAGTCGGCGCAGAAGGCGGCCAAGGAGACCGAGGCGGCCAAGAACGACGCGCAGAAGGCGTCGAGCGCGGCGGGCAGGGCCGCCGACGCGGCGCGCGGCGCGGCACGGGCCGCTCAGCAGGCCATCGACGCGGCGAACGCCGCCACCACGTCGGCGCGTGTGGCCGCCAACGCCGCGGCCCAGGCCGCGTCCGCCGCCGCCGCGGCGGCCCAGGCCGCGTCCAACGCCCGCAAGGCCGCGGCCGACGCGGCGACCGACGCCGGGAAGGCGGCCGCCGCCCGTGCGGCGGCCGAGGACGCGCGGGACGCAGCCAAGGGCGCGAAGACGGCCGCGACCGCCGCCGACCACGCCGGCACGGCCGCCTCCGAGGCGGCCAACGCCGCCAAGGCGGCGGCTTCCGCGGGTCTCAACGCGGACGCCGCGGCCAGTGCTGCGTCGGCGGCGAGCGGCCAGGCCGGCGTGTCCAGCGCCCAGGCGGCACGCGCCAGGGCAGCCGCGGCCGAGGCCCACCGGCACGCCGCCCAGGCCACGGCCGCCGCGAACCGGGCGGAGGCATTGGCGGGCAAGGCGGCCAAGGCCGCCTACGAGGCCCGGGACGCGGCCAACTCGGCCGCGAAGCACGCCGAGAACGCCGCCAAGGCGGCTGAGGACGCGGCCGACCACGCGGGTGACGCCGCGACCGCGGCGGCCGAGTCCACGAAGCACGCCAACGCCGCCCAGGACGCCGCCAACGAGGCGACCGCGGCGGTCACCAAGGCGCAGACCACCTTCACCCTCGCGCGCGAGATCGAGAAGGAGGAACTGGCCGCCCGGACGGCAGGAGCGATCGAGCAGGCACGCTCGCTGAAGGAACTCGACGACGAGCGCGCCACGAAGCTGGCCGAGCAGGCCCAGGCGTCCAAGGCGCTGGAGGAGGAGGCGGACCGTCTTGCCGCCGAGGTCGGTCAACCGGACGTCGACGTCGCCGCGGTCGCCCCTCAGGCGCGCAAGGTCGCGCTGAACACGGTGAAGACGCGCGGTCCGTGGAGCGTCGCCGCCGCCGAGGTCGCCCTGGCCGGTTCGGCCGAGGACGTCGTCGCGTACGTGCGTGACGGTCGGGACCAGGCTCAGGAGCTGGACGACCGGGCACGCGTCAACCGGCTCGCCACCCACTCCGAGTCCGAGGCCGTTCGCGCGGCGGCGGAGACGGCACTCGCCGGGGACGCGGCGACGGTAGCCGCCTTCCTGGCCACCGGCCAGCACAAGGCCGCGGCCAACGACTACCGGGTCACCGTCACCCAGCTGATGAACGGTGCCGGGGCCGGAGTGGTGAAGGCGGGCAAGGCCGCCCTCGCGGACGGCTCCCCGGCCGCGCTGCGTGAGTTCATCACCAGCGAGTACTACGCGCAGCGCACCCAGGACGAGCGGGTCGTCGCCGTCCAGCTCGCCGGGTCGGGCACGGCGGAGGTCGCCGCCGGGGCCCGCATCGCGCTGGCGGGTCCGCCGCAGGTCCTGCACGCCTTCATCGAGACCGGGCAGTACGAGACCAAGCGCAAGGACCTGCTGACGGCGACCCATGTGGCCCGGGTGCAGGGTCTGATCGCCGACGCGTCGGCGGTCGCCGCGACGGCCCAGAAGCACGCCGCCGAAGCGCACCGGGCCGCAGCGACGGCCAACAACGCCGCCGAGGACGCCAAGAAGTACGCGCAGCAGGCCCAGGACTCGGCCCAGGACGCCGCCGACTACGCCAAGGACGCGGACGCGTCCGCCGACGCCGCGGCGCGGTCGGCCGCCGACGCCGCCGAGTCGGCGAGGGTCGCGCGTGCCGCGGAGGCCGACGCCCACCGGGCCGCTCGTGACGCGGACAACTCCGCCGCCCGCGCGCAGGTCTCGGCCGACGCCGCCGCCGGTTCGGCCGCCGTCGCCTGGGTGGCGGCGGGAGAGGCCCGCGCGTCCGCGGAGGCCGCCGGCAAGGACGCCGACGCCGCCGCCGAGGCCATGAGCGAGGCGCTGTTCGCCTGGGCCACCAAGGCGTGGGAGGAGGCCGAGCAGGAGCGCAAGAAGCTGGAGGAGCAGGACCGCGAGGACATCAAGGGGCTCGAGAGCCTGGAGGACGCCTTCGCCGACATGGCGGCCGAGGAGGAAGCCGACTGGTGGGACATGGCCACCATCGGCCACACCCTCCTGGACGCGGCAGGCATGGTCCCCGGCTTCGGCGAGGGCTTCGACCTGCTCAACTGCGGCTGGTACGGAGCGGAGGGCGACGCCCTCAACTCCAGCCTCTCCTGCGCCGCCGCCATCCCGATCGTCGGCTGGGGCGCCACGGGTACGAAGTGGGGCAAGAAGGGCTTCTCGGCCGTCGAGGCCTTCGCCAAGTCCATGCGGGCCAACGGCAAGGTTCCGCACATCTGGGCCACCGGCAAGCCTTCGAAGGGCTACACCAACGCACAGAACGCGTTCATCCACTGGAAGAAGCACAGGGGGGAGTTCCCGGAGCTGGGGAGCGCGAGGGAGTACGTGGAGATGGCGCACGGGTACCGCAACGCGGCCAAGCTGCCGCAGCCGCCTCAGGGGTACCGCGTCTGGGATCGCGGCAACGGCAACTACATCGTCTACGAGAAGAACAGCAACACGCTCACCGCCTTCACCAAGGACGACCTGCCCATGAGCATGAACCGCCCCGCGCCCAAGAGCGCCACCAACCCCTACGGATACGATCCGAATGCTTATCCGACGCTGGAGGACTACCTGAAGGCGCAAGGAACGGAGCGGTAGATGCCGGAGGAGGAAGCGGTCCCCGCGGCTGAGGACTTCTGCCGCATGTGCGGATACGACGAGGACAGGTTCTGGGAGGCCGGCTGGCCGACCAACACGGTCTGTGACTGCTGCGGCAACGAGTCGGGCATCGGCGACATGGGCGCGACCCCCGGCGCGTGGAGCGGAGTGGAAGGGCTGCACGCGTTCCGGGGCTGGTGGCTCGGGTCCGGCGCCCGATGGGAGCGGCCCCGCCGTAAGCCGAGGCACTGGGACGTTCTCCGGCAACTCGAGAACATCCCACCGCAGTGGCGTACCCCCGCTCCCCCTCCGGTCGATCGCGCCCGCCGGATGGCGGATCGGGTCTCCTGCGGCTCGCTCGGCACCGAGACCGTGTGCCGGATCTGCGGGTTCTCGGGGGAAGTCTTCTGGCGTGACGGGGCCCCCACGGAGACGGCCTGTCCGTCGTGTGGGGCCGAGTCCGGGATCGACGATCTCGGCACACCGGGGGACTGGGACGCGCTGCGGGGCATCAGGGCCCGTCGCGGGTACTGGGTGGCCCTCGGGGCGCCGTGGGCGGACCCGGACGCCCGGCCGGTGGAGTGGGACGTGCTGGTCCAACTGGCGCGCGTTCCCGACGCCTGGCGCTGATCCGCGGGGCCTCTCCGACGCGTTGAACGGCGAGCAGGGCCACCGGCTTCGGCCGGTGGCCCTGCTCCGTCCCCGGGGGCCGCCCCGGTCGGAACCGGCTTGGTCCGGGCGGACCGGTCACCTCCGGGCACGGGAGCGACCGGTCGCACGGGACGCCGGGTCAAGCGGGAGGGACCCCCTAGACCCAGTCGTCCCCGTCCAGGAGCTGGAAGTACGTGCCGGTGTTCCTGCGGACCTCGATCCTGCCGTCCGCGGTCCGCACCAACAGGTCCGCCTTGCCGTCGGCATTCACGTCGGCGAAGTGGAGGCCGCCCTTCGGATGGCCGAGGAAGTTGCTCCAGCCGGCGCTCCAGTGGGTGCCGCTGTCGAAGTAGGTGCCCTTGTTGGTGCGGACGGCGATGTCGCCGTTGGTTTCGTGGACGATGAGGTCGGCTTTGTTGTCGCCGTTGATGTCGGCGAAGTAGAGGCGGCCCTTGCCCTCGTGGCCGAGGAAGTTGCTCCAGCCGGCGCTCCAGTGGGTGCCGCTGTCGAAGTAGGTGCCCTTGTTGGTGCGGACGGCGATGTCGCCGTTGGTTTCGTGGACGATGAGGTCGGCTTTGTTGTCGCCGTTGATGTCGGCGAAGTAGAGGCGGCCCTTGCCCTCGTGGCCGAGGAAGTTGCTCCAGCCGGCGCTCCAGTGGGTGCCGCTGTCGAAGTAGGTGCCCTTGTTGGTGCGGACGGCGATGTCGCCGTTGGTTTCGTGGACGATGAGGTCGGCTTTGTTGTCGCCGTTGACGTCGGCGAAGTAGAGGCGGCCCTTGCCCTCCTGACCGAGGAAGTTGCTCCAGCCCGCGCTCCGGTGCACGGGCGGGTTGAAGTGATACAGAGGGTCTCCCGGCCTCGTCGCGACCGTCGCCCTCGCCGTACGCACGGTGATCTCCCCGTCCTTGCTCAGAACGACGAGGTCACTCCGCCCGTCCCCGCTCACGTCGGCCGCGTACACGACCTCGCGCAGCTGCTCCCGCGTCTCCCGCACCCAGGTCCGGAGCGCGGCGTCGTCGAGGCGCGGTGACACGGCGTCGTTGCG
Source organism: Streptomyces lienomycini (assembly GCF_027947595.1). NCBI lineage: Bacteria > Bacillati > Actinomycetota > Actinomycetes > Kitasatosporales > Streptomycetaceae > Streptomyces > Streptomyces lienomycini. Next base: position 6,075,136 of record NZ_CP116257.1, on the reverse strand, counting down.
GGTCTCGGCCGGGTCGGAGCCCCAGCAGCCGCCCTGCCAGGACTGGCTGGCGAGGGCGACGAGTTCGAACTTGCCGTCCTTCTGTCGCAGCAGGGGGCCGCCGGCGTCGCCGGCGCAGATGGCGTCGTCGTCGGTCTTGCCGTCGAGGGCGAGCGTGGTGCCGGAGACGGACTGGACGGTGAAGGCGGCCGTGTGCCGGGTGTCGGGCACCCACGCGTCCTTGGTCCGGCCGAACCCGACGGCCGTCAGCTCCTCGCCCGCGGTGGGCGCGGTGGTGGCGAACGGGACGGTGACCGCGTCGGCCGGGCGGTCGAGGCGGGCCAGAACCACGTCGCGGTCGGTGCGAGGGGCTATCTCGACGACGTCGAAGGTGTTGCCGGCGTCCGGGGAGGCGCCGAGGACGGCCGTGGTCTTCCACTTGGGCTTGCCCGCGGCGACCGGCCCGGCACCGAGGTCGTCGGCGAAGCAGCTGGCGGCGGTGGCCACCCATCGGGCGTCGACGAGCACGCCGGAACAGGCCCGCTGGTCGTCACCTGTCGTCAGGCGGGCGGTGAAGTCGTAGGTGCCGTCGGTGACGGCCGGGCCGGTGGTGGCCTGGGCGGTGCCTGCGGTGAGACAACCGGCGGCGACGGCGGTGGCCATCAGGCCCGCGGCCAAGGCGGCGCGTACGCGGGGTGGGGACATGACGTGGTGCTCACTCCTGTACGAAGAGGTCAGGGGCATCAGCCGGTGACGCGGATCTCGACCAGAACCGACTGGGCGCCGCCGACGGTTCCCTCACCCACACTCTTGAAGTCGTCTTCGGTCATGTTGACGGTCTGGGTCTGTCCCTCGGCGGTCAGGTCCGCACTGATGGGGTTCGTGCTGGTCTCGAGAGCGAAGACGCGAGGCAGCTCCAGCGTGAGGTAGCCGGACTTCGCCGTGGCCTGGAAGCAGTACGTTCCCTTCCGGCCGGCGGATGTGTCCGCGACGGTGTAGACCGTGATCTGGTCGGCGGTCTGACCGCACTCGGCCAACTGAATGTGGCCGTCTCCGCGCTTCAGTCGGATTCCCTCGTCCGCCAGGATCCTGTCCGCACCCGGATAGTTGAAGTCCTCGACCGCGGACGGCATTTCCGCGTCGGCCGCGAGCGGCTCGGAACCGCTTTCGGCGGAAGCCATGGACGAAAGTCCGGTGACCGCTGCGGCGGCCACGAGTGAGCACGCCAGAATTCTTCGAGTTCGCGAAATCAACGTTGTCTCTCCAATGTCGCACGAATGATTGCTTCGGACAGGGGAGGCATCCTGAAGGTGTAGCCGTCAATGCCCCCCTGGCAAACGAATCGGAGAGTATCAAACGGCCTTTCAAGACGCACCCGTTGTTCGTCTCGGAAGTGCGATTCGGGTGAGTCGTGAAATGTGAGGTACGCCTCATTTGCAATGAAACTGGCCGACATGGCCCGTGCGTACCAAATGTGACGTCGTGTCAGCAACCCGTGCTCGCGCCGGAGACTGTGAATATCTGATGGAGAATTCGGGTCTCCTGCTGCTAAATTCAGGTGCCCGGAGTGACCGATGGGGAAGGTCTGTGCTCACAAGGCGAAACGGTTTAGCGGCTCGTAGGAGACAGTCACGCCTCTGGCGCCTGCTGATGGTGCCACTGCTGCCTTTGGCGACTACTGGAAGGGCGGCGGGCCGGGGGTCAAGGCCGCGTCGGAGGCCGCGCTGACGGTGACGCGGCCACCGTGAGCGAGTTCGTGCACAACGGTCAGTACGGTCAGTACGGTCGAGGAGGCCGGCCGGGTCGAAAAGGTTCGTACGCGACCCGGAATGTATGGACTGAATGGTTCCTACTATCCAACCGTGACATTGCTGACAGGGTACGACCTGGAGTGCTCGGGTGCCTTGCTCGACGGATTCACTCAGTGGCTGCTCGACCGGAAGGGAGAGGAGCCCAGCTTTGTTTGGATGGCGCTGGTGCTCGAGGAGAACTTCCCCGGGACACGGGTGATCTGGTTTCGGGGAGAACGCAGCGGAAACGCGGAGGAGTAGACCGGTCGGGGCGCAGCCGCGGTGCACCGGTCGGCGCCCCGCCGTCCTCGACACCGGCCCGACCGGGGACCGGCCCTGTATTCGCGTGAACCGCTCAGGATCAGGCCGCCCGCGCCGCCCCCACCGTCTCCGCCGTGTGCATCGGCCGCCCCGCTCCCAGGTCCGTCAGGATCGCCGCCGAGGCGCGGTGGCCCGAGTGGAGGGCGCCCTGGGCGGTGCTGGTGTCGCGGTGGTCGCCGCAGACGTACAGGCCGGCCAGCAGCCGTACCGGCCTGCGCAGGTCGTGCGGTGGGCGCATCGCGGGCACCGCCTCGGGCGTGTGGTGCACGGCGAGGGTGTCCCAGTGGGCCGTGGGGGTGCCGTAGAGGCGGGCGAGGTGGACGCGTACGGCCGTGTCGACGTCGGGCGGGGGAGGGCCGAGGACCGTCGACGAGACGAGGACGCGGCCGGCCGGTGCCCTGGACGGGTCCACGCGGGAGACCACCGACGTGTGGGCGACCGGACCGCCGCGGTCCGCGTCGAGCAGCAGGGACGCGCCGGTCGTCGGCGGCTCGTCGGTCGTGTGGTGCACCACCGTGACCGGATGGAAGTCCGGCACGCGCAGCCCCGGCAGCAGCTCGGCCGCCGCGCGGGCGTCGGTCGCCACCAGGACGGCCCGGCACCGGATGACGCCGTGCTCCGCCGTGGTCACGGCGTTGGTCGCGACCGCGGTGACACGGACGCCGGTGTGCACGGTACCCGGGGGGAGCGTTCGCGCCAGCTGCTCCGGCAGGGACTCCGCGCCGCCCTGCGGCAGGGCCAGCCGTCCGCCGGCGAAGGCGCGCAGCGCGAGGTCCGCGCACCGGCTCGACGTCGTCAGGTCCGGGTCGCACAGCAGGGCGGCGAGCAGCGGACGCAGGAAGCCGTCGATGGTGCGGGCCGGCAGCCCGCGGGCCGCGAGCGCCTGGGCGGCCGGCAACTCCGGGCGCACCCGGAGCCGTTCGACCGGCGTGCCCGCCAGCCGGGTCAGGGCGGCACCGAGCCGGGCCTGGTCCACGGCGGTGCCGAGCGGGGCGCCGGCCCGGGTGCGGGGCGTGGCGGCGCCCCGCTCGGAGACGCCGGGCGCGGTGAACGTGCGCCGGGGCGCGGGTATCGAGCGGGGGCGCTCGCGAGGGCGCGCACCGCATGGAGTGCGCCCCGTGCGCCCCGGACGCCCGCGGGGGCGCCCGCGCGGTGGTGACGGCCCTCGCTGTGCAGCAGGACGCCGGGGGCGAAGGGCAGCAGCGCGAGGCCGTCGAGCCCCGGGGTGCGGCGCAGTTCGGGATACGCCGTGGACAGCAGCTGTCCGATTCTGTCGAGCCGGAAACCGTCGACCTTCTCGGTCGCCATCCGGCCGCCCACCGCGGGGGCGGCCTCCAGGACCGTGGTCGTCACACCTGCGCTGGTCAGCCGTTGCGCCGCGGCGAGTCCGGCGATCCCGGCCCCCACGACGACGACGTCCGCCTGGTACGCGGGCTCAAGCACGTGCCCCTCCTCGAGGTTGCGCGGCCGCTGGAGACGTCATGCCCCCAACAGCCTTGAGGGATACCCGAGTTCGAGACGAGATTAGGGCCCCGAACGGTCAGTGGGAGTCGCACAGGGGCAGCACACGGTCGCACGGCGGTCGCATACGGGTGTCATGTGTCCGCGATACGACCGTCAAGTGGTCGGAGTCGGTCGGGGGAGAGCGCCCACCAGGCCCGAGGCGGGCGACCCGCCTACAGTGCCGCGCGGATCGCCCCGTCGATCTCCGGGAACGCGAAGCGGAAGCCCGACTCCAGCAGGCGGGCCGGCAGGACCCGCGCGCTGCCGAGCACGTCGCCCGCCATCTCGCCCAGCACCGTGCGCAGGACCGGCGCCGGGACCGGGAAGGGGGTCGGGCGGTGCAGCACGCGGCCCATGGCCACCGTGATCTCACGGTTCGTCACCGGCTGCGGGGCGGTCAGGTTGAACGGGCCGGACAGGTCGTCCCGCTCCAGGAGGTGCCGGATCGCCGCCACCTCGTCGTGCAGCGCCACGAAGGACCAGTACTGCGAACCGTCGCCCAGCCGCCCGCCGAGCCCCGCCCTGAAGAGCGGGAAGAGCCGGCCCCAGGCCCCGCCCCGCCGGGCGACGACCAGCCCGGTCCGCGTGAACACCGTCCGCACCCCCGCCTCCCGGGCGGGCGCCGCCGCGGCCTCCCACTCCACGCACAGGGACGGCAGGAAGCCCTCGCCCGCGGGCGCGCTCTCGTCCACGGCCCGGTCGCCGGTCTCCCCGTAGAAGCCCATCGCGCTGCCGTTCACGAAGACCCGCGGCGGCCGCTCCATCGCGGCGACGGCCTCCGCCAGCGCCGTCGTCCCGTGCACACGGCTGCTGCGGATGCGGGTCTTGTACGCGTCGCTCCAGCGGCGGTCGCCCACCCCCGCCCCGGCCAGGTTGACCACGGCGTCGCAGCCGGCCAGGCCCGCCGCGTCCACCCGTCCGTTCTCCGGATCCCACCGGACCTCGTCCGCGCCCCCGGGCGCGTGCCGCACCAGGCGCACCACCTCGTGCCCGTCCGCGGCCAGCGACCGCGCCAGCGCGCTGCCGATGAGCCCGGAGGCACCGGCCACCGCGATACGGGAACGTTCCCTGCTCAAGCGTCCGTCGTCCATGCGCCCATCCTGCCGGGTGGCCCGCGCGAAACCGCGGAACGTGCCGCCGCCACCGCGTCGTACAGTGATCGTCATGCCAGCCCCGCACATACGTCACGCCAGGTCCGAGGACGAGGAACCGCTGCGCCGGATCGACCGCGCCACCTGGTCCCCGCTGCACGCCGTCTCGCCCCCGCCGGGGCCCGACGATCCCTTCTTCCGCCCGCACTCGGGCCCCGACGACCACCTCGTCGCCGAACTCGACGGCGCCGTCGTCGGCTACGTCCGCCTCGGCTTCCCCACCGAACTGGCCTCCAACGCCCACGTCCGCCAGATCCGCGGGCTCGCCGTCGCCGACGCCGCCCGCGGACACGGCGCCGGACGCGCCCTCGTCCGCGCCGCCGTCGAGGAGGCCCGGCGCCTGGGCGCCCGCCGCATCACGCTGCGCGTCCTCGGCCACAACACCGCCGCACGAGGGCTCTACGAGTCCGAGGGCTTCGTCGTCGAGGGCGTCCAGCCCGAGGAGTTCCACCTCGACGGCGGCTACGTCGACGACGTGCTGATGGGCAGGACGCTGACCGCGGCGGACGGCCCCGCCGGGGCCCCGCTCACGACGTGACCGGCTCGCCCGTGTCCACCGCCCGCGTCGCACCGGCCGCCTGCCGCGCCTCGGGGGCCACCTCCGCCGCCGTCAGCGCGTAGCCGGTCTCGGCGTCGGAGGTGGAACGCGCGAACACCACGCCGTACACCCGGCCGTCCGTGGTCAGCAGCGGTCCGCCCGAGTTGCCGGGGCGGACCGTGGAGCGGACCGAGTAGATCTCCCGGGTCACGCTCTCGTCGTTGTAGATGTTCTGGCCGGTGGCGCGGATCCGGTTCGCCACCGTCGCCGCCCGCAGGTCCAGGGCGCCGTCCTGCGGATAGCCCGCGACCACCGCCGCGTCGCCGCGCGAGGCGTCCTCGTCGAACCGCAGCACCGGGGCGCGCAGGTCGGGAACGTACAGCACGGCCACGTCCTTGTCCGGGTCGAACAGCACCACCCGCGCCTCGTACGCCGGGCCCACCCCGCCGACCCGCACGGTCGGGGCGTCGATGCCCGCCACCACGTGGGCGTTGGTCAGCACGTGCTCCCGCGCGTACACGAAGCCGCTGCCCTCCCGGCCCTGGGCCCCGGCCACGCCCTCCACCTTCACCGTGCTGAGCTTCGCCGCCCGGGCGGCCGCGGGCGTGACGCTGTCGCCGGAGGGCTCGGCGACCTCGGCGGCCGACTCGTTCTCGAAGGGGTTGAAGACCTGCGGGAAACCCGCGTCGGCCAGCGCGGACGTCGCCCCCGAGAACCACCGCGGGGTGGTGTCCGGCATCACCCGCTGCACCGCGCCCAGCAGCGTCGAGTCCCGGATCGCCGAGGTGAGCAGCGAGGACGAGGAGGCCGCCAGGACGCTCGCCGCCACCCACGCCACGATCAGCGCCGCCGCCGAGTTCGCCACCGCCCCGCCGACCCCGTCGGCCACCCGCAGCGGACCGGCGTCCAGCTCCCTGCGCAGCCGCAGCGCGAGACGCCCCGCCAGCTCGTGCCCCACCATCGCCGGGAACAGCACCGTGACCACCGCTACCACCGTCGCCGCGGTCGAGCCCCGCGCCACCAGGTCCGTCACCCACGGCAGGACCCACACGCCGAGCGCCGCGCCGCCCACGAAGCCGGCCAGCGAGATACAGCCGGCCACCAGCCCCCGCCGGTAGCCGGACGCCGCGTAGGCCAGCACCACCAGCGCCAGCACGATGTCGAGCAGGTCCACGCGAACCGCCTTTCTACCGGACCCCGGGACCCTCAGTACGTGCCGTACCGGGCCGATGATCAGCCTGAGAAGCACAGCTGTCCGAAAAACGGCCACCGATGCGGGCCTGTGTGGGCCGTCACATCGGGAAACGCCCCGGACCCGGACGATGGTTCCACCGGGTGGCACAGCACACATCGCGGACAGAGCGGATCCACCGGACAGTAGGACCATGCCAGTCTTCCAAGGACCGCGCAGGGCCCGGGAGCACGGCGCCCCAAAGCGCGGCGCCCGGGAGCGCCGTGCCGCCCGGGAGCGCGGTGCCGCCCGCACACCCGGCGCCTCCCGCCTGCCGCTCGCGGCCCGGGCACTGCTCGGCGCCCTGCCCGGGCTGGCCGCCGTCGCCGCGCTCTTCCTGTGCGCGAACGGCGTACAGGAAGCAGCCGACGCCCAGGCCGCCGCCCCGGCCGCCTCCACCGACCGGTACGCCGCGCCCCGGCCCGACATCGTGCCCCGGTCCGTCTGGCTGGGCGGCGCCGCCCGCGCACAGCCCGCCCCGCGCTACGACGACAGGGTCGTCGCCGTCTTCGTGCACCACACGGACACGCCGAACGGCTACGACTGCGACGACGTGCCGGCCATCCTGCGCGGCGTGTACCAGGGCCAGACCGGTGCCCGGGACTGGGACGACATCGGCTACAACTTCGTCGTCGACCGCTGCGGCACCGTCTACGAGGGCCGCGCCGGCGGCATCGACCGTCCCGTCACCGGCGCCCACACCCAGGGCTTCAACCACCGCACCACCGGGATCGCCGCCCTCGGCACCTACACCGCGGGCGTGCCCGTACCCGACGAGCTGACCGACGCGATCGCCGCCGTGGCCGCCTGGAAGCTCGGCGAGAGCGGCACCGACCCGCACGGGAAGGCCGTCCTGGTCTCCAGCAACGGCCTCAGCCGCTTCGCCGCGGGCGCCACCGCCACGCTGCCCGCCGTCGCCGGCCACGACGACGGCTACGCGACCAGCTGCCCGGGCGCCGCCCTCACCGCCCGCCTCGCGGACATCAGGGACACGGCGGCCCGCCTCCAGGGCCGCGCCTGACCGGCCGGGGTGTCTCAGTCCGGCCCGAACCTCGTCCACAGCCGGGGCAGGCGATCGGCCAGGGCCCGGTCGTCCTCCAGGTCGATCGCCGCGCCCAGCGGTTCCGCGGGCGCGGGCGCGATCCCCAGATCCGGCGCGACGGCACCGGTGAGCTGCTCGTACGCCTCGTCGGCGGCGTACCCCAGCTCCTCGCCGTCGCCGTCCAGCTCCTCGTCGAAGTCGTCCAGCAGCTCCGCGAGCGAGTCCGGCTCGTGCACCGCGCCCTCGTACACCTCGCGGCCCTGGCCGATCAGCCAGCACCGGAAGTAGTCGAACGCGTCGTCACTGGCCCCGCCGAGCAGCACCCAGGCGGCGCCCCACAGGTCCCAGGTGCAGGCGCGGTTGTAGCGGGCCTCGAAGTGGCGGGCGAAGTCGAGCACCAGGTCCGGGTCCATGCCGAGCAACCGCTCCACGAGCAGGTCGGCCTGGTCCTCGGGATCGCCGTCGGCGCCCTGCCTGGCGGCGTCGATCAACTCCCAGAACTCCGTCTCGTCCATCACGGGTCCAGCATCGGCCCTGGGCGGGGGCGGCGCACGTGGAGTGCGGCGGATCGTTATGTACCGGCCGGGGACTCACCGGCGTACAACCCCGCCAACCGTCGTGCGTCCCGCGCGAAACGTTCCCGCAGCGCCGCCGGCGCCAGCACCTCCACTTCCGGCCCGAGCCCCCTGAGCTGCGCGTGCGCGACCTCCTCCGACTCCACCGGCAGCGTCACCGTCACCCAGCCGTCCGCGTCCGGCGTCCCGGCGGCCTCCAGCGCCTCCCGGGCGGACGGCCCGTCGACGGCGTGCGCCAGCGCGCGCACCCCCCGCTCCGACAGCCGCACCACGGCCTCGGCCCGCAGGATCGACCGCGCGAACTCCTCGGCCCGCTCCGCCCAGAACGCCGGCAGGTCGAAACCGCTGTCCCGGGTGAAGCGTTCCGCACCCGCTTCCACGGCCGTGAACCGGTCGATGCGGTACACCCGGTACGGCCCGTCGTCGCACTGCGCGACCCGCGCGCACAGGTACCAGACCCCTGCCTTCAGGACCAGCCCGTACGGCTCCAGCTCCCGGACCACCTCGCTTCGCCCGCGCCGGTAGCGTGCGGCGATCCGCCGGTCGTCCCAGACCGCGTCCGCCACCGCCGGCAGCAGCTCGGGCGTCCGGGGCTCGCGGAACCAGTTCGGCGCGTCCAGGTGGAACCGCTGGGCCGCCGTACGGGAGGCGTCCCGCAGGGAGGGGAGCAGCGCCGCCGACACCTTCAGCCGGGCCGCCGAGGCCGCGTCCTCCAACCCCATCTCGCGCAGCGCCCCGGGCACCCCGGACAGGAACAGCGCCTCCGCCTCGCCCCGCGCCAGCCCGGTCAGCCGGGTGCGGTACCCGCCGACCAGCCGGTAGCCGCCGGCCCGGCCCCGCTCCGCGTACACCGGCACGCCCGCCTCCGACAGCGCCTGCGCGTCCCGCGTCACGGTCCGCTCCGACACCTCCAGCTCCCGGGCCAGCTCGGCGGCGGTCATGCTCGGGCGGGACTGGAGGAGCAGCACCATCTTGATGAGGCGGGCAGCACGCATCCCCACATGATGCAGGAGAACGCGAGGAGGCCCCCGCCGCGGCGGGGGCCTCCTGTCACGACACGCCTCGTGCCCTACAGGCCGTAGCGCTCGCGCGCCTCCTTCACGGCCGTCGCCTTGACCTCGCCGCGCCTGGCGAGCTGGGCCAGGGCCGCGACCACGATGGACTCGGCGTCGACGCCGAAGTGGCGGCGGGCGGCGTCACGGGTGTCCGACAGACCGAAGCCGTCGGCACCGAGCGACGAGTAGTCCTGCTCGACCCACTGCGCGATCTGGTCCGGGACCTGGCGCATGTAGTCGGAGACCGCGAGGACAGGACCCTCGGCGCCCTGGAGCGCCCGGCGGACGTACGGCACCCGCTCCTCGCCGCGCAGCAGCGCCGCGTCGGCGTCCATGGCGTCCCGGCGCAGCTCCGTCCAGGAGGTCGCGGACCACACGTCGGCGGCCACGCCCCACTCCTCGGCGAGCAGCCGCTGCGCCTTGAGCGTCCAGTGGATCGCCGTGCCGGAGCCGAGCAGCTGGACGCGCGGGGCGTTCGCGGCCGGGGTCAGGCCCGCCGTCTCCGCCGTGTTGAAGCGGTACAGGCCCTTGACGATGCCCTCGTCGACACCGGACGGCTTGGCCGGCTGCGGCATCGGCTCGTTGTAGACCGTCAGGTAGTAGAAGACGTTCGGGTCCTCGCCCGGGGCGGCCTCGCCGTACATGCGGCGCAGACCGTCCTTGACGATCGCGGCGATCTCGTAGGCGAACGCCGGGTCGTACGACAGGGCGGCCGGGTTGGTCGCCGCGATGGCCGGGGAGTGGCCGTCCGCGTGCTGCAGGCCCTCACCGGTCAGCGTGGTGCGGCCCGCGGTGGCGCCCACCAGGAAGCCGCGGCCCAGCTGGTCGCCGAGCTGCCACATCTGGTCGGCGGTGCGCTGCCAGCCGAACATCGAGTAGAAGATGTAGAACGGGATCATCGCCTCGCCGTGCGTCGCGTACGACGTCGAAGCGGCGATGAAGTCGGCCATCGAACCGGCCTCGGTGATCCCCTCGTTGAGGATCTGGCCGTTCTTGGCCTCCTTGTAGTACATCAGCTGGTCGCGGTCGACCGGCTCGTACGTCTGGCCCTTGGGCGAGTAGATGCCCAGCGACGGGAACAGCGACTCCATGCCGAAGGTGCGCGCCTCGTCGGGGACGATCGGCACCCAGCGCTTGCCGGTCTCCTTGTCGCGGACCAGGTCCTTGACCAGGCGGACGAAGGCCATGGTGGTGGCCACGTTCTGCGAGCCGGAACCCTTGTCGAAGGACGCGAACGCCTTGTCGGCGGGCGCGGGCAGCGGCGCGAGCGGGTGCACGCGGCGGGCCGGGGCCGGACCGCCGAGGGCGGCGCGGCGCTCCTGGAGGTAGCGGACCTCGGGGGAGTCGGCGCCCGGGTGGGCGTAGGGGACCACGCCGTCGACGAAGGCGCTGTCCGCGATCGGCAGCCCGAGCAGGTCGCGCATGTCCTTGAACTCGTCCACCGAGAGCTTCTTCATCTGGTGGTTGGCGTTCTTGGACGCGAAGCCCCGGCCGAGGGTGTGGCCCTTGACCGTCTGGGCCAGGATCACGGTCGGGGCGCCCCGGTGGGCGAGCGCGGCCCGGTAGGCGGCGTACACCTTGCGGGACTCGTGACCGCCGCGCGAGAAGTGGAAGCAGTCGAGGATCTTGTCGTCGGACAGCAGCTTCGCCATCTCGGCGAGCTGCGGGTCCTTGTTGAAGAAGTCCTCGCGGATGTAGGCGGCGTCGCGCGTCTGGTACGTCTGCACCTGCGCGTCGGGTACCTCGCGCAGGCGGCGTACGAGCGCGCCGGTGGTGTCGAGCTGGAACAGCTCGTCCCACGCCGTGCCCCACAGCGACTTGATCACGTTCCAGCCGGCGCCGCGGAACTGGGCCTCCAGCTCCTGCACGATCTTGAAGTTGGCGCGGACCGGACCGTCGAGGCGCTGCAGGTTGCAGTTGATGACGAAGGTCAGGTTGTCCAGGCCCTCGCGGGAGGCGAGGGTGAGCGCGGTGGTGGACTCCGGCTCGTCCATCTCGCCGTCGCCGAGGAACGCCCACACGTGGGAGTCGCTCAGGTCCTTGATGCCGCGGCTGGTCAGGTAGCGGTTGAACCGCGCCTGGTAGATCGCGGAGATCGGGCCGAGGCCCATGGAGACGGTGGGGAACTCCCACAGCCAGGGCAGCCGGCGCGGGTGCGGGTAGGACGGCAGGCCGTTGCCGCCGGCCTCGCGGCGGAAGTTGTCCAGCTGCTCCTCGGACAGACGGCCGTCGAGGAAGGCGCGGGCGTAGATGCCGGGGGAGGCGTGGCCCTGGATGTAGAGCTGGTCGCCGGAGCCGTCACCCTCCTTGCCCTTGAAGAAGTGGTTGAAGCCCGTCTCGTAGAGCCAGGCGGCGGAGGCGAAGGTGGCGATGTGGCCGCCGACGCCGTACTTGCTGCCGCGGGTCACCATCGCCGCCGCGTTCCAGCGGTTCCAGGCGGTGATGCGCTGCTCCAGCGCCTCGTCCCCGTCCACGGCCGGCTCGTCGGCCGTCGGGATGGAGTTGACGTAGTCCGTCTCCAGCAGCTTCGGCAGCGCCAGTCCGGCGCCCTCGGCGCGCTCCAGGGTGCGGCGCATCAGGTACGCGGCACGGTGCGGCCCGGCCGCCTGGGTGACGGCGTCCAGGGAGGCCTGCCATTCGGCGGTCTCCTCCGGGTCGCGGTCCGGGAGCTGGTCGAGCTCGCTCGGCTGGATGGCTTTGGGGTCGGTCGTCATGTCGCCGCCTTCCTCAGTCGAAGGGGGTTCCCTCATCGGCAAGGGTTCGGGGGTGCCCTAGGTCTTTGGCAGGACAGGGCTGGGGCTTGGGTGGAAGCCCGTCTGTGACTGTAACTCGCTGATCGATGATCGATCAAAGGGTTGAGGGGCAAAACCTCTTGATAACGAGAAAGTCGGCACGGGGTGCCTCCGGCGGTGGCACGGAGTGACCTTGAAGTTGGGGGTTTGTGCAGGTGAGAGGGGGTGGGCGCGGATGAGCTCGGGGGGTTCGGTCGAGTGGCGTCCGCGGGTGGTGTGTGGCTGATCGCGCCCACGCGGCGGAGCCGCATATCGATACAGCCCCGCGCCCCTGGAAGGGCTGCGCCCTTCTCCGGGGGCGCGGGAGGGGCGCAGCCCCTCGGGACGGTCAGGGGCGCGGCGCGCAGCCCAGGACGTGGGACTTGACGATCTCCGGGATGCGCGGGTCCCGGCGGCGGAAGGCCGCGACCAGTTCCTCGTGCTCCTCCGCGTACGACTGCTGCACCGTGCCCAGCCACCGTATCGACAGGGCCGTGAAGACCTCGATCCCCAGCCCCTCCCACGTGTGCAGCAGCACCGAGTTGCCCGCCGCCCGCACCAGCTCCCGGTGGAAGCCCACCGTGTGCCGCACCTGGCCCGTCCCGTCGGACGCGCGGTCGGCCGCGTACAGGGCGGCGACGTGCGGTTCCAGCGCCGAGCAGTCCTGCGCCAGCCGCTCCGCCGCCAGTTCCGCCGCGATCGCCTCCAGGCCCGCCCGGACCGGATAGCTCTCCTCCAGGTCCGCCGCGGTCAGGTTCCGCACCCGTACGCCCTTGTTCGGCGCCGACTCGATCAGCCGCAGCGACTCCAGCTCCCGCAGCGCCTCGCGGACCGGCGTCTGGCTGACCTCCAGCTCCGTGGCGATCCGGCGCTCCACGATCCGCTCGCCCGGCTGCCAGCGTCCGCTGATGATCCCTTCCAGGATGTGCTCGCGGATCTGTTCGCGCAGCGAGTGGACGACGGGCGCGGTCATGGGAGCTCCTTCGGGAGGGTCCCCTTCGGACCCCTGGGGCGGCTGACGTCTAGACAATACGGCCGTCACGGTGGGCGGGAAGGGCGCATGGGGGCGCTTTTACGCAGGTGAGACGAGACTTACACAGCGTGCCCCGGCCGGAACACGACGATGCCCCCGCCCGGGAAGTTCCGGGCGGGGGCACCGTACAGGCCCTCTGGCGGGGGAGACTACAGGCCGAGCTCGACCTCGAACTCGCCCGCCTCCAGGATCGCCTTGACCGACGTCAGGTAGCGGGCGGCGTCGGCGCCGTCCACCAGACGGTGGTCGTAGGACAGGGTCAGGTACGTCATGTCGCGGACGCCGATGACCGTGCCCTCCTCCGTCTCGATGACGGCCGGGCGCTTGACCGTGGCGCCGATGCCGAGGATGGCGACCTGGCCCGGCGGCACGATGATCGTGTCGAACAGCGCGCCGCGCGAACCGGTGTTGCTGATGGTGAAGGTCGCACCGGCCAGCTCGTCCGGGCTGATCCTGCTGGCCCGCACCTTGCCCGCCAGGTCGGCGGTCGCCTTGGCGATGCCGGCCAGGTTCAGGTCCCCGGCGTTCTTGATGACCGGGGTCATCAGGCCCTTCTCGGAGTCCACCGCGATACCGATGTTCTCGGTGTCGAAGTAGGTGATGGTCCCCTCGGCCTCGTTGATCTTGGCGTTGACCGGCGCGTGCGCCTTCAGCGCCTGGGCCGCGGCCTTGACGAAGAACGGCATCGGCGAGAGCTTGACGCCCTCGCGCGCGGCGAACCCGTCCTTGGCGCGGGCGCGCAGCTTCATCAGCCGGGTGACGTCGACCTCGACGACCGACGACAGCTGCGCCTGCTCGTGCAGCGCCTTGACCATGTTGTCGCCGATGACCTTGCGGATGCGCGGCATCTTGACGGTCTGGCCACGCAGCGGGGAGGCCTCCAGGACGGGGGCCTTCTTCGCGGCGGGCGCGGCGGCGGCAGCGGCGGCCGGAGCCGGGGCGGCGGCCTTCGCGGCCTCGGCGGCGGCGGTGACATCCTGCTTGCGGATGCGGCCGCCGACGCCGGTGCCCTTGACGGTGGACAGGTCCACGCCGTTCTCGGCGGCGAGCTTGCGCACCAGCGGGGTGACGTACGCGCCGTCGTCCACCGGCTGCGCGGCGGCCGGAGCGGCGGCCGGGGCCGGCGCGGGCGCCGGGGCGGCGGGCTGCGGGGCGGGAGCCGGCGGCGCCTGCGGGGCAGGAGCGGCCGGAGCCGGGGCGGCCTGCGCGGGAGCCGGAGCGGCCGGAGCCGGAGCCGGGGTGGGCTCGGGCTGGGCCGGGGCGGCCGGAGCCGCCGGGGCCGGGGCAGCCGCCGGAGCGGCACCCGCCGCACCGATGACGGCGAGCTTCGCGCCGACCTCGGCGGTCTCGTCCTCGCCGACCACGATCTCCAGCAGCGTGCCGGACGCGGGCGCCGGGATCTCGGTGTCGACCTTGTCCGTCGACACCTCGAGCAGCGGCTCGTCCTCCTCGACGCTGTCACCGACCGACTTCAGCCAGCGGGTGACGGTGCCCTCGGTGACGGACTCGCCGAGCGCGGGCAGGACCACGTCCGTGCCCTCCGCGGAGCCACCGGCGGCGGCGTCGGCGGTGGGAGCGGGCGCCGGGGCGGCCTGCTCGGTGGACGGGGCGGCGGCGGCGGGCTCGGGAGCGGGCTCGGCGGCCTGCTCGGCCTGCGGGGCCTGCTCGGCGGCCGGGGCGCCGCTGCCGTCGTCGATCAGCGCCAGCTCGGCACCGACCTCGACGGTCTCGTCCTCGGCGACCTTGATGGACGACAGCACGCCCGAGGCCGGGGCCGGGATCTCGGTGTCGACCTTGTCGGTCGAGACCTCGAGCAACGGCTCGTCGGCCTCGACGCGCTCACCCTCGGCCTTCAGCCAACGGGTGACGGTGCCCTCGGTGACGCTCTCGCCGAGCGCCGGAAGGGTTACGGAAACCGCCATGGTTTCGGTTGCTCCTTACGAAAATTGCGGAAGTCTGTGTCGTCGCGCCCGAAGACCGAAGCGGTCAGTCGTGCATGTGGAGCGGCTTGCCGGCCAGCGCCAGGTGGGCCTCGCCGAGCGCCTCGTTCTGCGTCGGGTGGGCGTGGATGAGCTGGGCCACCTCGGCGGGCAGCGCCTCCCAGTTGTAGATCAGCTGCGCCTCGCCGACCTGCTCACCCATACGGTCGCCGACCATGTGGACGCCGACCACGGCCCCGTCCTTGACCTGGACGAGCTTGATCTCGCCCGCGGTCTTCAGGATGCGGCTCTTGCCGTTGCCACCCAGGGGGAACTTGATGGAGACGACCTTGTCCGCGCCGTAGACCTCCTTGGCCTTGGCCTCGGTGATGCCGACGGAGGCGACCTCCGGGTGGCAGTACGTCACCCGCGGCACGCCGTCGTAGTCGACCGGGACGGTCTTCAGGCCGGCGAGCCGCTCCGCCACCAGGATGCCCTCGGCGAAGCCGACGTGCGCGAGCTGGAGGGTGGGGGCGAGGTCACCGACGGCGGAGATCGTCGGAACGTTGGTCCGCATGTACTCGTCGACGAGGACGAAGCCGCGGTCCATGGCGACCCCGGCCTCCTCGTAGCCCAGGCCCTGCGAGACCGGGCCGCGGCCGATGGCGACGAGCAGGACCTCGGCCTCGAACTCCTTGCCGTCGGCGAGGGTGACCTTCACGCCGTCCTGGGTGTACTCGGCCTTCTGGAAGAAGGTGCCCAGGTTGAACTTGATGCCCCGCTTGCGGAAGGCGCGCTCCAGGAGCTTGGAGCTGTTCTCGTCCTCGACCGGGACGAGGTGCTTGAGACCCTCGATGACCGTGACCTCGGTGCCGAAGGACTTCCACGCGGAGGCGAACTCCACGCCGATGACGCCGCCGCCCAGGACGATCGCGGACTTCGGCACGCGGTCGAGGGTGAGGGCGTGGTCGGAGGAGATGATCCGGTTGCCGTCGATCTCCAGGCCCGGCAGCGTCTTCGGCACGGAGCCGGTCGCGAGCAGGACGTGGCGGCCCTCGACGCGCTGACCGTTGACGTCGACGGAGGTGGGGGAGGACAGCCGGCCCGCACCCTCGATGTAGGTGATCTTGCGGGAGGCGACCAGGCCCTGCAGGCCCTTGTAC
This sequence comes from Streptomyces lienomycini, assembly GCF_027947595.1. Taxonomy (NCBI): domain Bacteria; kingdom Bacillati; phylum Actinomycetota; class Actinomycetes; order Kitasatosporales; family Streptomycetaceae; genus Streptomyces; species Streptomyces lienomycini. The sequence goes on along the minus strand of NZ_CP116257.1, from coordinate 6,059,065 downwards.
AGGCCGGCGATCACCTCGTCCTTGTACTTGTGCACGCCCGCCATGTCGACGCCCTCGAAGGACGTCTTGATGCCGAACTGCTCGCTCTCGCGGGACTGGTCGGCGACCTCGCCCGCGTGGAGCAGGGCCTTGGTGGGAATGCAGCCGTTGTGCAGGCAGGTGCCGCCCAGCTTGTTCTTCTCGATCAGGGCGACGTCCAGGCCCAGCTGCGCCCCGCGCAGGGCCGCGGCGTAACCACCGCTGCCACCGCCGAGGATCACTAGGTCGAAAACGGTGCTGGCGTCGTTCGCCACGTCACGTCCTCCATGCATGTGCGCCACGCCGGTCTCCAGTGACCGGTCGGCGGCTGGTGTCCGGCCGCTCATTGTTCTCGGCCCTTGGGTGGGCCCTGTCCTGCCGGGCTCCATCTTCGCACTTGTCGACCCCGTACGAGACGCCGGGCCGGGGTGTGAGACGCCCCACGTTCACCTGAGCACGACCCGCGGAACGCACCACCAGCGGCTCCGCCACGTGAACCCGACCGAACGGTGCCCTGCCGGCCGAGGCCAGGGCATCCCCCCTCAGGGGCGCGGGGCTGTACCGATCTGCGGCCCCGCCGCGTGGACGCGACCGGACCGGGGGTGCCCTGCCGGCCGAGGGCACCCCACCCAGAGGCGCGGGGAACTGCGCGACAAGCCACGACGGACCCGCGGCCGCGCAGTCACCCGCACCCGGCACCCTCTCAGGCGCCCCTAGCCCAGGTCGCGCCCCTAGCCCAGCTCACCCGCGGCCGCCAGCTCGGCAACCCGCACCAGCGTCCGCACCGCCGTACCTGTGCCGCCCTTCGGCGTGTACCCGAACGGCCCGCCCTCGTTGAAGGCCGGACCCGCGATGTCCAGGTGCGCCCAGGTGATGCCCTCGCCGACGAACTCCCGCAGGAACAGACCGGCCACCAGACCACCGCCCATCCGCTCGCCCATGTTCGCGATGTCCGCGGTCGGCGAGTCGAGGCCCTTGCGCAGGTGCTCCGGCATCGGCATCGGCCACGCCGGCTCGCCGACCTCCTCGGCCGCCTCGTGCACCGCGGAGCGGAACGCGTCGTCGTTCGCCATGACGCCGTACGTCCGGCTGCCCAGCGCCAGCATCATCGCGCCGGTCAGGGTCGCCACGTCGATGATCGCGTCCGGCTCCTCCTGCGAGGCCGCCCACAGCGCGTCGGCGAGCACCAGCCGGCCCTCGGCGTCGGTGTTGAGCACCTCCACCGTCTTGCCGCTGTACATGCGCAGCACGTCACCCGGGCGCGTCGCGGAACCCGACGGCATGTTCTCGGCCAGCGCCAGCCAGCCGGTCACGTTGACCTCCAGGCCCAGACGCGCGGCGGCGACCACCGCGGCGAACACGGCGGCGGCGCCGGCCATGTCGCACTTCATCGTCTCGTTGTGCCCGGCGGGCTTCAGCGAGATGCCGCCCGAGTCGTAGGTGATGCCCTTGCCGACGAAGGCCAGGGACTTCGTCGCCTTCGACGAGGTGTACGACAGCTTCACCAGCCGCGGACCCGACGCCGAACCGACGCCGACGCCGAGGATGCCGCCGTAGCCGCCCTTGGTGAGCGCCTTCTCGTCGAGCACCTGCACCTTGATGCCGTGCTCCTTGGCGGCGGCCTGCGCCACCGCCGCGAACGCCTCCGGGTTGAGGTCGTTCGGCGGGGTGTTGACCAGGTCGCGGGCGCGGTTCAGCTCCTCGGCGACGGCCGCGGCACGCTCGATCGCCGCCTTGAACGCCTTGTCGCGGGGCTTGCCGCCGAGCAGCGCGGCCTCCGCCAGCGGGCCCTTGCCGTTCTTGGCCTTGGCACCCTTGGCGTCCTTGGACTCCTTGTAGGCGTCGAAGGAGTACGCGCCGAGCAGCACGCCCTCGCCCACGACGCCCGCGTCGGCGGCGTCGGCGAGCGGGAGGGCGAAGGCGGCCTTCTTGGCGCCGGCCAGCGCGCGGGCGGCCGCGCCGGCGGCCCTGCGCAGCGCCTCGGCGTCGTAACCGGCGTCCGCCTCGGGCTCGGCGCCCAGGCCCACCGCCAGCACGACGGGTGCCTTGAAGCCGGACGGCGCGGGCAGCTTCGTCACCTCGCCCTCGGCGCCGGAGGCACCGAGGGTCTCCAGGACGCCGGCGAGCCGGCCGTCGTACGCCTTGTCCACGGCCTCGGCGCCCGGTGCGACGACCGGGCCTTCGGCGCCCTTGGCGACACCGATCACGATCGCGTCGGCCCGCAGGCCGGGCGCCGCGGCGGTGCTGAGAGTGAGAGCAGTCACGGTGGTGAAATCTCGCTTCCGTATGAAATCTTGTGTGGCCGAATGCGGGTGGGTCGACCGGGCCCGACAACCGACCCTAGATCCCTCCTGCGATGCGGTCTCCGCCTGGGCAGGCGAACACCCGGCACGAGCCTACGCTCGCACCCGCCCCCACTCGCTCCCGCGGTGCCGCGGTTTTCCGCGCGGGGCCCCGGATGGGAGATCATTCCCGGGCCATAACCAACGCCCCCCCCCCGCACCTGGAGCACGCCCCGTGAGACGCCCGGTCCTGTCGACAGCCCTTCTCCTGCTGCTGCTCGGGGGCTGCGCGTCGTCACCCGACGACGGGGCGAGCCCCGACCGGGAGGCCGACGGGGCGAGCGCCGGCGACCACTGGCGGCCGCGGCCCGGCACCGCCTGGCAGTGGCAGCTCAGCGGCAGACTGGACACCTCCGTCGACGTGCCGGTCTACGACATCGACGGCTTCGACCACCCCGAGTCCGCGGTGGCGGAACTGCACGACGACGGCCGCAAGGTCATCTGCTACCTCTCCACCGGCGCCTGGGAGGACTTCCGCCCGGACGCGGAGGAGTTCCCCCGGTCGGTGCTCGGCAAGGGCAACGGCTGGGAGGGCGAGCGCTGGCTCGACATCCGCGCGACCGAGGTCCTGGAGCCGCTGATGGCCAAACGCCTCGACATGTGCCGCGAGAAGGGCTTCGACGCGGTCGAGCCGGACAACATGGACGGCTACAAGAACGAGACCGGCTTCCCGCTCACCGCCGACGACCAGCTCCGCTACAACCGGCTGATCGCGAAGCTCGCCCACGACCGGGGGATGGCCGTCGGCCTGAAGAACGACCTGGACCAGATCCCGGACCTGGTGGACGACTTCGACTTCGCCGTCAACGAGCAGTGCGCCCAGTACGGCGAGTGCGCCGACAACAAGCCGTTCACCGACGCGGACAAGGCGGTCTTCCACGTCGAGTACGAGCTGCCGACCGAACGCTTCTGCGCCGACTCCCGCGAGCTGCGGCTCAGTTCGATGCTGAAGAAGTACGAACTCGACGCGTGGCGGGAGGCCTGCTGAGGCCCTCGGGCCCGACCCCCGGGCTCAGCCCATGACCAGGACGACCAGCGCGGTCGTGGCCGCCGTCTCCGCGACGGCGCCGAAGACGTCGCCCGTGACGCCGCCGAAGCGACGGACGCAGTGCCGCAGCAGCAGTTCGGCGACGGCGATCGCGCACACGACGGCGAGCACCGTGCGCAGGACGTCGTACGGGCCCAGGTACGCGCCCGCGGCCGCACCCGCCAGGGCGACCGCCGCGCCGGCGGCCAGCGCCCCGCCGGCCGGGACCACCCCGGCGACCGCCGCGCCCAGCCCCTGCGGACGGGCGGCGGGCACCCCGGCCCGGGCCGCCGTCGTGAGCGCCAGCCGGGCCGCCGTCGCCGACACGGCGGCGGCGATCGCGCCCCGCGCCCACGAGCCGTCGTAGGCCTGGGCGAGCGCGGCCACCTGGGCGAGCAGCGTGAACAGCAGGGTGAGCACGCCGAACGGTCCGATGTCGGACTGCTTCATGATCCGCAGGGCGTCCTCGGCGGGCTTGCCGCTGCCCAGGCCGTCGGCGGTGTCGGCCAGCCCGTCCAGGTGCAGCCCGCGGGTCAGCACGGCGGGTACGGCGGCCGTGGCGACCGCGGCGAGCAGGCTCCCCGCGCCGAGGAACAGCAGCAGGAGCCCGACGGCGGCGGCGACGGCGCCCACGGCCAGCCCGGCCAGCGGAGCGCACAGCATGCCGGCGCGTGCCGCGTCCCGGTCCCAGCGGGTCACCCTGACCGGGAGCACGGTGAGCGTGCCGAAAGCGAAACGGAGACCGTCGGGGGAGGGGGACCTGAGCACCGGCGCAGACTACCCGGCGGTCGACAGGGCGCTTGCGGGCCCCGGGAAATAAAGTGCGCATATGGGAGATTGGTGGCAGCGCAACATCGTGGAACCGGGCAAGCTGCCGCTGCTCCTCGCGCTCACGGCGTTCGTGCTGACGTTCGTCGTCACCCGGGTCGTCACGCGGCTGATCCGGGCGGGCAAGGGGCCGTTCGGCAACGTCGAGGCGGGCGGGGTGCACATCCACCACGTGGTGCCCGGGATCGTGCTCACCGTCGTCGGGGGCTTCGGGGCGGTCGCCGGGGGGCGGCACGGGTTCGGGTCCGCGCTCGCGGCCGTGGTCTTCGGCATCGGGGCGGGGCTCGTCCTGGACGAGTTCGCGCTGATCCTGCACCTGGACGACGTCTACTGGACCGAGGCGGGACGCAAGAGCGTGGAGGTCGTGGTGCTCACCGCGGCCCTGGTCGGGCTGGTCCTCGCCGGGTTCACGCCGTTCGGGGTCGACGGGGTGTCGCAGGACGAGTTGCAGGACCGCGCGAACGTCATCGCGACCGTCGGGGGGAACTTCCTGTTCTCCCTGCTCGCCCTCGCCAAGGGGAAGGCCCGCCTCGCGGTCTTCGGGGTGATCGTGCCCGTCGTCGCCCTGATCGGGGCGGTCCGGCTGGCCCGGCCCGGGTCGCCCTGGGCGCGGCGCTTCTACGCCCGCCGCCCGCGCGCCCGCGCCAGGGCCCGGCTGCGCGCCTACCACCACGACCGCCGCTGGTCCGGGCCGCGCCGCGCCGTCCAGGACTGGATCGGGGGGCGCCCGGATCCGCGGTGACGCCGTTCACCCGCCGGCGGTCACGGCCTCGTCGTCGAAGACCTCCGGCAGCTCCGCCGCCAAGGACGCCGCCGCCTGGACGACGGGCAGGGCCAGCAGGCCGCCCGCGCCCTCGCCCACCTTCACGCCCTGGGACAGCAGCGGCTCCAGGGCCATCCGGTCCAGCGCCTTGGCCTGGCCCGGCTCCCCGCTGTCGTGGGCCGCCAGCCACCAGTCCGGTGCCCGGAAGGCGATCCGCTGCCCGACCAGCGCGCACGCCGCCGTCACGACGCCGTCCAGAACCACCGGCGTCTTGCGCACCGCGCTCTGCAGCAGGAAGCCCGTCATGGCGGTGAGGTCCGCGCCGCCGACCGTGGCGAGGAGCCGCAACTGGTCGCCGAGGACGGGCCGCGCCCGGCGCAGCGCGTCGCGGATCGCCGCGCACTTGCGCATCCAGGCCAGGTCGTCGATCGGCAGCCCGCCCCGGCCGGTGACGACCGACGCGTCCGTCCCGCACAGCGCCGCGACCAGTACGCCCGCCGCCGTCGTCCCGCCCACGCTCACATCGCCGAGCACCACCAGGTCCGTGCCCGAGTCGGCCTCCTCGTCGGCCACCGCCACCCCGGCCCGGAAGGCGGCCTCCGCCTCCTCGAGGGTCAGCGCGTCCTCGATGTCGATACGTCCGCCACCGCGCCGCACCCGGTGTCCCGCCACCTCGGCCGGCAGCGTCCCGGGGTCGCAGTCCAGGGACATGTCGACGACCCGCACCGGCACGCTCAGGCGCCGGGCGAGCACCGACACCGGACGGCCGCCCTCCAGCACCTCGCGCACCAGCGCGCCCGCACCGCCCGCCGGCCGTGCCGAGACGCCCAGCTCGGCGACCTTGTGGTCACCGGCGAAGAGCACCACCCGAGGCCGTTCCACGGGCCGTACCGGTACGGCGGACTGCGCCGCAGCCAGCCACTCGCCCAGGTCGTCCAGGCGGCCCAGCGATCCGGGCGGCACGACCTGACGCTCCCGACGCGCCTCCGCGTCGCGACGTACCCCGCCGTCGGGGCGTTCGATCAGGTCGGTGAAGTCGTCGAGATTCAGCGAGCTCATTCGCCGAACAGTACCGGCCCCGGCCGAACCCGGAGGAGGGCCCGTGGGCACCGCGCCCGGGCTGCGTCGTTGCACTCCGGATCGCGATCACCTACGTAACGTTTTGCCTGGAATGTCGTACGTTCCCGCGTACGTCCTCGTCTCGTGTCGGGAGCCGCCCGTGTCCGGACCCTCCGCCCCCTCGGTGCCTCCCGTCCCTCCGTACGGGCCGTACCGCGAGGACTGCCCCTGGTGCGGATCGCGGCGGCTGCGGGCCCGGCCGGGCGGAGACGGACCGCGGCAGGGCGCACCTCACCGGTCCGCCCTGGTGCGGTGCCACGACTGCCGCCACGTCTTCCGCAACCCGCCGCTCACCCCGGGGCCCGAGCGTCCGGTGGTCCGCGCCGGCGTCCGGCTGAAGCACGGCCGGGCCGCCCGCGCGATGGTCCGCCGCTGCCCGGAGCCCGAGAGCTGGCTGGACGTCGGCACCGGTGACGCCGACTTCCCGCTGACCGCCCGGACGTACTTCCCGTACACCTCGTTCGACGGCCTCGACCCCACCCCCCGCGTGCTGCGGGCCCGCGCCGTGGAACGGGTGGAGGAGGCGTTCGTCGGACGGCTGACGGATCATCACATCGCGGTCCGGCTGCGGGAGCGCTACGACGTCGTCAGCCTCTTCCAGTATCTGGAGCGGGTCGCGGACCCCCGGGCCGAACTGCGGGGCGCGCTGCGGGTGCTGCGGCCCGGCGGGCACCTCCTCGTCGACGTGCCCGACCCGCGCCGCCTGTCTCCCGTGCACCCCGTCGGACTGAGCGCCGAACTCGTGGCCCAGGGCTGCACGGTCCTCACCGGCACCCGCGGCCACCGGGTCATCGCGCGCAAGGACGCGTCAGCCCCGTAGCACCAGCGCCTGGCCCGCCACCACCAGCAGCACCTGCTCGCACTCGGCGGCGAACGCCGCGTTCAGGCGGCCGAGTTCGTCGCGGTAGCGGCGGCCGGACGCGGTGGCCGGGACGATGCCCGAGCCGACCTCGTTGGAGACCGCCACCACCGTGCGCCGGGTGGCGCGTACCGCCTCGGTCAGTTCCCGCAGCCGGTCCCTGAGCGCCCGTTCGCCGCCGTCGGCCCACTCCGCGTCGTCCCACGCGCCGACCGCGTCCATCGCGTCCGTCAGCCACAGGGACAGGCAGTCGATCAGGAGCGGCGGCCCCTCGTCGGCCAGCAGGGGGACCAGGTCGCAGGTCTCGGCGGTCCGCCACGAACCGGGGCGGCGTTCCCGGTGCGCGCCGACCCGCGCCGCCCACTCGGTGTCTCCGCCCCGGGTGCCGCCGGTGGCCACGTAGAGCACGTCGGGGAAGGACTCGAGGCGGTGCTCCGCCTCCACCGACTTGCCCGACCGGGCGCCGCCCAGCACCAGGGTGCGCCGCGGTACGTCGGGCACGTCCTCGTACGAGCCCACCGCCAGCGTCGTGCCGTCCGGCACCGCCCGTGCGCCGGCCGCCGCGAGCCGCCGCGCCAGCTCCCGGCCCGGCGGCACGTCGTGGTCCAGGTGGACGGCGACGACGTCCGTCGTCGGGCCCGCCGCGCCCACCGCCCGCAGCCGCGCCAGCGCGTCCGGCCGCCCCACGACGTCCGCGAGGACCAGGTCGTACGGCTCCGCGGGCGCCTCCAGACCGGCCGGGGCGCCACCCGGCGGCACGTACAGGAGCCGCCCGCCGTCCGGCCCCGTCACCGCGTACCCGGTGCCCGGCGCGTCCAGCGCCACCGCCCGCACCCGGTGCCCGGTCAGCAGCGCCAGCTCCCGCCCGTCCGGCACCCGGCCCGGCTGCGGCAGGCCCGCCGGGACCTCCACGGCGGGGCCGTCGTGCGGGTGGGAGAGCAGCACCTGCCGGACACCGGCCAGGGAGTGTCCGGCACGGGCCGCGGCGAACGCCGCCCCCGGGGTCAGGTCGAGCAGCAGCGCCCCGTCCACCAGCAGCGCGGTCGCCGCGCGCGCGTCCTCGCCCTGCGCCGCGGCACAGGCCGCGCAGGGACAGTCGGGGCGGGGGAGTCCCGCGGGGGCACCGGTGCCGAGCAGAGTCACGTCCACGCACCGATTTTCCCCGGTCGCCCGGAGACGTGCGCGCCCGAGTCCCCCGAGCAGCGGCCGTCCCGCCGGCGGATCCCGCCTCCGTCTCGTCTCCGGGCCTTCTACGGCGCACCCGGCCCAGCGCATAGGCTGCGGACGGAGGCGGGACCAGGATCCGGCTTCCGCTCTGCATGTGCTCACATCTGGGAGGCGTACATGGCGGCATGGACGTGGCGGTTCGAGACGGCCGAGGGGACGGAGGTCCAGCCCGCGGTGCAGCCCGAGGAGTTCACCACGCAAGGGGACGCCGAGTCCTGGATCGGGGAGTACTGGAAGGACCTCAAGGAGGGCGGCACCGACCAGGTGCGGCTGTTCGAGGACGCCACCGAGATCTACGGCCCGATGAGCCTGCACGCCGAGGAGACCGAGGCCGAGGCCGGGACCGACGCCGAGAGCGAGGTCTGAGGGGCCGGTGCCCGGGCGGGGGGCGGGGGCGGATCCGCCCCCGTCACTGCTCGCCCAGGGTCACCTCGGCGGTGTGCCGGTCGCCGTCGCGGGTGTACGTCAGCTTCGTCCGGTCGCCCGGCCGCATCGACGCCAGCGCCTCGGAGAGCGAGGTGATCGTGGTGATGTCCGTGTCCCCGAGCCCGACGATGACGTCCCCGGGACGCAGCCCCGCGTCGTCGGCGGCCCCGCCGCCGCTCACGTCGACGACGGCCGCCCCGGCGGGCCGGTAGCCGTCGTCGACGACCGTACGGGCGGTGATGCCGAGCGCGGCCCGGCCCGAGTCGGTGACCTTGCCGTTCCTGATGATCTGCCCGGCCACCGTCGTCACCATCGACGCCGGGATCGCGAACCCGATGCCGGGCGCCGCGCTGTCGCCGAGGCCCGGGTCGGTCGCCGCCAGCGTCGGGATGCCGATCACCTGCCCGTCGAGGTTCACCAGGGCACCCCCGCTGTTGCCGGGGTTGATGGCCGCCGACGTCTGCACCATGTTGGCGATGGTCGCGCCCGTGCCGCCCCCGCTGCTGCCCTCCGTGACGGTCCGGCCGGTGGCCGACACGATGCCCTGCGTCACGCTGGAGGACAGGCCGAGCGGCGAGCCCATCGCCAGCACGATCTGCCCCACCTCCACCTTCGCGGAGTCCCCGAAGCGGGCCGCCTTCATGCCGTCCGGCACCTTGTCCAGCTTGATGACGGCCAGGTCCTGCTCCGGGTAGGAGGAGACGAGCTTCGCCGTGGAGGCGCCCTCGTCGCGGGCGGTCGTCACCCGGAAGGACTTGCTGTCCCCGACGACGTGGGCGTTGGTGACGACATGCCCCTTGTCGTCGTAGACGACCCCCGACCCCAGTGCGTCGCCCGCCTGGATCTGCACCACCGACGGCAGCACGTCCTTGATGACCCGCTCGTAGTCGGCCTGCAGGTCGCTCGCCGCGCGCGGCGCCGCGGCCTGCGCCGTGTCGCCCTCCCGCGCGCTCCCGGAGCCCCGGTCGGTGCCGGAACCGGCGCCGGAGCAGCCGGTCAGGAGCAGCAGGGAACAGGCCAGCACGGCCACCGGACGGGACAGACGGGCGCGGGAAGTGTCCATGCCCCGAGTCTCACGGCGCACCCCGGCCGCGGCCCCCGGTGAACACCCGAACGGGCGCCGACGCGGTGACGGAACGAGCTAGCCGCGCACCCCGCACAGGTGCAGCAGCGCCGCGACCGTGCGGTACGGGTCCGTCCGGCCGGCCCGCTCCTCGGCCGCCAGCAGGACCTCGAGGTCGTCCGGGGCGGGGGCGCCGTCGGGCGCCGTGTCCGTGAACACCCGCACGCCGTACCAGGTGTGCAGCGGCGCCCCGATGCCCGCGAGCTTCGCCGTCAGCGTCGCCAGCCGGTCCGCGCGGACGTCGAGGCCCAGGCGGTTGCGGTAGTTCACGGTGTCGAAGGCGGCCAGCGCGCCGGCCCAGTCGCCGTGCAGGCCGGGGCGCAGCGCGAGCGCGTCGCCGTTGCGCACCACGAGGGACAGCAGGCCGCCCGGGGCGAGCATCCTGGCCAGCCCGGCGAGCAGCGGATCGGGCTCCTCGACGTACATCAGCACGCCGTGGCACAGCACCACGTCGAAGCTGCCCGGCAGGAAGTGCACGCCGGTGTCCCGGCCGTCCCCCTCGACGATCCGCATCCGCTCCCGGATGCCCTCCGGCTGCCCGGCCAGCGCCTCGCGCGCCGCGGCGATCATCGTGGCGTCCCGCTCCACGCCGGTCACCTGGTGCCCGGCCCGGGCCAGCCGCAGTGCCTGGGTGCCCTGGCCCATCCCGACGTCGAGCACCCGCAGCCGCCTGCCCACGGCGAAGCGCCCGGCTATCTGCTCGTCCAGTTGCCGGGCCACCAGCTCCTGCCGTACGACGTTGCGCAGCCCGGACAGCCCCGCCGTCCAGGCCTTGGCCGCGCCCCCGGCGAACGGCGTCGTGCTCAGGGCCGCTCCCCGCGCTTGACCTGGGGCTTGGGCAGCCGCAGCCGGCGCATCTGGAGCGAACGCATCAGCCCGTAGGCGACCGCGCCGCGCCTGCGCTCGTCCGGGAAGCGCTCGGCGAGACGCTTCTTCAGCCGGAAGCCGTTGACGATCGAGTCCAGCACGATCAGCACGATCACGACCAGCCACAGCAGCAGCGCGACGTTCTGCAGCGAGGCCACCCGGATCATGCTCAGTACGAGGATGACCACGGCCATCGGCAGGAAGTACTCCGCGATGTTGAACCGCGAGTCGATGAAGTCGCGCGCGAACTTGCGGACCGGGCCCTTGTCGCGGGCCGGCAGGTACCGCTCGTCGCCCTTCGCCAGGGCCTCGCGCTGCCGGGCCATCGCGGTCCGCCGCTCCTCGCGCTGACGCTTGGCGGCGTCCTTGCGCGTCATCGGCGTACTGGCGACGCTGCGGCGCTGGGACTGGGCCGCACTGCGCTTGGGCGTGGGCCTTCCCTTCGGGGCCTGCGGGTCACGGGGCTGCTTGGAGTCGGTCACCGGCGCGCTGACGGCGCTCTGGGCCTTCTCATCCTTGGCACGGCTACGGAACACAAAACCCAAGGGTACGGGGTCCCGGGGTGTGGACCCCAGTCCGGTGGGGAACGATCCGGCAACGCCGGTCGTCTGTAAAAGGACAGAGGGGACGTTGTGTACGGCCTCGGGCACCGGTGCATTCCGGACACCCCCGAGGAGTACCTACTCCCTACGCCGGACCGGGAGCGTACGCAGTCGTCCTTGGGGATGAGCGCATCCGTCCCCGAACAGTGCGGTAATGGATGCAGGGCCCGTACTGTGGGTCTTGTTGCAGTCGCTGGAGCTGGAGTCGGTCAGAAGGGGGCGCGCGAAGCCCATGAGCGGTGTCATGAAGCGTATGGGGATGATCTTCCGCGCGAAGGCGAACAAGGCCCTTGACCGGGCCGAGGACCCGCGCGAGACCCTCGATTACTCGTACCAGAAACAGCTGGAGCTGCTGCAGAAGGTGCGCCGCGGCGTCGCCGACGTGGCGACCAGCCGCAAGCGCCTGGAGCTGCAGCTCAACCAGCTCCAGTCCCAGTCGGGCAAGCTGGAGGACCAGGGCCGCAAGGCGCTGGCGCTGGGCCGCGAGGACCTGGCCCGCGAGGCGCTCTCCCGGCGTGCCGCGCTCCAGCAGCAGGTCACCGACCTGGAGACGCAGCACGCCACCCTCCAGGGCGAGGAGGAGAAGCTCACCCTGGCGGCCCAACGCCTCCAGGCCAAGGTGGACGCCTTCCGCACGAAGAAGGAGACCATCAAGGCCACCTACACGGCGGCCCAGGCGCAGACCCGCATCGGCGAGGCGTTCTCCGGCATCTCCGAGGAGATGGGCGACGTCGGCCTGGCCATCCAGCGGGCCGAGGACAAGACCGCCCAGCTCCAGGCCCGGGCCGGCGCCATCGACGAACTGCTCGCCTCCGGCGCCCTCGACGACCAGTCCGGCATGCACAAGGACGACATCCAGGCCGAGCTGGACCGGCTCTCCGGTGGTACGGATGTAGAGCTGGAACTGCAGCGCATGAAGGCCGAGCTGGCCGGGGGCAGCACCTCCGACCGGCAGGCCATCGAGGGCGGCCAGGGTCAGGACCAGGCCCCGTCGCAGTCCCAGCAGCAGCCGCAGGACACCCCGCGCTTCGACAAGCAGTAGCCCACGCCTAGGAGGGCGACATGATCGTACGGATCATGGGGGAGGGACAGCTGAGGCTGGCCGACGGCCGGCTCACCCAGCTGAACGAGCTGGACGACGAACTCCTCGCCGAGATGGAGAACGGCGACGGCCCCGGCTTCCGCGCGACCCTCCAGGCCCTCCTGGCCAAGGTCCGTGAACTGGGCGAGCCCCTCCCGGACGACACCCTGGAGCCGTCCGACCTCATCCTCCCCTCCCCGGACGCCACCCTGGAGGAGGTCCAGGAGCTCCTGAGCGACGACGGCCTCATCCCGGGCGGCACCTGAAGACGCCGTCGGCGCCTGAGAACGCCGGGCGGTTCCATCTTGTCCGTCCGGCGCCCGGGAACGCCGGGTGGCATCAACCAGCCCGTCCGGCGCTTGAGGACGAGGCCGTCCAGGCCGAAGCGGGGGTCTGGGGGCGCAGCCCCCAGCCGACGCCCACCTCATGCGGGCCCACTCACAGGACACGCCCACTCCAGCTACCGTAAAAACCCGTGAGCACCCTCGCCCGCGCCCGCTGCACCCTCGGCGCCCACCCCTCCGCGCTGGACACGGCCCTGGCCGCCGCCGTCCTGGTGTGCATGCTCGCCGGTTCCTTCGTGGACCCGCACGGCCCCGAAGGCGTCAACTGGGACCTGCGCACCCCCGACGCGTTGAGCCTGGCCCTCATGGCCGTCGGCGCCGCCGCGCTCGCCTTCCGCCGCCGGGAGCCGATGGCGGTCCTCGCCGTCACCGGCTGCGTCTCCGTCGTCGAGAGCGTCACCGGCGAACCCCGGGCCCCCGTCGTGATGTCCGCGGTCGTCGCCCTCTTCACCGTCGCCGCCACCACCGACCGCCCCACCACCTGGCGGGTCGGCCTGCTCACCATGACCGTGCTCACCGGCGCCGCCATGCTGGCCGGCCCGCTGCCCTGGTACGCGCAGGAGAACCTCGCGGTCTTCGCCTGGACCGGCATCGGCGCCACCGCCGGGGACGCGGTCCGCAGCCGCCGGGCCTTCGTGCAGGCCATCCGGGACCGGGCCGAGAAGGCCGAACGCACCCGTGAGGAGGAGGCACGCCGCCGGGTCGCCGAGGAACGCCTGCGCATCGCCCGCGACCTGCACGACGTGGTCGCCCACCACATCGCGCTGGTCAACGTCCAGGCCGGGGTCGCCTCGCACGTCATGGACCGGCGGCCCGACCAGGCCAAGGAGGCCCTCGCCCACGTACGCGCGGCCAGCCGCTCCGCACTGGACGAACTGCGGGCCACGGTCGGTCTGCTGCGCCAGTCCGGCGACCCGGAGGCGCCCACCGAGCCCGCCCCCGGCCTCGCCCGCCTCGACGAACTCGTCGGCACCTTCCACCACGCCGGGCTGCGCGTCGAGGTGGCCCGCGCCGACCAGGGCACCGAACTGCCCGCCGCCGTCGACCTCGCCGCGTACCGCATCATCCAGGAGGCCCTGACCAATGTGCGCAAGCACGCGGGGGAGCGGGCGAAGGCCGAGGTCAGCGTCGTACGGGTGGGACCGCACATCGAGGTGACCGTGCTGGACGACGGCACCGGAGAGGCGGCCGACGCACCCGCCGAGGGCGGCGGCCACGGCCTCCTCGGCATGCGCGAGCGCGTCACCGCCGTGCGCGGCACCCTCACCACCGGTCCCCGCTACGGAGGCGGTTTCCGGGTCCATGCGATCCTTCCGGTCAGAAACCGCACCGATGCCGTGGAGGACCCCGTATGACCATCCGTGTCCTGCTCGCCGACGACCAGGCGTTGCTGCGCAGCGCCTTCAAGGTGCTGGTCGACTCCGAGCCCGACATGGAGGTGGTGGGGGAGGCGTCCGACGGCGCGGAGGCGGCCCGGCTGGCCGCCGAACGGCGGGCCGACGTGGTGCTGATGGACATCCGGATGCCCGGCACCGACGGCCTCGCCGCCACCCGCATGATCAGCGCCGACCCGTCCCTCGCCCAGGTCCGCGTGGTCATACTGACCACCTTCGAGGTCGACGACTACGTGGTGCAGTCGCTGCGCGCCGGCGCCTCCGGCTTCCTCGGCAAGGGCTCGGAGCCCGAGGAGCTGCTCAACGCGATCCGTGTCGCGGCCGGCGGCGAGGCGCTGCTGTCCCCGACCGCCACCAAGGGCCTGATCGCCCGCTTCCTCGCCCAGGGCACGGACGACGGGGACCGCGATCCGGCCCGCGCCGAGCGGCTGGAGTCGCTGACCGTGCGCGAACGGGAGGTGCTGGTCCAGGTCGCCGGCGGACACTCCAACGACGAGATCGCCGAGCGGCTGGAGGTCAGCCCGCTCACCGTGAAGACACATGTCAACCGGGCCATGGCCAAGCTGGGCGCCCGCGACCGCGCCCAGCTGGTCGTCATCGCCTACGAGTCCGGGCTGGTACGTCCAAGGGTGGAGTGACCTCCACCCCCGTGTACTGCGGCGGGAGTAGGCGCCGTATAAGGAAATGGACCTGGGGCCTAGGGAACGGGGGCCGCCCATGGCCCAGGGTGTTGGGGTGGGTGCTCTTCCGTGTGCCCGCGTCCGGCGCTGCCATGTGCCCCGTCCCCCGCTCGGCCACAGAAGAGAGACCCTGATCCATGTCCTGGCTGTCGAGATTCAGCCTCGCGCAACGGGCCCTGATAGGCCTGATGTCGATCGTCGCGCTCGTCTTCGGCGCGATCGCCATCCCCCAGCTCAAGCAGCAGCTGCTGCCCACCATCGAACTGCCCATGGTGTCGGTGCTCGCCCCGTACCAGGGCGCCTCGCCGGACGTGGTCGAGAAGCAGGTCGTCGAGCCGATCGAGGACACCCTCGAGGCCGTCGACGGGATCTCGGGCGTCACCTCCACGGCCAGTGAGGGCAACGCCGTCATCATGGCGTCCTTCGACTACGGCCCGAACACCCAGCAGCTCGTCGCGGACGTCCAGCAGGCCGTGAACCGGGCCCGCGCCCAGCTCCCGGACGACGTGGACCCGCAGGTCATCTCCGGCTCGACGGACGACATCCCGACCGTCGTCCTCGCCGTCACCTCGGACAAGGACCAGCAGGCGCTGGCCGACCAGCTCGACAAGACGGTCGTCTCCGAGCTGAAGGACATCGACGGCGTCGCCCAGGTCGTGGTCGACGGCGTCCGCGACGTCCAGGTCACCGTCACGCCGGACCAGGCGAAGCTGGCCGCGGCCGGAGTGGGCCCGCAGGCGCTCGCCCAGTCGCTGCAGGCCGGTGGCGCGACCGTCCCGGCCGGATCCTTCGACGAGGCGGGCGCCAACCGCACCGTCCAGGTCGGCGGCGGCTTCACCTCGGTCCAGCAGATCCAGGACCTCATGGTCACCGGCGAGGGCGTCGACAAGCCGGTCCGCCTCGGCGACGTCGCCACCGTCAAGGAGGAGGAGGCCAAGGCCGACTCCCTCACCCGGACCAACGGCAAGCCGTCCCTCGCCGTCGCCGTGACGATGGACCACGACGGCAGCGCGGTCGCCATCTCCGACGCCGTCGAGGACAAGCTCCCCGCCCTGCGCGAGCAGCTCGGCTCCGGCGCGACCCTCACCGTCGTCAGCGACCAGGGCCCCGCGGTCTCCAAGGCCATCTCGGGCCTGACCACGGAGGGCGGGCTCGGTCTGCTCTTCGCCGTCCTGGTCATCCTGGTCTTCCTGGCGTCGATCCGCTCCACCCTGGTCACCGCGGTCTCCATCCCGCTGTCCGTGGTGCTGGCGCTGATCGTCCTGTGGACGCGCGACCTGTCGCTCAACATGCTGACGCTGGGCGCGCTGACCATCGCCATCGGCCGCGTCGTCGACGACTCGATCGTGGTCCTGGAGAACATCAAGCGGCACCTCGGCTACGGCGAGGAGCGCCAGGAGGCCATCCTCAAGGCCGTCCGCGAGGTCGCCGGGGCGGTCACCTCCTCGACGCTCACCACGGTCGCCGTGTTCCTGCCGATCGGCCTGGTTGGCGGCATGGTCGGCGAGCTGTTCGGCTCCTTCAGCCTCACCGTCACCGCCGCGCTCCTCGCGTCCCTGCTGGTGTCGCTGACGGTCGTCCCGGTCCTGTCGTACTGGTTCCTGCGGCCCCCGAAGGGCACCCCCGAGGACGCGGCCGAGGCCCGCCGGCTGGCCGAGGAGAAGGAGGCGAAGAGCCGCCTCCAGCGCTTCTACGTCCCCGTCCTGCGCTTCGCCACCCGCCGCCGGCTGACCAGCGTGGCCATCGCCGTCGTCGTGCTCATCGGCACCTTCGGCATGGCGCCGCTGCTGAAGACCAACTTCTTCGACCAGGGTGACCAGAAGGTCCTCAGCATCAAGCAGGAGCTGAAGCCCGGCACCAGCCTCGGTGCCACCGACGAGCAGGCCGCGAAGGTCGAGAAGCTGCTCGGCGACACCGAGGGCGTCAAGGACTACCAGGTCACCATCGGCTCGTCCGGTTTCATGGCCGCCTTCGGCGGCGGCACGGACACCAACCAGGCCTCGTACCAGCTCATGCTGGAGGACTCCGCGTCCGCCGAGGACGTCCAGGACCACATCGAGGACGGGCTGGCGAAGCTCGGCGACGGCATCGGCACCACCACGGTCGCCGCCGGTGACGGCTTCGGCAGCCAGGACCTGAGCGTCGTCGTCAAGGCGGGCGACGCGCAGGTGCTCCGCGACGCGGCCGAGCAGGTCCGCAAGACGGTCGCCGGGCTCGACGACGTCACCGACGTCACCAGCGACCTGGCGCAGAGCGTGCCGCGCATCTCGGTCAAGGCCAACGCCAAGGCCGCCGCGGCCGGTTTCGACGACCAGACCCTCGGCGCGGCCGTGGGCCAGGCCGTGCGCGGCACCCCGGCCGCCAAGGCGGTCCTGGACGACACCGAGCGCGACGTCGTCATCAAGTCGGCCCAGCCCGCCCGGACGATGGCCGAACTGAAGGCGCTGAACCTCGGCCCGGTCAAGCTCGGTGACATCGCCACCGTGCGGTTGGTGGACGGCCCGGTCTCGATGACCCGCATCGACGGTCAGCGGGCGGCGACCATCACCGCCAAGCCGACCGGCGACAACACCGGCGCGGTGGGCACCGACCTCCAGTCGAAGATCGACGCCCTCGACCTGCCGACCGGCGCCACCGCCGACATCGGCGGCGTCACCGCCGACCAGGACGAGGCGTTCGTCAACCTCGGCCTCGCCATGCTCGCGGCCATCGCCATCGTGTTCATGCTGCTGGTCGGCACCTTCCGGTCGCTGGCCCAGCCGCTGATCCTGCTGGTGTCGATCCCGTTCGCGGCGACCGGCGCGATCGGCCTGCTGATCGCCACCGGCACCCCGATGGGCGTCCCGGCGATGATCGGCATGCTGATGCTGATCGGCATCGTGGTCACCAACGCCATCGTGCTGATCGACCTGATCAACCAGTACCGCAAGCAGGGGTACGGCGTCGTCGAGGCGGTCGTCGAGGGTGGCCGCCACCGTCTGCGCCCCATCCTCATGACGGCCCTGGCGACGATCTTCGCCCTGCTCCCGATGGCGCTCGGCGTCACCGGCGAGGGCGGCTTCATCGCCCAGCCGCTCGCGGTGGTGGTGATCGGCGGTCTGATCACGTCGACCCTGCTGACCCTGCTGCTGGTTCCGACGCTCTACGCGATGCTGGAGCTGCGCAAGGAGCGGCGGGCGCAGAAGCGGGCCGGGAAGAAGGGCCTGCCCGAGCAGCCGCAGCCCTCCGAGGACCCGGAGCCGGCCCAGGTCTGACTCCCGCGGGCACGACCCAGGGGCGCCCCCCCGTGGACTCACCACGGGGGGCGCCCCTGCGTCGTGCCGTGCCTCGTCCCGTCCCGCGCCTCGGGCACGGGCGTCACCGCCCGGACAGCGCGGCGATGCCGCCGAACAGCACGACGGCCGCGAGGATCACCAGGGCGAGCAGGACGCCCATGCAGAAGCCGCAGCCCTGCCCCGCCCCGCGGCCGAACGAACCGTCGCCCCCACCGGGCACCTGTCCCCGACCTGCCATGCCGCCCCCCCGTCTCTCCCCCCCCGGAGCCCACCGTCGCACAGGCGTCCCCGCAGGCCAACGGAGCAGCGGGAGGCGTGCGCCCGGGGCCTGGTCTTCGTGCACGCGATGCGAGGCGGGGCCCCGCGTACCGCTGAGACGGGGCCCCGCGCACCGCTACGGCAGCGCCAGCATCCGCTCCAGCGCCAGCTTGGCGAACTTCTCCGTCTCCTCGTCGACCTCGATGCGGTTGACGAGGGTGCCCTCGGCGAGGGACTCCAGCGTCCAGACCAGGTGCGGGAGGTCGATGCGGTTCATGGTCGAGCAGAAGCAGACCGTCTTGTCGAGGAAGACGATCTCCTTGTCCTCGGCGGCGAAACGGTTCGCCAGCCGGCGGACCAGGTTCAGCTCGGTCCCGATGGCCCACTTGGAACCGGCCGGGGCCGCCTCCAGGGCCTTGATGATGTACTCGGTCGAGCCGACGTGGTCCGCCGCCGCGACGACCTCGTGCTTGCACTCCGGGTGCACCAGGACGTTCACGCCGGGAATGCGCTCGCGCACGTCGTTCACCGAGTCGAGGCTGAAGCGGCCGTGCACCGAGCAGTGCCCCCGCCACAGGATCATCTTCGCGGCGCGCAGCTCCTCGGCCGTCAGCCCGCCGTTCGGCCGGTGCGGGTTGTAGACGACGCAGTCGTCCAGGGACATGCCGAGGTCCCGCACCGCGGTGTTGCGGCCGAGGTGCTGGTCGGGCAGGAAGAGCACCTTCTCGCCCTGCTCGAACGCCCAGTTCAGGGCGCGCTCGGCGTTGGAGGAGGTGCAGATGGTGCCGCCGTGCCGGCCGGTGAACGCCTTGATGTCGGCGGACGAGTTCATGTACGAGACGGGCACGACCTGTTCGGCCACACCCGCCTCGGTCAGCACGTCCCAGCACTCGGCGACCTGCTCGGCGGTGGCCATGTCCGCCATGGAGCAGCCGGCGGCCAGGTCGGGCAGGACCACCTTCTGGTCGCCGGAGGTGAGGATGTCGGCCGACTCCGCCATGAAGTGCACACCGCAGAAGACGATGTACTCGGCCTCCGGGCGGGCGGCGGCGTCCCGGGCCAGCTTGAAGGAGTCGCCCGTGACGTCGGCGAACTGGATGACCTCGTCGCGCTGGTAGTGGTGACCGAGCACGAAGACCTTGTCACCGAGCTTCTCCTTGGCCGCGCGGGCGCGTGCGACCAGGTCCGGGTCGGAGGGCGAGGGCAGGTCGCCGGGGCACTCCACACCGCGCTCGCTCCTCGGGTCGGCCTCCCGGCCGAGCAGCAGCAGGGCGAGGGGCGTCGGCTGAACGTCGAGCTCCTGGGTTTGGGCGGTGGTCACGACACGCACCCTTTCTGAGTTTTCGTCGACCCTTTTCGTCGAACTGACGCTATATATCATAGCCGGTTCACGTCACTTTGACGATGCGCATAGTGTCGGTGTGACGTGAATCCCGGTGCCGGAGGCGCTGTCCGCCCTCGGGGGCGTGTGCGAGCATGAAGAGGAAGGCCGAGGGGCAAGACACGGGTCCGTCCTGGAATGAATCCGCGGCCCCGTCGGTTGAAACCGTCGGCAAGCAGTCTCCGTACAACCCGGGAGAGATGTAGATGTCCGTATCGGACGAGACCACCACCGTCACCGACGGCATCATCCTGACCGACGCCGCCGCGGCCAAGGTCAAGGCCCTGCTCGACCAGGAAGGCCGCGACGACCTGGCGCTGCGCGTCGCCGTCCAGCCCGGCGGCTGCTCCGGCCTGCGTTACCAGCTCTTCTTCGACGAGCGCTCGCTCGACGGTGACGTGGTGAAGGACTTCGACGGCGTCAAGGTCACCACCGACCGCATGAGCGCCCCGTACCTGGGCGGTGCCACCGTCGACTTCGTGGACACGATCGAGAAGCAGGGCTTCACGATCGACAACCCGAACGCGACCGGCTCCTGCGCCTGTGGCGACTCCTTCAGCTGAGCCGCGCGACACCCAGTACGAGAGGGGCGGCGGCCCGGGGACAGTCCCGGGCCGCCGCCCCTCTCGTGCTCTCGTCACCTGCCCGTGCCTCACCGGCCCCCGGAGGGAGCAGGCAGCCGGGCGCCCGGCTTGTACGCGGGGACGTCCGCACCGTCCGAGCCCACGACCGTCCGGTCGCCGAGCGGCCGGTCGAGCCGCACCGTCCGCTCGTACTCCTTGGCGATCAGGATGCAGACCTTGTCCGGGTGCGGGGTCTCGGTCACCGTGACGGTCACCTTCCCGCCGCTCTCCTTCGCCTTCGCGTCGTAGTCGGAGCACACACCGCCCGTGAAGTGCACCGTCAGCTCGCCGTCGGCCGCCGTGTAACCGCTCACCCGCACGTCCCGCGGCTCGCCGGGCTTCGAGCCCGGCCCGTCGGACGGGGAGGGGGGCGTGGCCGGGGCCGCGGTGGTCAGGTACTTCGGCTCCACCGCCGGGTACGTGACCGTGACGGCGTCCCGCGCGCCCGGCGCCCGCACCTCGAACAGCCAGGACGGCACCAGCGTCTGCCGCCCCCGCACCGGATGCGCGGCCAGCCCGAACACCGCGTCCTCGACCGTCGCGGTCCGCTTCCCGGACTGCTCCGGTGCGCCGGTCGGCAGCGCGCAGGGCAGGTCCGCGCCGTCCTGATGCGGTACGGGACTCGCGCAGCCCCCGATGCCCCCGGCGCCAGGACCGGATCCGCCGCCCGGCGTGTTCAGCAGCGCCAGCGTCTTCTTCGCGTCCAGCACGGGGTACGTGTCCCCCTTCACCGGAGCCTTCACCTGCCCGCTGCCGCCGACGACCTCGCCCAGCGCGCTGACGACCACCCCGGTCGTCAGGCCGTACGTGGGCAGCCCGCCGACCTCGGGCTCCGCGTTCACGGCCCGCCGGGCGCCCATGACCTGGCTCGCGTCCAGCTTGGCGTCGTCCTGGCCCAGCGCCTTCAGCACCGGCGCCGCCGCCTTCTTCGCGGCCGCCTCGCCCACCGGGTTCCCGTCCGCCGAGGGGGCCTTGCAGACGGGGCCCTTCCCGCAGTCGTCGGTCCCGGGCGTGTAGCGGTGGAAGGTCCAGGTGCCCGGTGCCTGCCGGTCCACCGTGAGCAGCGGCCCGGAACCGTCCTTGGCGTTGCCGACCTTCCACGCCCCGCCCTGGACGCGGGGCACGCCCTCCAGCCCCAGCGCCCCGGCCAGCCGGGCCACCTCCGCCTCGGTGACGTCGCCCTCGGCCCGGTACACGGGCGCCGAGCCGGGCCCGTCGGGCAGCGGACCGTCGGCGCGGTAGGTGACGCCGGACGGGTCGGGCTCGCCGGGCGCGATGCCGTTGCCGCCGCCCCCGGAGTCCGCCGGGTGGTCGTCGAGGGGAGCGGCGGGGAGTGCCGTCGCCCGGCGCCCCCGAGGCCGTACCGCCGTCCGAGTCGCCGGCCGCGGACGTGGCCAGGTAGGTGCCGCCGGCTCCCACGAGCAGCACGGCGGCGGCGACGGACGCGACCGCGACCGCCGGGGGGCGCCGCCGCGCGGGACGCCCCGTATCGGCCTCGTCGGCGGCGGTGGCGTCGTCGTTGTCGGGTCGTTCGGTGTTCACCGCATCGCTCCTTCGGCTGTTGCTGGGGACAGCGATGGGACGCGGTGGCACGGCATCCGGTTCCCGGCGACGGAGCCCGTCGCCCGAACGGCCGAACGGGTGAGGAGGTGAGGGGCCGTCCGCCGGGCGGGCTCAGTCGCCGTAGTCCGACATCGCCTCCAGCAGACGCGCCGAGGTCCCCGGCACCCGGACGCCGTGGATGAGCGAGAGGGGCACCGGGCGGGAGGAGGCGTGGGCCGGGGCCGACCAGCGCGGGGTCATCCGGGCGCAGTCGCCGAGCAGCGACGCCAGGTCGCCGTCCAGGTCGGCCGGGGCGGGGTCGGCGGTCCTCGGGTTCGTCATATCCGAACCGTAGGCACGTCCCGGTCCGCGAAGAAAGTTCTACTACCGGGTAGTTTTGCCTGCTTCGGCCTGGCGTCGCCGCCGGGTAGCGTGAACCGTCAACCCGCCCTCCCTCCAGGAGAGAGTCCACGCCGTGCGCATCGCAGTCACCGGCTCCATCGCCACCGACCACCTCATGACCTTCCCCGGCCGCTTCTCCGACCAGCTCGTCGCGGACCAGTTGCACACGGTCTCGCTCTCCTTCCTGGTCGACCAGCTGGACGTGCGCCGGGGCGGCGTCGCCGCGAACATCGCCTTCGGCATGGGTCAGCTCGGCACCGGGCCGGTCCTGGTCGGCGCGGCCGGCGCCGACTTCGACGAGTACCGGGCCTGGCTGGACCGGCACGGCGTCGACACCGGCTCGGTCCGCATCTCCGAGACCCTGCACACCGCCCGCTTCGTCTGCACCACCGACGCCGACCACAACCAGATCGGCTCGTTCTACACGGGCGCGATGAGCGAGGCCCGCCTCATCGAGCTGAAGACCGTCGCCGACCGGGTGGGCGGCCTCGACCTGGTCTCCATCGGCGCCGACGACCCGGAGGCGATGCTCCGGCACACCGAGGAGTGCCGGACCCGCTCCATCCCCTTCGCCGCCGACTTCTCCCAGCAGATCGCCCGGATGAACGGCGACGAGATCCGGATACTGCTGGACGGGGCGACCTACCTCTTCTCCAACGAGTACGAGAAGGGGCTCATCGAGACCAAGACCGGCTGGACGGACCAGGAGATCCTCGGCCGCGTCGGCCACCGCGTCACCACCCTCGGCGCGCGGGGCGTGC
The DNA here is from genome assembly GCF_027947595.1 of Streptomyces lienomycini. Lineage (NCBI taxonomy): Bacteria > Bacillati > Actinomycetota > Actinomycetes > Kitasatosporales > Streptomycetaceae > Streptomyces > Streptomyces lienomycini. The sequence continues at coordinate 6,036,123 of NZ_CP116257.1, read as the reverse complement.
GCATCGAGCGGGCCGGCGGGCCGACCATCGAGGTCGGCGTCCCCGACGAGGAGCGCAAGGCCGACCCCACGGGCGTCGGCGACGCCTTCCGCGCGGGGTTCCTGTCGGGACTGGCGTGGGGGGTCTCGCTCGAGCGGGCGGCGCAGGTCGGCTGCATGCTGGCGACGCTCGTCATCGAGACGGTGGGGACGCAGGAGTACCAGCTGCGGCGCGGGCACTTCATGGAGCGGTTCACGAAGGCGTACGGGGACGAGGCCGCCGGGGAGGTTCAGGCGCACCTGGGGTGACGCGCCGTTGCGACTACGGGGGAGCCTCTTGATGCGCGTTGTCGGGTGCGGGTGCTTGGGGGGCTCGTCGCGCAGTTCCCCGCGCCCCTTATCGGCATTACCTCGTCCGGCGGACCAAGTACGCCGTTCCTTCTTCCGCCGGTTCCTCGCCCGCGTACTCCTGCCCCCGCATCTCGCACCACGCCGGGATGTCCAGGCGGGCGGCCTCGTCGTCGGACAGGACGCGGACCGTGCCGCCGACGGGGACGTCGCCGATGACCTTGGCCAGTTCGATCACCGGAACGGGGCAGCGCCGGCCCAGCGCGTCCACCACGAGGTCGGGACCGGCCGCGCGGACGGTCTCCGTCGCGGTCGGCGCCCCCAGCTTCTCCCGCACCGCGGCCACCGTGCCCGGCAGCACCTCCAGGAACCGCTCGACGTCCTCGGCGGGTGTCCCCGGCGGCAGGGACACCCGGACGTTGCCCTCGCTGAGCACGCCCATCGCCCGCAGGACGTGGCTCGGCGTCAGCGTGCCGCTCGTGCAGGACGATCCGGACGACACGGAGAAACCGGCGCGATCCAGCTCGTGCAGCAGAGTCTCCCCGTCGACATAGAGACACGAGAAGGTGACGACGCCGGGCAGCCGGCGCGTCGGATCGCCGACCACCTCCACGTCCGGCACCAGGGCCGGCACCCGCGCCCGGATCCGCTCGGTCAGCTCCCGCAGCCGGGCCGCCTCCCGCGCCGCCTCGGCCCGCACCGCCCGCAGCGACGCCGCCGCGGCCACGATCGCCGGCAGGTTCTCGAACCCCGGCGCCCGGCCCGACTCACGCTCGTCCCCGGGCCCTTGCGGCGCGAACCGCACCCCCTTGCGTACGACGAGCAGCCCCACGCCCGAGGGCCCGCCCCACTTGTGGGCGCTGCCCGCCAGCAGCGACCAGTCGCCCGCCACCTTCCCCCAGGCCAGCGACTGGGCCGCGTCCACCAGCAGGGGCACGCCCGCCGCCCGGCAGACCTCCGCCACCTCCGTCACCGGCTGCTCGGTGCCCACCTCGTGGTTGGCCGACTGGAGACAGGCCAGCGCCGTGTCCTCGCGCAGAGCCGCCGCGTACGCCGCCGGGTCCACCGCGCCCGCCCGGTCGACGGGGACCTGGGTGAGGCTGCCGCCCCCGCCCTCGTGCGCCTCGGCCGCGTGAAGTACGGAGGAGTGTTCGACCGTTGACACGATCAGGTGGTGTCCGACGCGCCGGCGCCCGGCCAGTGCGCCCGCCACACCCGAATGCACCGCCCGCGTCCCCGAAGGGGTGAACACCAACTCGTCCGCCCGGCATCCCACGGCCTCGGCCGCCGCCTCCCGAGCGGCGTCCAGCAGCAACCGCGCCCGCCGCCCCTCCCGGTACAGCCGGGCGGGATCGGCCCACCCCTCGTCGAGGGACGCCAACAGCGCCTGCCGGGCAACGGGATGGAGGGGAGCCGCGGAAGCGGCGTCGAAGTAGGCCACAGGCCAACGCTAGAACGCCGGGTGCTTCAGCGCCCCGCCAGGGGCGCGGGGCCGTGACATGTGAGGACTCCGCCGCGCGGGCGCGAACGACCACAACGCACCGTCAGCCGCCGAACAACCCCAGGCCACACCCCCGTAGGCGCCCCCGTCCCACCCTTAAAGAGTGACCCCCGGCGCGTATGCCACCCTCCCCGCGACCCCCCGGAGGGCGTCGGCTAGGGTTTGGTCCGCATAAACATCAAACCCCTGCCCGACGCAGGGCGGCGACCGACCAGCGAGAAGGCCGCAGCCGAACAGCGCGGGCGAGACTCTCGGGAAGGCGCTACGTGAGTCCCAACGGCTCCGACCGCTCGCCGCGGCGCCCGATGCGGCGGAAGCTGCTGCAGGCACTGACCGCGGGCCTGGTCCTGGCGACCGCCACCGGTTGCACATACGAGGACTTCCCCCGCCTCGGCATGCCCACCCCAACCACGGAAGAGGCTCCGCGGATCCTCTCCCTGTGGCAGGGCTCCTGGGCTGCCGCGCTGGCCACCGGCGTGCTGGTGTGGGGCCTGATCCTGTGGAGTGTCTTCTTCCACCGGCGCAGCCGCACCAAGGTCGAGGTCCCTCCGCAGACCAGGTACAACCTGCCCATCGAGGCGCTGTACACCATGGTTCCGCTCGTCATCGTCTCGGTGCTGTTCTACTTCACCGCGCGTGACGAGTCCGATCTCATGAGCCTCAAGAACAAGCCTGACGTCACGGTCAACGTGGTCGGCTTCCAGTGGAGCTGGTGCTTCAACCACATCGAGGACGTCCCGGGCTCCACCGGCGACGCCAAGACGTCCAAGGAACTGGCGGCCATTCCGGACCGGTTCATCAAGGACTTCCCGGCCGACGCCGGCGGCGTCTACGACTGCGGCACCCCCGGCACGCGGAACCCGCAGACCAACAACCCGGGCCCGACCCTCTGGCTCCCCAAGGGCAAGACGGTCCGCTTCGTCCTGACCTCGCGCGACGTCATCCACTCCTTCTGGGTGGTGCCGTTCCTCATGAAGCAGGACGTCATCCCGGGCCACACCAACGCCTTCGAGGTGACCCCCAACAAGGAGGGCACCTTCATGGGCAAGTGCGCCGAGCTGTGCGGCGTGGACCACTCCCGGATGCTGTTCAACGTCAAGGTCGTCTCCCCGGACCGCTATGAGCAGCACCTCCAGGACCTCGCGAAGAAGGGGCAGACCGGTTACGTTCCCGCAGGCGTCGCGCAGACGAGCCACGAGAAGAACCGGGAGACGAACAACCTGTGAGCATCCTCAACGAACCCCAGGGTGCCTCGGCAGCGGAGGACTCGTACGAGAACGAGCTGCCGGTACGGCGCAAGCAGCCCGGCAACGTCGTGATCAAGTGGTTGACGACCACTGACCACAAGACGATCGGCACGCTGTATCTGGTGACGTCGTTCGCGTTCTTCGTGATCGGCGGCGTGATGGCGCTGATCATGCGCGCCGAGCTGGCCCGACCCGGTCTGCAGATCGTGTCGAACGAGCAGTTCAACCAGGCGTTCACGATGCACGGCACGATCATGCTGCTGATGTTCGCGACGCCGCTGTTCTCCGGCTTCGCGAACTGGATCATGCCGCTCCAGATCGGCGCTCCGGACGTGGCCTTCCCCCGGCTGAACATGTTCGCCTACTGGCTGTACCTGTTCGGCTCGACGATCGCGGTGGGCGGGTTCCTGACCCCGCAGGGCGCGGCCGACTTCGGCTGGTTCGCCTACTCGCCGCTGTCCGACGCGGTGCACTCGCCCGGTATCGGCGGTGACCTGTGGATCATGGGTCTGGCCTTCTCCGGCTTCGGCACCATCCTCGGCTCGGTCAACTTCATCACCACGATCATCTGCATGCGCGCGCCGGGCATGACCATGTTCCGGATGCCGATCTTCACCTGGAACGTGCTGCTGACCGGTGTGCTGGTCCTGCTGGCCTTCCCGGTGCTGGCCGCGGCCCTGTTCGCGCTGGAGGCCGACCGCAAGTTCGGTGCCCACATCTTCGACTCGTCCAACGGCGGGGCGCTGCTGTGGCAACACCTCTTCTGGTTCTTCGGGCATCCAGAGGTGTACATCATCGCGCTGCCGTTCTTCGGCATCGTCAGTGAGATCATCCCGGTCTTCTCCCGCAAGCCGATCTTCGGCTACATGGGTCTGATCGGCGCGACGATCGCGATCGCGGGCCTGTCGGTGACGGTGTGGGCGCACCACATGTACGTCACGGGCGGTGTGCTGCTGCCGTTCTTCTCCTTCATGACCTTCCTGATCGCGGTTCCGACCGGTGTGAAGTTCTTCAACTGGATCGGCACCATGTGGAAGGGATCACTCAGCTTCGAGACACCGATGCTGTGGTCCACCGGCTTCCTGATCACCTTCCTCTTCGGTGGTCTGACCGGTGTCATCCTGGCCTCGCCGCCGCTGGACTTCCACGTCTCGGACTCGTACTTCGTGGTGGCGCACTTCCACTACGTGGTGTTCGGCACCGTGGTGTTCGCGATGTTCGCCGGCTTCCACTTCTGGTGGCCCAAGTTCACCGGCAAGCTGCTGGACGAGCGCCTCGGCAAGATCACCTTCTGGACGCTGTTCATCGGCTTCCACGGCACCTTCCTGGTCCAGCACTGGCTGGGCGCCGAGGGCATGCCGCGCCGCTACGCCGACTACCTGGCCGCGGACGGCTTCACCGCCCTGAACACGGTCTCGACGATCAGCTCGTTCCTGCTGGGCATGTCGATACTGCCGTTCTTCTACAACATCTGGAAGACGGCCAAGTACGGCAAGAAGGTCGAGGTGGACGACCCGTGGGGCTACGGCCGTTCGCTGGAGTGGGCGACGTCCTGCCCGCCGCCGCGGCACAACTTCCTCACGCTGCCGCGCATCCGCAGTGAATCCCCTGCCTTCGACCTGCACCACCCCGAGATCTCCGCGATCGACCAGCTGGAGAACGTCGGCCACGGTGAGAAGGCCCTCGCCGGCGGCAAGGAGGCCGGGAAGTGAAGATCCAGGGCAAGATGTTCATCTGGTTGAGCGTCTTCATCCTCGCCGTGGCGATCGTCTACGGCTACTGGTCCAAGGAGCCGGCCGGCACCACGGCCCTCTTCCTGGCCTTCGGCCTGGCCATCATGATCGGCTTCTACCTCGCCTTCACGGCGCGGCGGGTCGACGCGGGCGCGCAGGACAACACCGAGGCGGACGTCGCGGACGAGGCCGGCGAGGTCGGGTTCTTCAGCCCGCACAGCTGGCAGCCGCTGGCGCTCGGCCTCGGCGGCGCGCTCGCCTTCCTGGGCATCGCCGTCGGCTGGTGGATCATGTACTTCTCGGCACCCGTCCTCCTGGTCGGCCTGTTCGGCTGGGTCTTCGAGTACTACCGCGGTGAGAACCGCACCCAGTAGCACGCGCCGAGCGCCAAGGGGCCCGGACACTCCGCCAGGAGCGTCCGGGCCCCTTCGTGTGCCGTACGCCCCTCACTCTTCCGGCTTACCCACCGTGCCGCCGTTGACGTCTCTCCCTAGCGTGAGGTCATGAGCAACACGGTTCACTTCCAGGCGCGGGGGCGTACGGTCGTCGGCTGCACCCTGCTGGTGATCGCCCTCGGCGCGAGCGTCACCGCCTGCCTCGGCGACGACGACAACCCGCTGTCCGCCGCGCCCTACGACGCGGCCGGCCAGATCTCCTTCAACGGCCCCACGGACGCCGGGAAGAAGGCCGACCCGGACAAACCCCTGGAGGTGGTCGCCGAGGGCGCGGACGGCCGCATCACGGACGTCACGGCCGTGGACGCGACCGGCCGCTACGTCGCGGGCGAACTGTCCGCCGACGGCGCCCGCTGGCACAGCACCTCACCGCTGGCGGCCGACGCCAGTTACACGGTGCGCGTCAGCACCGAGGACGGCGACGGAGCGCCCGGCCGCAAGGTGCTCACCTTCGCGACGGGCAGGCCCAGCGCCAAGAAGACCCTGGACGTCGTGTTCGGGCCCAAGGCGGGCGCGTACGGCGTCGGCCAGCCCGTCACGGCGGAACTGAGCCAGCCGGTCCAGGACCCGGCCCAGCGGGCCATAGTGGAACGCGCCCTGAAGGTCGAGTCCACGCCCGCGGCGAAGGGCGCCTGGTACTGGGTGGACGACAAGAAGCTCCACTACCGGCCCGAGGAGTACTGGCCCGCCCACGCCACGATCCAGGTCCGCAGCACCCTCGACGGCATCAAGATCGGCGACCGGATGTGGGGCGGCAAGGCCAAACCCCTGAAGATCACCACGGAAGACCGCGTCGTGGCCGTCACCGACGCCGCCGCGCACACGCTGACGCTCTACAAGGACGGCGAAGAGGTCCGGCAGGTCCCGGTCACCTCCGGCAAGCCCGGCTTCGAGACCCGCAACGGGGTCAAGGTCGTCCTCGGCAAGGAACCCTTCGTACGCATGCGCAGCAGCACCGTCGGCATCGCCGAGGGCTCCTCGGAGTCGTACGACCTGCCGGTGTACTGGGCCACCCGCGTGACCTGGAGCGGCGAGTACGTGCACGCCGCCCCCTGGTCCGTCGGCTCCCAGGGCGTCGCCAACGTCAGCCACGGCTGCGTCGGTATGAGCACCGACAACGCCGAGTGGTTCTTCGACGCCGTCCAGGAGGGCGACCTCGTCGAGGTCGTCAACTCCGGCGGCGAGACGATGGAACCCTTCGGCAACGGCTTCGGCGACTGGAACCTGGACTGGGCGAAGTGGCGCACGGGCAGCGCGCTGACCGGCGGCACGGGCGCGTCGAACAACCAGGAGACGGCAAGGCTGCGGCCGACGGCGGTGTAGCGCCCCGAAAGGGGTGCGACAAGCCACGACGGTGCCGCACCCGCGAAGCGACCCGCACCCCCGAGCCGGAAGGCGCCCCTAAACCCCCTGCAGCCTCTTCTCCCGCAGCAAAGCGGCCAGCGCCGACGCGAACTCCACCGGCTCCACCGGCAGCGTCACAGCCGCCTCCGCCCGGCTCCAGGTCGCCAGCCACGCGTCCTGCGGCCGCGCGATGAGCAGCAGCACCGGCGGGGACTGGAAGACCTCGTCCTTGATCTGGCGGCACAGGCCCATGCCCCCCATGGGCACGGCCTCGCCGTCCAGGACGCAGACGTCGATCCCGCCCCGGTCCAGCTCCTTGAGCACCGCGGCCGGGGTGGCGCACTCCACGAACTCGACCACCGGCACGTCCGGAGCCGGCCGGCGGCCGGTCGCGAGCCGCACCTGTTCGCGGGTGTTGGAGTCGTCGCTGTAGACCAGCACCGTGGCGGTCGCCTGCATGCTTCCTCCGATACGCGGTGAAGACCGGAAGGCTGTCGTAGCCCGTTGGGCCGGATGCTACTCCCTCGAACGCCCCGTCAGCACTGGTTCGGACACGGCTTCGACGGCCCGTTCGATGGGCCATACGGGCAGTCCAGACAGGGGGAACACTCCGAACGGCACCCCCCGGGGTGAGGGCGGGATAAGCGACCGACATAATGTCGGTCGTGGCGACAGCAACGACAGTAGAAACCGGGCACGCGCACCCGTCGGTCAACCGGCCGAACCTCACCAGCGTCGGAACCATCATCTGGTTGAGTTCCGAGCTGATGTTCTTCGCGGCCCTCTTCGCGATGTACTTCACCCTGCGATCGGTGACCGGCCCGGACTTCTGGTCCGAGAAGGCCGACGCGCTGAACATTCCGTTCTCCGCGACGAACACCACGATCCTGGTGCTCTCCTCCCTCACCTGCCAGCTCGGCGTGTTCGCGGCCGAGCGCGGTGACGTGAAGAAGCTCCGGATGTGGTTCATCGTCACCTTCGTGATGGGTGCGATCTTCATCGGCGGTCAGGTGTTCGAGTACACCGAGCTGGTCAAGCACGAGGGCATCTCGCTCTCGTCGGACCCGTACGGCTCGGCGTTCTACCTGACCACCGGCTTCCACGGACTGCACGTGACGGGCGGCCTGATCGCCTTCCTGCTGGTCCTCGGCCGCACCTACGCGGCCCGGAGGTTCACCCACGAGCAGGCGACCGCCGCCATCGTCGTGTCCTACTACTGGCACTTCGTCGATGTGGTCTGGATCGGCCTGTTCGCCACGATCTACCTGATCAAGTAGTCGCGGCGCGCACCCGCGCAACACCAGAAGCATCGACAGCATCGACGCAGAAGATCCTGACACCGGGGTAATCCGTGAAAAAGCTCTCCGCACGACGACGCCATCCGCTGGCGGCACTCGTCGTCCTACTCCTCGCGCTGGCATGCACAGGGGGGCTGTACGCCGCGTTCGCACCCGCGAGCAAGGCGCAGGCCGATGAAACCGCCCAGTCCCTCGCCATCGACGAGGGCAAGAAGCTCTACGCCGTCGGCTGTGCCAGCTGCCACGGCACCGGAGGTCAGGGCACCACCGACGGTCCGAGCCTGGTCGGCGTGGGCGCTGCCGCCGTCGACTTCCAGGTCGGCACCGGCCGTATGCCGGCCCAGCAGCCCGGCGCGCAGGTTCCCAAGAAGAAGGTCATCTACTCCCAGGCGGAGATCGACCAGCTCGCGGCCTACATCGCCTCGCTGGGTGCCGGTCCGGCCATCCCCTCGGAGGAGAAGTACGGTCCCGAGGGCGCTGACATCGCCAAGGGCGGTGAGCTGTTCCGCACCAACTGCGCGCAGTGCCACAACTTCACCGGCAAGGGTGGCGCCCTGACGCACGGCAAGTACGCGCCGAGCCTCGAGGGTGTCGACCCGAAGCACATCTACGAGGCCATGCAGACCGGCCCGCAGAACATGCCCTCGTTCCCCGACACCACGCTGTCGGAGCAGAACAAGAAGGACATCATCGCCTACCTGGACGCGGTCAACGGCGACGAGACCGAGAGCCCCGGCGGTCTCAGCCTCGGTGGACTCGGCCCCGTCAGTGAGGGTCTGTTCGCCTGGGTGTTCGGGCTGGGCGTGCTGATCGCCGTCGCCGTCTGGGTCGCCGCTCGGACCGCAAAGGCCAGGAAGTCATGAGTAGCCAAGACATTCCAGAAGAGAACCTGCCGGCAGAGCAGGACCACCCGCGCGGCCCGGCTGCCCGGCCCGCGGACGAGCAGCACCCGTTCGCCGACCCGGGGCTGCCGCCCCACGAGCACCGGATCCAGGACGTCGACGAGCAGGCCGCCAAGCGGTCCGAGCGCACGGTCGCCCTGCTGTTCACGCTGTCGATGCTGGCCACCATCGGCTTCATCGCCTCGTTCGTGGCGATCGACGTCGACAAGTCGGTCTACATCTTCCCGCTCGGTCACATCAGTGCGCTGAACTTCGCGCTCGGCATGACGCTCGGCGTCGCGCTGTTCGCGATCGGCGCGGGCGCGGTCCACTGGGCCCGCACCCTGATGTCCGACGAGGAGGTCGCCGACGAGCGCCACCCGATCGAGGCGTCTCCCGAGACCCGTGCCAAGGTCCACGCGGACTTCAAGCAGGGTGCCAAGGAGTCCGTCATCGGGCGCCGCAAGCTGATCCGCAACACGATGCTGGGCGCGCTCACCCTGGTGCCGCTCTCCGGTGTCGTCCTGCTGCGGGACCTCGGCCCGATGCCCGGGACCAAGCTCCGCCACACCCTGTGGTCCAAGGGCAAGCTCCTCGTCAACATGAACACCAACGAGCCGCTGCGTCCTTCCGACGTCGCGGTGGGCTCGCTCACCTTCGCCATGCCCGAGGGCCTGGAGGAGCACGACGAGGACTTCCAGAACGAGATCGCCAAGGCGGCCCTGATGATCATCCGGCTCGAGCCGGACTCCATCAAGGACAAGCGCGAGCTCGAGTGGTCGCACGAGGGCATCGTGGCGTACTCGAAGATCTGCACCCACGTCGGTTGCCCGATCTCCCTGTACGAGCAGCAGACGCACCACGCGCTCTGCCCCTGCCACCAGTCCACCTTCGACCTTGCCGACGGAGCCCGGGTCATCTTCGGTCCCGCCGGTCACGCCCTGCCGCAGCTGCGCATCGGTGTGAACGACGAGGGTTACCTCGAAGCGCTCGGCGACTTCGATGAGCCCGTCGGTCCTGCATTCTGGGAGCGCGGATGAGTACTGCAGCCAACGAAGCGCCCCGCTCACGCGGGAAGGCACCGGCCGGCGAGCGCGTCGCCGACTGGGCCGACGGCCGGCTGGGGATCTACTCCCTGGCCAAGGCCAACATGCGCAAGATCTTCCCCGACCACTGGTCGTTCATGCTGGGTGAGGTCTGCCTCTACAGCTTCATCATCATCATCCTCACGGGTGTGTACCTGACGCTGTTCTTCCACCCGTCGATGGCCGAGGTCACCTACCACGGCTCGTACGTGCCCATGCAGGGCCAGATGATGAGTGAGGCGTACGCCTCGACTCTGGACATCAGCTTCGACGTCCGCGGCGGTCTGCTCATCCGGCAGATCCACCACTGGGCCGCGCTGATCTTCCTGGCCGGCATGTTCGTGCACATGATGCGCGTGTTCTTCACCGGCGCGTTCCGCAAGCCGCGTGAGATCAACTGGCTGTTCGGCTTCCTGCTGCTCGTCCTCGGCATGTTCACCGGCTTCACCGGTTACTCGCTCCCGGACGACCTGCTCTCGGGCACCGGCATCCGCTTCATGGAGGGCGCGATCCTGTCCGTGCCGATCGTCGGCACGTACATCTCGTTCTTCCTCTTCGGCGGCGAGTTCCCCGGCCACGACTTCGTGGCGCGGTTCTACTCGGTCCACATCCTGCTGCTGCCGGGCATCATGCTCGGCCTGGTGGTCGGCCACCTGATCCTGGTCTTCTACCACAAGCACACGCAGTTCGCGGGCCCCGGCAAGACCAACAAGAACGTCGTCGGCATGCCGCTGCTGCCGGTGTACATGGCGAAGGCCGGAGGCTTCTTCTTCCTGGTCTTCGGTGTGATCGCCGCCGTGTCGGCCATCGCCACGATCAACCCGATCTGGGCCATCGGCCCCTACCGGCCGGACCAGGTCTCCACCGGCGCCCAGCCCGACTGGTACATGGGCTTCTCCGAGGGCCTGATCCGGGTGATGCCTGGCTGGGAGATCAACCTCTGGGGCCACACCCTGGTCCTGGGCGTACTGATCCCGCTGATGATCTTCCCGCTGGTGCTGGTGGCGATCGCGGTCTACCCGTTCGTCGAGTCCTGGGTCACCGGGGACAAGCGCGAGCACCACATCCTGGACCGCCCGCGCAACGCCCCGACGCGTACGGCCTTCGGTGTCGCCTGGCTGACCGTCTACTTCGTGCTGCTGATCGGCGGCGGCAACGACCTGTGGGCCACGCACTTCCACCTGTCGATCAACGCGATCACCTGGTTCGTCCGCATCGCGTTCTTCGTCGGCCCGGTCCTGGCGTTCATCGCCACCAAGCGGATCTGCCTCGGCCTCCAGCGCCGGGACAAGGAGAAGGTGCTGCACGGCCGCGAGTCGGGCATCATCAAGCGCCTGCCGCACGGTGAGTTCATCGAGGTGCACGAGCCGCTCAGCCAGGAGCAGCTGCACACGCTCACGGCGCACGAGCAGTACACGCCGGCCGAGATCGGCCCCACGGTCGACGAGAACGGTGTCGAGCGCAAGCCGAAGAGCACGGAGAAGCTCCGCGCCAAGCTCAGCGAGGCGTACTACGGCGAGGAGTCGCAGATTCCGAAGCCGACCGTCGAGGAGTACAAGGAGATCACGAGCGGCCACGGCCACCACTGACCCTCCAGCGTCGCCACACCACGGTCGAAGGGCCCCGTCCGTTCCTCGGACGGGGCCCTTCGCCCTGTCCGGGGCTGGATAGGGTGGGGACCGCACACCTTTCCGTGCTTCACACACACAGGAGCGGCTCATGAGCGCTGTGACCCCCGCTGGAGGCGACATCGCGGCGGGCCGCTCCTGGCCCACCGTGCTGAACAAGCTGCTGGACGGCCGGGACCTGTCCGCGGACGACACCGCGTGGGCGCTGGACGTCATCATGCGCGGCGAGGCGACCGACGCGCAGATCGCCGGGTTCGCGGTGGGCCTGAGGTTCAAGGGGGAGACCGTCGAGGAACTCTCCGGTCTGGTCCGGACGATGTACTCCCACGCCAACGTGATCGAGGTGCCGGGGGAGACCGTCGACATCGTCGGCACCGGCGGCGACGGCGCCAAGACGGTCAACATCTCCACCATGTCGGCGATCGTCGTGGCCGGCACCGGGGCGAAGGTCGTCAAGCACGGCAACCGGGCCGCCTCCTCGGCCTCCGGCGCCTCCGACGTCCTGGAGAAGCTCGGGGTCAACCTGGAGCTGACGCCGAGGCGGGTGGCGGAGGTCGCCGAGGAGGCGGGCATCACCTTCTGCTTCGCCGTGAAGTTCCACCCGGCGCTGCGCCACGTGGCGGCCGCCCGCGGCCAGCTCGGCATCCGCACGGTGTTCAACTTCCTGGGCCCGCTGACCAACCCCGCCCGGGTGAAGGCCCAGGCGATCGGGGTGGCCCACGCCCGGATGGCCCCGATCATCGCCGGTGTCTTCGCCGAGCGCGGCCACTCGTCCCTGGTCTTCCGCGGTGACGACGGCCTCGACGAACTGACCACGACCGCCACGTCCCGGGTCTGGGTCGTGCGCGACGGCGCGGTGACCGAGGAGGTCTTCGACCCCCGCGACGTCGGCATCGACCTGGTGCCGGTGGAGGCCCTGCGCGGCGCCGACGCGTCCTACAACGCCGACGTGGCCCGCCGTCTGCTGGCCGGCGAGCAGGGCCCGGTACGGGACGCGGTACTGCTGAACTCGGCGGCCGCCCTGGAGGCCCTGAACCCCGGCGGGGGGACCCTGGCCGAGCGGCTGCGGACCGGCATGGACCGGGCGGCCGAGGCGATCGACTCGGGCGCCGCCAAGCGCGCCCTGGACCGCTGGGTGGCCGCCAGCCACGCGTAGGAGCGCTCCGCTGTGACGTGCGTCCCGCGATCCGGACCCGGGTTGCGGGACGCCGATCACTTGCCCTAGATTTTCCGACAGGTCATGAGTGACAGTCATGAGGCCCCGGCCGACTGTCCGGCAACCCTCCGTCCGTGGCGGGGTGCCCCGGGTGAAGACCAGGTCGTGGACAGCAAGGTCCGCGGCAAGCGCGGACCCCTCGCACGCTTTCGAAGAGTGTGGGTCCAGGGGTCCTGGGTCGTCCGAGGGAGTCTCCCGTGAACCAGCGAATGCGATAGGGCCGCAGAGCCCCGCCTCCGCACGCAGCCTTCTTCTCTTCACTTCACAGCGCCCTGCCGCGCGCTGGTCCTCACGGGAGTCCGCCATGTCCGTACCCACCGCTGTCGCCACCCCGCTGCCCGTTCTCGGCCGCGACGTCACCGTCCCGCTCGTCACCGGCGGCGAGGTCGCCTACGCCGCGCTCGACTACGCCGCCAGCGCGCCCGCGCTCCAGCGGGTCTGGGACGACGTCGCCGCCTACGCCCCGTACTACGGCAGCGTCCACCGGGGTGCCGGGTACCTCTCGCAGCTGTCCACCGACCTGTTCGAGAACGCCCGCGGGACCGTCGCCGGCTTCCTCGGCTGCCGCGACGACGACCAGGTCGTCTTCACCCGCTCCACCACCGACTCCCTCAACCTGCTCGCAGGCGCCCTGCCCGCCGGATGCCGGGTCTTCGTCTTCGAGACCGAGCACCACGCCTCGCTGCTGCCCTGGCGGGACGCGGACGTGACCTGCCTGGACGCCCCGCGCACGCCCGCCGAGGCCGTCGAGACCCTGGAGCGCGCCCTCGCCGCCCGCGAGCCGTACGGGCCCGCCCTGGTCTGCGTCACCGGCGCCTCCAACGTCACCGGCGAGCTGTGGCCGGTGCGTGAACTGGCCGCCGCCGCCCACGCGCACGGTGCCCGGATCGTGCTGGACGCCGCCCAGCTCGCCCCGCACCACCCCGTCTCCGTGGCCGACCTGGACGTGGACTGGGTCGCCTTCTCCGGACACAAGCTGTACGCCCCGTTCGGCTCCGGCGTGCTGGCCGGGCGGGCCGACTGGCTGCGCGAGGCCGAGCCGTACCTCGCCGGCGGCGGCGCCAGCCGCAGCGTCACCCGGCGCGCGGACGGCAGCGTGGACGTGCGCTGGCACGAGAACGCCGCCCGGCACGAGGCGGGGTCGCCCAACGTCATCGGCGCCTACGCGATCGCCTCCGCCTGCAAGGCGCTCACCGAGGCCGGGTTCGACACGCTGGTCGCCCGCGAGGAGTACCTGATCGGCAAGGTCCGCGAGGGCCTCGCCGAGGTGCCCGAGGTGCGCGTCCTGTCCCTGTTCGGCGACGACGCGCCCCGCGTCGGGGTGCTCTCCTTCGTCGTCGAGGGCTGGAACAGCTCCCACTTCGCCGCCGCCCTCTCCGCCGAGTACGGCATCGGCGTGCGCGACGGTCTCTTCTGCGCCCACCCGCTGCTGCGCACCCTGCTCGGCAGCGACCCGCAGACGCAGGGCGAGTGCGGGGCCCCCGAGGCGGCACCCGGGGAGAAGTCCCTCAACGCCGTCCGCGTGAGCTTCGGCGCGGGCACCCCGGACGAGCACGTCGAGCGGTTCGTGGGCGCCGTCAGGGAGCTGGTGAGCGACGGCGCCCGCTGGAACTACCGCACCGAGGACGGGCGCTGCGTGCCCGACACGACCTCCGCCGACACCGCCGCCCTCGCCTCCGCCTCCGACGCGGCCTGAGCGGCGGCCCGGCCCGGCAGCCGCGACCCCAGCAGCACCATCCGCAGCGCCCGTTCCGTGGCGTCCGTGAGCAGCTCGGCGGCGCGCGCCAGCGCGTCGGCCAGGGCCATGGGCGCCGGCATGATCCCGTGGCAGGCGTCCACGCCCGGCACGTCGTGCGCGCCCTCGCCGAGCGTGCCGGCCAGGGCGAGGACGGGCCGGCCGTGCAGTTTGGCGCGGCGGGCCACCTCGGCCGGGACCTTGCCGCGCGGCGTCTGGCGGTCCAGGGCGCCCTCGGCGGTCAGCACCAGGTCGGCGCGGGCGAGGCGGGCGTCCAGACCGAGGTGGTCCAGGAGCACGTCGAAGCGGGGCAGCAGCCGGGCCCCGACGGCGGCGAGACCGGCGCCGAGACCGCCGGAGGCACCGGTGCCCGGGGCGTCACGCAGCTCGGTGCCGACGACACCGAGGTCGCGGGTGAGGACGCGCGCCCAGTTCTCCAGCCCGGCCGACAACTCCTCGACCTGCGCGGGTGTCGCCCCCTTCTGCGGGCCGAACACCCGGGCCACGCCCCGCTCGCCGCACAGCACGTTGTACGGGTTGCAGGCGACGAGCAGTTCGGTGTCCGCCAGCCGCCCGTCCAGGCCGGACGGGTCGACGCGGGCGAGGCGGACCAGTTCCCGGCCGCCGGGCGGGAGTTCGAAGCCGTCCGCGTCCAGCAGCCGGGCCCCGAGCGCCCGCAGCGCGCCCGCGCCCCCGTCGGAGGTGCCCGAGTCGCCGCAGCCGACCAGCACGCGCCGCACCCCGGTGTCGAGCGCGGCACGGATCAGCTCGCCGACGCCGTACGTGGTCGTGGCGCCGGGGTCGCGCAGGGCGCGGGGGACCAGGGAGAGGCCCGCCACGGCCGCCATCTCCACCACCGCCGTGTCCTGCCGGGCGCCGAGCAGCGCGAAGTGGGTGCCGACGGGCTCGCCCACCGGACCGGTGGCGGCCAGTGCCACCAGCCGCCCGCCGGTCGCGGACGCCAGCGCGACGGCCGTGCCCTCACCGCCGTCGACCAGCGGGATCCGGTCGATCTCGGCGTCGGGCAGGACCCGGCGGACGCCCGCGGCGATGGCGTCGGCGGCGGCCTGGGCGGACAGGGACTCCTTGAAACCGCTGGGAGCCACGACGACTCGGTTCAGCACACAGGACATGGGGGGCTCCTTCAGCGGGTCACGGGTACGCCGAGCAGCGGCCAGACGGCGGCGGCGAAGAACAGCACGAGCGCGGCGGTCAGCGGGGCCAGGACGGCCGACAGCCGCAGCAGGTCGCGCGGGGTGTAGGTGGGGACGCCGGGGACGTCGGAGAAGAGCGTCACCGGCTTGGCGGAGGCCGGGAGCGTGTGGCAGAACCCGGCCGCCGCCGTGGAGGCGAGCGCGGCGGCGACCGGGTTGACCCCGGCGCCCGCGGCCGCGGCGATCACCAGCGGCACCAGGACGGAGGAGCGGGCCGAGCGGGACTGCAGGACCAGGTGGGCCGCCGTGCTCACCGCGACCACCGCGGCGAGGAAGACGGCCGGGGTGACGTCGGCGGGCAGACCCGACACCAGCCACCGCGCCGCGCCCGAGTCGGCGAGCGCGACGCCCATCGCCATCGTGGCCGCCATGAACAGCAGCAGCGACCACGGGACGGTCTTCAACGCGTCCTTGAGCCGTACGGTGCCCAGCGCGGGAGAGGAGGCGACGACCGCGCCGATCAGCGCCACCACCGCGGGGGAGACGTGGTGCAGGGGCTCGCTGCACCACAGGGCCACCACCGTGGCGAGCAGCAGCGCACAGCGCTTCTCCGCCTGCGCCCACGGGCCGGTGACCGGGCGTTCGCTGTGCCGCTGTATCTCCTCGGCGGTGATGCGGACCGGGCCCGCGCGGTCCGCGCGCCGCGTGGTCGTCAGCAGGACCGCCTCCGCCGCGAGGTGCGAGGAGGCGACCGCCAGCGGCAGCCCGAGCAGCAGCCACCGCGTGAAACCGATCCGCTCCCCGGTCGCCTCCCACAGCACCGACACGGTGATCAGATGCGCACCCGCGCCGATCAGGGTCGCCACCGCCGACAGCAGGATCACGGTCGGAAACAGCAGCGCGAGCATCACGACCAGCCGCTTGCGGGCGGCGAGCGCGTGGGCGAGGGCGAGGAACACCGGCAGCGCGAGCGCCGCCCGGCCCGAGGTGGCCGGCACCGCGAACGCCGTGACCACCAGCGCGGCCGTCGTCAGGTGGACCAGCTGCCGCACCGTGCGGGCCCCGCCCACCAGGAACACCGCCGCCCGCCCCGCGAGCCCGGTCCGCGCCACCGCCGCCGCCAGTACGAACGCGCAGATCAGCAGCCACACCGTGGCGTCCCCGAGGGTGCCGAAGAGGGTGTCGCTGCTGATCACCCCGGTCGCGGTCAGCGCGAGTCCGGCGCCCAGCGCGATGTACGTGTCGTCGATCGGCGTACCGATCCAGGCGCAGGTGGCCAGCGCGAACACGGCGAGCGTCAGGCGCGCGTCGCCGCCCGGCGCCGGGAAGCCCGCGGGGAACGCCAGCAGCGCGCACAGGGACAGCGCCACGCACAGGGCCGCCGCGAGGCGGAGGTTCAACGTCACGTCGTCGAGCGTCCACGGGGGCGGTGAGCCCCCCATGAGCGTCACATGAAGGAAATCTCACCCGGTGAAGGAGGAGTCACCAGGTCGGCAGCCGGTACCCCATCCCGCGCACGGTCTCCACCCGCTGCGGCCCGAGCTTCTTGCGCAGCGCCCGCACGTACACGTCCACGATGTTGGAGCCCGGGTCGAAGTCGTAGCCCCACACGTGCGACAGGATCTGCTCGCGGGACAGCACCTGCCCCGGGTGGCGCAGGAACAGCTCCAGGAGCACGAACTCACGGGCCGTCAGGTCCACGGTGCGGCCCTCGGCGCGGGCCCGGCGGGTGCGCAGGTCGAGGCTGAGCGACCCCGACCGCAGCACGGTCACCTCCGGCGCCCGGGCCGCCGTGCGCAGCCGCAGCCGGACCCGGGCGAGCAGTTCCTCGAAGCGGAACGGTTTGGTCATCCAGTCGTCGGCGCCGCCCTCCAGCCCGGCCACGGTGTCCCGTACCGAGTCCCGCGCCGTCAGCACGATCACCGGGGTCGTCACCCGGGACTCGCGCAGCTCGCGCAGGACCGTGAAGCCGTCCCGGCCGGGCAGCCCGATGTCCAGGACGACCAGGTCGAAGCGGCCGGTGAGGGCGTACTCGTGGGCCAAGTCGCCGTCGGCCACCGCGGTGGTGGTGAAGCCGTTGGCGCGCAGGCCCTTCTCGACGAAGGAGGCGATGCGCTCCTCGTCCTCGACGATGAGGATGCGGTTCATGCGGGAGCCTCTTCCGTGCCGCGTCGGGTTCGGTCCAGGGTGAGTACGAAGGTGGCGCCGCCGCCCTCGGTGGCGCGCAGGTCGACCCGGCCGCCGTGGCCCTCCGCGATCGCCCTGACGATGGACAGGCCGAGCCCGGCGCCCGTGCCGCGCACCCCGCGCCGGGCCGTGCCGCGCCGGAACCGCTCGAAGACCACCTCGGCGTCCTGCGGCTGGACGCCGGGCCCGGAGTCGGCGACGTACAGCTCGACGCGCGGGCCGTCGGCGCGGGAGCCGATGCGGACCCGCTGGCCCGCGGTGGTGTGCTGCACGGCGTTCTGCGCGAGCTGCACCATGGCCTGCGTGATCCGCTGGGGGTCGAGGTGGACCTCCCGGTCGGCGACCCCGTCCAGCACCCACTCCCGCTCGCCGAGGGTGCGGGCCTTGACGTAGACGTCGGCGGTGAGTTCGGCCAGCTGCACCGGCTCGGGCGTGACGAAGTCGGGGCGTTCCGCCCTGGCGAGCAGCAGCAGGTCCTCGACTATGCGGCTCATCCGGTCCAGTTCGTCGGTGACGAGGCGGACGGTCTCCTCGCGCTCCGCCGGATCGTCGCCCATCAGCTCCAGGTGGCCGCGCACGATGGTGATCGGGGTGCGCAGCTCGTGGCCCGCGTCGTCGACGAAGCGGCGCTGGGTGGCGAAGGCCCGCTCCAGCCGGTCCAGCATGGCGTTGAACGTCCCGGCGAGCGCCGCCACGTCGTCGTGGCCGTGCACCGGGATGCGCCGGGTCAGGTCCTGCTCGGTGAGCTGGGCGGCGGTCGTGCGCACCAGCCGTACGGGTTTGAGGATCCGCCCCGCGACCACCCAGGCGATGCCGGTGGTCATCAGCAGGGCGACGCCGGAGATGGCGAGCAGCACGCGGAACACCTCGTCCGCGCGGGCCTGTTCGCGGCCCGGGTGGAAGGCGACCACGAAGGCGGCCGCCGGTTCCCCGCCGTAGCGGGCCACGGTGACCTTGGCCCAGCGGATCTCGCCCTCGGGCCGGCGCAGGGTGCCGGTGGAGTCCGGGGAGGCGTGGATGCGGCGTCGGGCGCCGGCGTCCTCGTGCAGGGGCCGGCCGACCGGGATCTCGCGCTGCTGGATGATCTGCGTGGGTCTGCTGCCCACCTCGCCGACCAGGCCGACGAGTTCCTCGTCCAGGTCGGCGTACTGCCGCTCCAGGAACACCCGCAGCAGCCGGCCCGGGTCCGTGAACGGGCGGCCCGTCTCCGGATCGAAGCCCTGCTCCTCGAAGTTGGCGAACTCGCCCGCCTCCTGCGCGAGCAGGCCGTTGATCCGCTGGTCGGTGTCGCGCAGCAGGATCGAGCGGGTGGTCGCCGCCACCGAGGCCAGCGCGACCGCCATCACGAGGAGCAGCCACAGCAGGATCCGGACCCGGGCCGAGACCCGGCGGCGCTCGCGCTCACCCTTCGCCGGGGCCGTCGTCGGCGTCCCCGCCCCGGTCGTCGTCATCGTCGTCATCCGAAGGGCCGTCGGTGACCGGCGGCCGCGTCACCACCTGGTCGCTGGGCGTCGGCTCGGGCGAGGAGGGGGCCGGTCGCGGAGTGGGGGAGCCGCTCTCCAGCTCCACCCTGGCCGGGACCCTGGGCTCCTGCGGGCTGTCGGTCAGGGCGAAACTGGTCGCGGCGATGCCGAGCGGGATCAGGACGACGGCCGCGAGGGCCGCCATCCGGCGGGAGAAGACCATGCCGTGGATTCTGCGCGAGGTGTCCGGCGGGCCGGATGAGTACCGGATGAAGAACTCTTCATCCGGTGCCCTGGCCCGTCGGTCGTCCGCGGCGCCGTGGTGGCTGGTCGCGCAGTCCCTCGTGCCGCACGCGCCGGCGTCTCAGTTGTCCAGGCCGATCGCGAAGGCCGCCTCCAGGTCGTGCTGGGAGTACGTGCGGAACGCGACGTGGGTGTCCGTGCCCTCGACGCCCGGGATCTTGCTGATCCGGCCGGGGATGACCTCGGCCAGGTCCTCGTGCTCGTTCACCCGCACCATGGCGATCAGGTCGTAGGTGCCGGTGACGGAGAAGACCTCGCTGACGTTCTCCAGCGCGGCGATCTGCTCCGCGATCTCGGGAATGCGGTCCACGCTGGTCTTGATGAGGACGATCGCGCTGATCACGGCTGGTTCTCTCCCTCGGGCGCCGCCACTGGAACGCCACCAACTCTAGTCGTACGCCCGAACCGCACCCAGGCGAAGGCGAAGCCCAGCGCGAAGCCCACCAGGTGGGCGAGGTACGCCACCCCGGGACCGTCGCCGGCCCGCCCCGCCGCCATCCACTGCAGGGTCACCCAGAACGGCAGCACGACCCACGCCGGGAAGCGCAGCGGCACGAAGAAGAGGAACGGCAGGAGGCTGGTCACCCGGGCCCGCGGGAAGAGGAACAGGAACGCGCCGAGGACCGCGGAGATCGCGCCCGAGGCGCCGACCAGGGACTGCTGGGAGTGCGCGTTGGCGCCCGCGTAGCCGAGCAGCGCCAGGTAGCCGCAGCCCAGGTAGAACAGGGCGAACTGGAGCCGGCCCATCCGCTCCTCGGTCATCGCGCCGAAGACGTAGAGGAAGAGCATGTTGCCCAGCAGGTGCACCCAGCTGCCGTGGACGAACAGCGCCGTGGCCGGGGTCAGGGCGGAACCGGGGGAGTCCTCGAACAGTTCTGCGGGGATCACGCCCCAGCGCCGGAAGTAGGCGCGCTGCGCGGCGAGCAGCTCCTCCCCGGTGCCGTACCCCGGATTGAGGCCCGCCGCCGGGCTGATCAGGAACAACAGGCAGCAGAGCGTGATCAGCGCGTACGTCACCGGCGCCCCCCGGCCGCGCGCGGCGCGGCCCCTGCCGGGCCTTCCGACCGTTTCCCGTGCTCTGCGGGCCGCCCTGCTCCAGTCGCTGATCATGGACACAGAGCATGACGTAACGGGCGCGAGCCCCCATAGTGCCTCGCCGCCGTGGACACGCGGGCGTCGGGTACCCGCCAGGCCGTAGGGTTACGAGCCACACGCACCGGGGGAGCCCGGCGCGTCACCGACACCGGAAGAGAGCGAACAGCCACGATGACGGTTCCCCTGCCGACCGACACGACGCGGTGGCGCTGCACCCTCTGCGGCAACCTCACCCGCTTCGACGTGACCCGGGCCTCGAAGGTCGTCGAGTACGTGCACCTCGACCTGGCCGGTGAGCCGGAGGTGGAGGAGCGCGAGGTGCTCAGTGAGACCATCGAGTCGGTGCGGTGCCGCTGGTGCAACGCCGTGGACCAGGTGGAACTCGTGGACAGGCCGGGTGCCGCCTCCTGAGCGGAGCGGCCCCGCACAAGGCGATTCCGGCCCGGGATCGCTCGGAGACATTGGGGTGACGGATGGTGGAGACGCACGGCGGGGGGCCGGACGACGGCGCCGCTGAGGTGCTCGACCGCCCGCTGCCCGACGGCGTGCGCCGCCGGGTCGTGCAGATCGTGTCCGACGGCTTCGGCTCACTCACCCTCGGCGAGCTGCCAGCGCAGCTCAGGCAGTACGCCAGGTTCGCCCCGAACCGCCGCGCCAAGTTCGCCGGCAACGCCATGGCCGCCGCCGTGGAGAGCGACCCGCTCTTCCGGCAGCGCATCGGCGAGAAGTTCCGGGACGCCCAGCCGGAACTGGCCGGCGCCCTGGACTCAGGCTCCCCGCCCCCCGCCGCCGACCCGCTCGACGTGGCCGCCGCCGCCTATGTGCTGCGCCCGCACGGCTGGGTGAAGCTGGTGACCGCCGCCGGCGAGGAGGCGCAGCGCGCGGACGCCGAGCGCGCCGACGAGGAGAGCCGCGCGGAGCTGGAGCGGCTGCACGAGGAGCTGGCCCGGGCCCGGGAGCACACCAGGACCGAGACCGAGCGGCTGCGCGCCGAGCTGGACTCGGCGAAGCGGGAGACCGAGTCCCTGCACCGCAAACTGCGCTCCGCCCTCAGCGACGTCAAGCGCGGCGAGGCGGCGCTGCGCAAGGTCCAGGCCGAGATGGACGCCGTCCGCACCGAGGGCCACACCCAGGTGTCCGCCGCCGAGAGCGAGACCCGGCGGCTCAAGACCCGCCTCGGGGAGGCGGAGGCCGCCCTGGAGGCCACCCGCAAGGCGGCCCGCGAGGGGCGCAGCGTCGAGGACATGCGCGTACGGCTGCTCCTGGACACCCTCCTCGACGCCACCCAGGGGCTGCGCCGCGAACTGGCGCTGCCCCCGGTGTCCGTGCGGCCCGCCGAGACCGTGGACGCGGTCGAACCCGGCCGGATGACGCCCAAGGACATCGCCAACCGGGCCCTGTCCGAGAACGACCCGGCGATCCTCGACCAGTTGCTGGCGCTGCCCCAGGCGCACCTGGTCGTCGACGGCTACAACGTCACCAAGACCGGCTATCCGCAGATGCCGCTGGAGAAGCAGCGGTTGCGGCTGCTCGGCCAGCTCTCCCAGCTCGCCGCGCAGACCGGCGCCGAGATGACCTGCGTCTTCGACGGCGCCGAACTGGTGGCACCCGTACTGCTCGCACCGCCGCGCGGGGTGCGGGTGCTGTTCTCCAAGCCCGGTGTCACCGCCGACGAGCTGATCCGTCAACTGGTGCGGGCCGAGCCGCCGGGCCGACCCGTCATCGTCGTCTCCACCGACCGCGAGGTGGCCGACGGCGTGGCCCGCGCCGGCGCCCGCCCGGTGGCGTCCGTAGTGCTCCTCAAGCGGCTTTCCTAGCCCCTCCTTCACTTCCGCACCAACCGCAACGTAGGTGCCGTATACCCGAATTGACGGAGTCGTTGCGCAACGTAGTGTCAGGCGGAGGTCACTGCAGGTGAGTTGTGGCAAAGAACGCAGCGTGCAACCGTGATTTTTTCGGCGGGGGATTTGAATGATCACGAGTGGGTCACTATGGTCACCCTTCGAACCCTCGAACGGGTGATCCCTCTCAAGAAGGAGCTCGTCTCCGTGGCGTCCCACCGTCGTCCCAAGCAGCCGAGCCGCCTGCGCGTCACCGTGCTGACCTCCGCTGCCGCCGCCGCCGTCGCTCTCAGCTCCCAGGCCGCCAACGCCGCGCCGAGCGAGAAGCCGAGCAAGGACGAGGTCAAGGCCAAGGTCGACAAGCTCTACGACGAGGCCGAGCAGGCCACCGAGAAGTACAACGGCGCCAAGGAGAAGCAGGAGAAGCTCGAGAAGGAGGTCTCCACCATCCAGGACAACGTCGCCCGCGGCCAGGAGGAGCTCAACGAGCTGCGCGACGGCCTCGGTTCGATGGCGAGCGCCCAGTACCGCTCCGGTGGCATCGATCCCTCCCTCCAGCTCTTCCTGTCCGCCGACCCGGACGACTACCTGGACAAGGCCTCCACCCTCGACCAGCTGAGCGGTCAGCAGGTCGAGGCGCTGAAGAAGATCCAGGTCAAGCAGCGCGACCTGGCCCAGCAGCGCCAGGAGGCGTCCGGGAAGCTCAAGGACCTCTCCGCCACCCGCGCCGAACTGGGCGAGAAGAAGAAGGAAGTCCAGGGCAAGCTCTCCTCCGCGCAGAAGCTGCTCAACACCCTCACCGCGCAGGAGAAGGCCGACCTCGCGGCCGAGGATGCCCAGCGCGCCACCCGCGGCAACGAGCGCCAGCAGCTCTCCGGCGGCACCGGCACCCCCGCCTCCGGCCGGGCCGGCGCCGCCTTCGCCGCCGCGCAGGGCAAGATAGGCACGCCCTACTCCTACGGTGCCACGGGCCCGTCCCGCTTCGACTGCTCGGGCCTGACCCAGTGGGCCTACGCCCAGGCCGGTGTCTCCATCCCGCGCACCTCCCAGGCCCAGACCGGCGCCGGCACCCGCATCTCCTCGATGAGCCAGCTCCAGGTCGGCGACCTGGTTTTCTTCTTCAACGACCTGCACCACGTCGGCCTCTACGCCGGCAACGGCCAGGTCCTGCACGCGCCGCGCACCGGCACGAACGTCCGCTACGAGTCGATGAGCACCATCGGCGGCCCGTTCATGTTCGGCGTACGCGTCTGACCGTGCCCGAAGTCGACCCCGCCGTGCCGCCCGTTCGGGCGAATCACGTCGGGGTCCTGTGACCCCTCGCCCCGCCGGTGACCTGCGTCAGCGGCGGGGCGCCGTGCTGGACGGCCCCGTCGGTCGTTGGATGGTGCCCCGCGGCGGGGTTACTGTCTGCCGCGTTTCCCCGTCCGCCAGCGGAAGGAGTGCGGCTTCCCGTGGGGTCCCATCGCCGCCTTGCACCATCCGGGTTCGACCGCGGCTCCGCCGCCGCCGTCGGACTGCTCTCCGTCGCCGCCGCACTCCTGGGCGCCGTGCCGGCCACGGCCGCCCCGCACGACGACCGGCGGGCGGAGGTGGACCGGCTGCACACCGAGGCGGAGCGGGCGACCGAGGCCTACAACAAGGCCGACGCGCGCACCGACGCCCTGCGCGAGGAGGTCACGAACGCCCAGGACTCCATCGCCCGGCAGCAGCAGCGCGTCAACACCATGCGGGACGCGCTCGGTTCGCTGGCCGGCGCCCAGTACCGCTCCGGCGGCATCGACCCCACGCTGGCGCTGCTGCTCTCCGCCGACCCGGACGACTACCTCGACCGGGCGTCCGCGCTCGACCGGATCACCGCCCGTCAGGCGGGCGAACTGAAGGAACTCCAGCAGGCGATGCGCGACCTCGCCCAGGACCGCGCCGAGGCCGCCCGCAAGCTCACCGAGCTGGAGAAGGGCCGCGAGGCCGTCGCCGCCCACAAGAAGACCGTGGAGCGCAAGCTCGCCAAGGCCCGCGAGCTGCTCGCCGCCCTGCCGGACGACGGACGGTCCGGCCACGACCGGGGGTCCCGCTCCGGCCGCGACGACCTGACCGCCCTCACCGGTGCCGCCGCTCCCGCCTCCGGCCGGGCCGCGGACGCCTTCGCCGCCGCCCGCTCCGCGCTCGGCAAGCCGTACGTCTGGGGCGCCAACGGCCCCTCCGGCTTCGACTGCTCGGGCCTGACCCAGTGGGCGTACGCTCAGGCCGGGGTCGGCCTCCCGCGCACCTCGCAGGCCCAGTCCGGCGCCGGCCGGCGGGTGTCCCTGGCCGAGGCGCGACCCGGCGACCTGGTCGCCTACCGGGACGACGCCAGCCACATCGGCATGTACGCCGGGAACGGCCGGGTGATCCACGCGCCCTACCCCGGTGCGCCGGTGCGCTACGACCCGGTCGGCATGATGCCGGTCTCCTCGGTCACCCGGGTGTGATCCACCGCGGCCCCCGGACCGGTGCCCTCCGCGGCCGGCCGCCCGTACGATCGGGCAGGTGGCCGGTCGAAGGCGGGTGTCGGGTTCCTCCGTGGTGGCGCTGTGCCTGCTGCTCGTCGCCCTCGTGGCCTGCGGCGGCCGGACCGGCGCCGACCCGGTGCGGGCCGAGGTGCAGCGGGTCCTCGACCGGCGCGCGGCGGCCGTCCTCGCCCACGACGCGACCGCCTACGCGCGCACGGGCACCGCGACCGGCTTCGGCAACCTGGGCGCGATCCCGCTGGCCGAGTGGTCCTACCGCGTGAACCAGGTGGACCGCGCCGGTGACACCGCCACCGCCCGGGTCGAGCTGCGCTACCGCGTCGAGGGCTACGACCGGGGCGCCGTCGCCACCGGCCGCACGGTGCGGCTGAGCCGGGACGGCACCGCAGGGCGCTGGTCCGTCGACTCCGACCGGCCCGCGAAGGAGTCCGGCCAGCAGCCCTGGGACCAGGGAGCGGTCGAGGTCGTCCGGGGCGAGCACAGCCTGGTGCTCGGCGTCGGGCAGTCCACCGCCGCCCTGCGGAGCTTCGCCGGCCTCGCCGACCGGGCGGTGCCCGCGGTCTCCGACGCCTGGGACGGCGACTGGGCCCGCCGGGTCGTCGTGGTCGTCCCGCGGTCGCTGGAGGGCATGGCGGGGCTGCTCGGCTCGCCCGCCTCGTCCTACCGGGGCATCGCCGCCGTCACCACGGGGGAGACCGGCGGCCGGGAGCACGCCCCCGCGGACCGGGTCGTCGTCAACCCCGACGCCTACGGGCTCCTCGGCGACCTCGGCAAGCAGGTCGTGCTCACCCACGAGACCACCCACGTCGCCACCCGGTCCGACACCACCTCCGCCACCCCGCTGTGGCTCTCCGAGGGCTATGCCGACTGGGTCGGCTACCGCGGCACCGGACGCGCCCCCACCCAGTCCGCGCCCGAGCTGACCCGGGGGGTCTCCGAGGGGCGGACCCCCGGCCGGCTGCCGGCCGACGAGGACTTCGGCTTCACCGCCGACGCGGACGAGCTGGCCCGGGCCTACGAGAGCGGCTGGCTGGCCTGCCGCATGATCGCCGCGCAGTGGGGAGAGGACCGGCTGAACGCCCTCTACCGCGCCGTGGGCGCCCACGACGAGCGGGCGGGCGCCGTCGAGGACGCGATGGGCGAGGTGCTGGGGACGACGCCGCAGGAGTTCACGCGGCGGTGGCGGGAGTATCTGCGGACGGAGCTGGGCTGAGCTGCCCCGGCTTCCCGGACGGCTCCGGGGCGCGGCGGCGCACCGTGTCGCGCCACAGGGCACGGGCGCCGACGACGGCGGCGGCCACCAGCAGTCCGTTGCGCACGAACAGCAGCGCGATGCCGAGGGGCGTGCTCGCCACGACGTCGCCGAACAGGACCGGGAACTCCAGCACCGTCAGCGGACTCGCCGCCAGCACCAGGACGACCGGTACCCGCATCCGGCTCGCCCGGAAGCACCGGCAGACCGCCGCGAGACCGATCAGCCACACCAGGTACTGCGGGCTGAGCACCCGGCTCGTCACGGTGAACACCAGCACCGCCACGAAGGCCGCGTCCGCCGCCGTGTGCGCCGCGAACCGCGAGGCCCTCAGCCGCCACAGCAGCAGCCAGCCGAACGCCACCGCGCTCAGCGCCAGCGCGACCGTGCTGACCGCGCCCACGTACGGGCCCAGGAACTCCACCGAGCCGTAGTTCAGCAGCATCCGGCCCTCCCAGCCCAAGTGCCGGGCCACGTGGAAGACCAGCGAGCCCAGCGACTCCACCTCGGTCCCCCGCTCCCGCTGGAACGTCAGGAACGCGAACGCCCCGGGCATCGCCACGGCGAACAGCGCGGCCAGCCCCGCCCCGCCCACCGCGGCGGCCACCCACGGCCGGCGCCCGCGCATCCCCGCGAGCACCAGCACCGGCCACACCTTCAGCAGCGCCCCCGCCGCCGCCAGCGCCCCCGCCACCCGGGGGTGCCGGCCCGCGGCGAGCAGCGCGGCCACCGCGACGGCGGTGACCATCAGGTCGTAGCGGGCGTACACGGTGGGCCCGAGCAGCGGGACGCCCCCCACCCACACCCACGCACCGCGCGGCGAGCGCCCGGCCCCCCGGCCCGCCCGCCACAGCAGCCCGAGGACGGCGGCGTCCGTGACGCAGACCAGGACGAAGAAGGCCGTCGCGTACTCCAGGAAGGGCAGCAGGCCGGGGGAGAGGACCGCGAGGGCCGCCGCGGGCGGGTACTGCCAGGTGACGTCGTCCAGCGGAAACGTTCCGGTGCGCAGTACGTCGGCCCAGTCCCGGTAGATCACCGACACGTCGCTCGTGACGTCCGGACCGGGGAAGACCAGCACCTTCAGCACGAACAGCAGCAGCACCAGCCGCGTGGCGCCCCAGGCCGTCAGCAGCCAGGCCGGTGACCGCCCCGCGTCCCTCGTCTCCACGCGCTCCCTGCCCGTCCGTGTCCGCCCGTCCCCGTCTGTCCGCCGATGCGGCCATGATGACCCGGACACCTGGGGGCGTGCCACAGGAGACGGCCGGGCCGGGGTGACCGGCGGCCGGTTCGGTAGGGTCGGCGGCGTGCGCAAGACCTTGATCGTGACGAACGACTTCCCGCCGCGCCCGGGCGGCATCCAGGCCTTCCTGCACAACATGGCGCTGCGCCTGGACCCCGAGCGCCTCGTCGTCTACGCCTCCACCTGGAAGCGGGGCCGCGAGGGCGCCGACGCCACCGCCGCCTTCGACGCGGAGCAGCCCTTCACCGTCGTACGGGACCGCACCACGATGCTCCTGCCGACGCCGGGGGCGACCCGGCGGGCGGTGGGACTGCTGCGCGAGCACGGGTGCACGTCGGTGTGGTTCGGTGCGGCGGCGCCCCTCGGCCTGATGGCCCCGGCGCTGCGCAGGGCGGGCGCCGAACGGCTCGTCGCCACCACCCACGGCCACGAGGCGGGCTGGGCCCAGCTGCCCGCCGCCCGGCAGTTGCTGCGCCGGATCGGGGAGTCGACGGACACGATCACCTACCTCGGCGAGTACACCCGCTCCCGCATCGCGGGCGCGCTGACCCCCGAGGCCGCCGCCCGCATGGTGCAGCTGCCGCCCGGCGTCGACGAGAAGACCTTCCACCCGGGCAGCGGCGGCGACGAGGTACGCGCCCGCCTGGGCCTCACCGACCGGCCCGTCGTCGTCTGCGTCTCACGCCTGGTCCCGCGCAAGGGCCAGGACACCCTGATCCGCGCGTTGCCCCGCATCCTGGCCGCCGAGCCCGACGCGGTCCTGCTGATCGTCGGCGGCGGCCCCTACGAGAAGGACCTGCGCCGCCTCGCCGCCGAGACGGGAGTGGCCGCCGCCGTGCACTTCACCGGCGCCGTGCCCTGGGCCGAGCTGCCCGCCCACTACGGCGCCGGCGACGTCTTCGCCATGCCCTGCCGCACCCGCCGGGGCGGCCTCGACGTGGAGGGCCTGGGCATCGTCTACCTGGAAGCCTCCGCCACCGGCCTGCCCGTCGTCGCCGGGGACTCGGGCGGCGCCCCCGACGCGGTGCTCGACGGCGAGACGGGCTGGGTGGTCCGGGGCGACGACCCGAACGAGTCCGCCGACCGCGTCACCACCCTCCTCGCCGACCCGGAACTCCGCCGCAGGATGGGGGAACGGGGCAGGTCCTGGGTGGAGGAGAAATGGCGCTGGGACCTGCTGGCGGAGCAGCTGAAAACGCTGCTGTAGGACAACGCCCCAAGGGGCGCGGGGAACTGCGCGAGCAACCACGACGAACCCGCACCCGCCCATGGCGACGAGGGGGCACACCCTTGGGCGCCCTACTTGGAGTAGATCGCCTCGATCTCGTCCGCGTAGTCCTTCGCCACCACATTCCGCTTCAGCTTCAGCGAAGGCGTCAGATGCCCCGAGTCCTCGGTGAACTGCGCCCCCAGCACCCGGAACTTCCGCACCGACTCCGCCTTCGACACCGCCGCGTTCCCGTCGTCGATCGCGTCCTGGATCGTCGCCAGCAGATCCGGGTCCTGGCGCAGCGACACCGCGGTCGAGCCGGCCGGCTTCCCGTGCTCCGCGCACCAGCGGCCCAGGAACTCCTCGTCGAGGGTGACCAGCGCGCCCACGAACGGCCGCCCGTCGCCGACCACCATGCACTCCGCGACCAGCGCGTGCGCGCGGATGCGGTCCTCCATGACGGCCGGGGCGACGTTCTTGCCGCCGGCGGTGACGATGATCTCCTTCTTGCGGCCGGTGATCCGCAGGTAGCCGTCCTCGTCCAGGGTGCCGATGTCGCCGGTGTGGAACCAGCCGTCGGCCAGCGCCTCCGCGGTCGCGCCCGGGTTGTTCCAGTACTCCTTGAACAGGTGCTCGCCGTGCAGCAGCACCTCCCCGTCGTCCGCGATGCGCACCACCGAGCCGGGCAGCGGCTGACCGACCGTGCCGATCTTCTGCCGGTCCCAGGGGTTGAAGGCGGTGGCCGCGCAGGACTCGGTCAGGCCGTAGCCCTCCAGGACCGTGAAGCCGATGCCGCGGAAGAAGTGGCCGAGCCGCCCGCCGAGCGGGGCACCGCCGGAGATGGCGTACTCGCCGCGCCCGCCGAGGACCGTGCGGAGCTTGCCGTAGACGAGCTTGTCGAAGACCTTGTGCCTGATCTTCAGGCCGAGGGACGGGCCCGACGGGGCGTCCAGGGCCTTGCTGTACGCGATCGCCGTGTCGGCGGCCCGGTCGAAGATCCTGCCCTTGCCGTCGGCCTGCGCCTTGGCGCGCGCCGAGTTGTACACCTTCTCGAAGACGCGCGGCACACCGAGGATCAGCGTGGGCCGGAAGGCGGCCAGCTCGTCGGTGAGGTTCTTGATGTCGGGGACGTTGCCCAGCTTGATCGGCGCGATCATCGGCGCGACCTGGACCAGACGGCCGAAGACGTGGGCGAGCGGGAGGAAGAGGAGGACGGAGCACTCGCCCGTGCGGAACAGGGGCCGCAAACGCTCGACGACGTTGCCGCACTCCGCGAAGAAGCTGCGGTGGGTGAGCACGCAGCCCTTGGGGCGGCCGGTGGTGCCGGAGGTGTAGACGATGGTCGCGGGGTCGTCGGCCTTGGCGATCGAGCCGCGCTCCTCGACGGTCCGGTCCGTGACGTCCTGGCCCAGACGCCCCAGCTCCTCCACGGCCCCGGCGTCGATCTGCCACACCTGCTTGAGGGCGGGCAGCCGGTCGCGCACCGACTCGACGGCGGTCCCGTGCTCGGCCGACTCCACGACGCACGCCGTGGCCCCCGAGTCGCTGAGGATCCACTGCACCTGCTCCGGCGAACTGGTCTCGTACACCGGCACGGTGATCGCGCCCGCGCTCCAGATCGCGAAGTCCAGCAGCGTCCACTCGTAGCGGGTGCGGGACATCAGGCCGACCCGGTCGCCCGGCTGGACACCGGAGGCGATGAGGCCCTTGGCGGCGGAGTGCACCTCGGCGAGGAAGGCGCGCGCGGTCACGTCCTGCCAGGCACCCCCCACCTTGCGGGCGATGACGGCGACGTCGGGATGCTGCGCGGCGTTTCTCCGGACGATGTCGGTCAGGTTTCCGTCCGTGGGGACCTCGTACAAGGCCGGAAGGCTGAACTCGCGCAAGACTGCTGCTCCTCATAGGGCGCCGGCGCCACGACACTGTGTGATGCGACGGTGCGGTCCAAGGCTCGGGCAAGTGCTCGGGACACCTCATGCACCATTCACATGTTGAAATCCAGAGCACGACTGGACGGCCCGGACGTTACCCGCCGGTATGCCTTCTCCGACAGGGGGTCCCCGCGAGATGTTCGCTGCGTCACACGGACGGGGTTTGCTGTGCGCACAGTAGTCGACGGACCAGCCGACCAGCCAGTAACCGCAGGTCCGACCGCCACTGTTCACATCGGGCGCGCGCTGCTTACGCTTGATCGCCATGGCACCCACACCGCCCCGCAACACGAGCACGCGCGTCCACGTGGTCAGCGACGTCCATGGCAACGCCCGCGACCTGGCCAGGGCCGGCGAGGGCGCCGACGCCCTGATCTGCCTCGGGGACCTCGTCCTCTTCCTCGACTACGCCGACCACTCGCGCGGCATCTTCCCCGACCTGTTCGGCGCCGCCAACGCCGACCGCATCGTCGCGCTGCGCACCGCCCGCCGCTTCGACGAGGCCCGGGACTTCGGCAGGCGGCTGTGGGCGGAGGCCGGCGGGGAACCGCGCGAGCTGATCGAAGGGGCGGTGCGCAAGCAGTACGCCGAACTGTTCGCCGCGTTCCCCACCCCGACCTACGCCACCTACGGCAACGTCGACGTGCCGCCCCTGTGGCCCGAGTACGCCCGCCCCGGCACCACCGTGCTCGACGGCGAGCGGGTGGAGATCGGGGGCCGGGTCTTCGGCTTCGTCGGCGGCGGACTGCGCACCCCGATGAACACGCCGTACGAGATCAGCGACGAGGAGTACGCCGCGAAGATCGAGGCCGTCGGCGAGGTGGACGTGCTGTGCACCCACATCCCGCCGGACGTGCCGGAACTGGTCTACGACACCGTGGCCCGCCGCTTCGAGCGGGGCAGCCGCGCGCTGCTCGCGGCCGTCCGCCGCACCCGGCCCCGCTACGCGCTGTTCGGGCACGTCCACCAGCCGCTGGCACGGCGGATGCGCGTCGGGGCGACCGAGTGCGTGAACGTCGGCCACTTCGCCTCCACCGGACGGCCGTGGGTCCTGGAGTGGTGAAGGTGTGCCGCCGGACCTGCGCAGGTGGGTGGTGACGTTCGCCGGGCCCGTGCGCGATAGCCTTCACGCGGCACACACGTGCGCGTGATGGGCGTACGACGACCCTCAGTAGCGGCCCGCATTCCGGAGGAGCCACGGCGATGGCGGAACACACCAGCTCGAGCATCACCATCGAGGCGGCACCCGCCGACGTCATGGCGGTGATCGCCGACTTCGCCCGCTACCCGGACTGGACCGGCGAGGTGAAGGAGGCGGAGGTCCTCGCGACCGACGCACGGGGGCGTGCCGAGCGGGTCCGCCTCGTCATGGACGCCGGCGCGATCAAGGACGACCAGACGCTGGGCTACACCTGGACCGGCGAGCACGAGGTCTCCTGGACGCTGGTGAAGTCCCAGATGCTGCGCTCCCTGGACGGCTCCTACCTCCTGCGCCCCGCGGGCACGGGCACGGAGGTCACCTACCGGCTCACCGTCGACGTCAAGATTCCGATGCTCGGCATGATCAAGCGCAAGGCGGAGAAGGTCATCATCGACCGGGCCCTGGCGGGCCTGAAGAAGCGGGTGGAGTCGAAGTAGCGCAGCGGCACCCCGCACCGCCGGGCTGCGCATCCCCCCGCACCCGCACCCGCACCCCTGGCACCCCCCGCACCCGCGCCCGGGGGCGCCCGGGCACCGGTACCGTTCACCCCCATGCGCACCCTCCTGATCACGGGCCCCGGCGGCACCGGCCGTAGCACCGTCGCCGCCGCCACCGCGCTCACCGCGGCCCGGCAGGGCACCCGCACCCTGCTCCTGGGCACCGACCGCGACGACACCCTCGGCGCCGCGCTCGGCGTGCGCACCGGCCCGGCGCCCAGCCTCGTCGAACCCGGCCTCACCGTCCGGCGGCCCGACGCCGCCCAGGACTTCCGGGACACCCTCGCCGCCCTCCAGGACCGCGCCGCCTCCGCGCTCGACCTCCTCGGCGCCGCCCGCCTCGACAGCGAGGAGCTCACGCCGCTGCCCGGCGCCGACGAACTCGCCCTGCTGCGCTCCCTGCGCGAGGCGGCCCTGGCCGAGACGCACGACCTCCTCGTCGTCGACCTCCCGCCCGCGCCACGCGCCCTCGCCCTGCTCGCCGCGCCCGAGGAACTGCGCCGCTGCCTGCGCCGGCTGCTCCCGCCCGAGCGGCAGGCCGCCCGCGCCCTGCGCCCCGTCCTCGGCCGGCTCGCGGGCGTCCCCATGCCCGCCGAGGCGCTGTACGAGGCCGCGACCCGCTGGGACCTGGAACTCGCCGCCGCCGAGGCCGTCCTGGCCGACCGGCACACCGTCGTACGGCTGGTCGCCGAACCCGGACCGGCCGGAACCGACGCCGTCCGCGCCGCCACCCTCGGCCTCGCCCTGCGCGGTCTGCGCACCGACCTGCTGGTCGCCAACCGCGTCCTGCCCGAGGACGTCCCGGCGGACAGCTGGCTCGGCGGCCCGCTCGCCCAGCAGCGCAAGGCACTGGAGGAGTGGCGGGGGACGTACGACGTCCGCACCGTCGCCCACCTCGGCCGGGACCCCCGCGGCACGGACGACCTCGCGGCCCTCGACGTGCCCGGCGTCACCCCGGACCTTCCCCCGGTCGAGTGGCCCGTCACCGACCGGCTGGCCGAGGACGGCGTGCTGGTCTGGCACATCCCCTTGCCCGGCGCCGTGCGCGAGGAACTCGACCTCGTCCGCCGCGGTGACGAACTCGCCGTCGCCGCCGGGCCGTTCCGCCGCGTCGTCCCGCTGCCGTCCGCACTGCGCCGCTGCACCGTCGACGGGGCCGCGCTGCGGGAGGGCGCGCTCGCCGTCCGGTTCGCGCCGGACCCGGACCTGTGGCCGCGGGAGCGCTGACCCGACGGAACCCGGCGGGGCACGGGCCCGTTCGGGTAACGTCGTAAGGACGAACCGTAGTCAGGAGTCCGTCATGAGCGAAGAGCTCCCCCCGTCCGAGGCCCCCCGCCCCGGCGAGGCCGACGAGACGCGAGCCGCCGACAAGGCGCGAGCCGACGAACCGCGAGCCACCGACACCGACGCGTGGGCGACGGCCTGCGCCGAGGACCTGGAGGCGGAGAAGGCCCGCCGTCGCGCCGAGTACGGGCCGCCGCCGGGCTCGGCCGCCGAGGAGCTGCGCCGGCTCGTCGACACCGTCGCGGACAAGTTGTCCGCCCTCCAGTCGCCGCTGTTCGGCCAGGTCGCCGGACCGGCCGCCCAGCAGGTGGTCCGCCAGGTCGTCCAGCAGGCCAGGGCCGCCGTGGAACCGGTCGTCGAGCGCAACCCGGACGTGTTCGACCACCTCGCCGCCGCCGGCGGCGAACTCCTCGCCGCCTACCGCTCCGCCGTCCAGAACCAGGAACGCCGCTGGACCACCGGCGACACCACCCCCAAGGACCCGCGCGACCCCCGTGACCAGGACGAACGCGGCGCCGACGACCGCGACGAGGGCGACGGGGGCACCGGCCCCGGACAGCGCATCGACCTGGACTGAGCCCCGCCTCGGGTACGGTTGCCCTTAGCGGGGCTCGACCGAACTGAGGGATTCATGGGACTCACCATCGGCGTCGACATCGGCGGCACGAAGATCGCGGCCGGCGTGGTCGACGAGGAAGGCAACATCCTCTCGACCCACAAGGTGCCGACCCCCACCACACCCGAGGCCATCGTGGACGCCATCGCCTCCGCGGTGGACGGCGCGCGCGTGGGGCACGAGATCGTCGGCGTCGGTATCGGTGCCGCCGGATACGTCAACCGCCAGCGCTCGACGGTCTACTTCGCGCCGAACATCGACTGGCGCCAGGAGCCGCTCAAGGAGAAGGTCGAGGCCCGCGTCGGCCTCCCCGTCGTCGTGGAGAACGACGCCAACGCCGCGGCCTGGGGCGAGTACAAGTTCGGCGGCGGCAAGGGCCACCGCAACGTCATCTGCATCACCCTCGGCACCGGCCTCGGCGGCGGCATCATCATCGGCAACAAGCTGCGCCGCGGCCACTTCGGGGTGGCCGCAGAGTTCGGCCACATCCGCATGGTGCCCGACGGTCTGCTGTGCGGCTGCGGCTCGCAGGGCTGCTGGGAGCAGTACGCGTCGGGCCGGGCGCTGGTGCGGTACGCCAAGCAGCGTGCCAACGCCACCCCCGAGCGCGCCGAGGTGCTGCTCGCGCTCGGCGACGGCACCCCCGACGGCATCGAGGGCAAGCACATCTCGGTCGCCGCCCGCCAGGGCTGCCCCGTCGCCGTGGACTCCTACCGGGAGCTGGCCCGCTGGGCCGGTGCCGGCCTCGCCGACCTGGCCTCGCTCTTCGACCCGTCCGCCTTCATCGTCGGCGGCGGCCTCTCGGACGAGGGCGACCTGGTCCTCGACCCGATCCGCAAGTCGTACAAGCGCTGGCTGGTCGGCGGCAACTGGCGCCCGGTCGCCGACGTGGTCGCCGCCCAACTCGGCAACAAGGCCGGCCTGGTGGGCGCGGCCGACCTGGCCCGGGAACCCGACCCGATCATGTGACAGTCGCTTTCAGAGCGACGGCAACCGTCCCCACCCAAGGGGCGCGGGGAACTGCGCGACCAGCCTCATCCGACCGGCAGTCGCCCACGAACCCCGCGCCCCGACCCATGAGGCGCCCGATCATGCGGTCCCGTAAATTGACGCCATGGCAACGTCCCTCCCCGCGCTCCCCAACTCCCGCACCGAGCCCGACGGTTCCGCGGTCATCCGCGTCCTGAGCTACAACATCCGCTCGCTGCGCGACGACACCGACGCCCTCGCCCGCGTCATCACCGCCTGCGCGCCCGACCTCGTCCTCCTCCAGGAGGCCCCCCGGCTCTTCCGCTGGCGCAAGAAGATCACCCGGCTGGCCGCCGCGTCCGACCTGGTCCTCCTCTCCGGGGGCGGCACCGCGGCCGGCCCCGCGCTGCTCTGCTCCCTGCGGGCCACCGTGGAGCGCACCGAGGACGTACTGCTCCCGCTCACCCCCGGCGAGCACCGCCGGGGCCTCGCCACCGCCGTGGTCCGCGTCGGCGGCGCCCGGCTCGGCGTACTGAGCACCCATCTGTCGCTGCGGCCGGACGAGCGCCACGAGCAGGCCGGCCTGCTCCTCGACCAGCTGGCCGCCCTGGGCGTGGAGCACGCCGTGGCGGGTGGCGACCTCAACGAGCGCCCCGGCGGCCGCACCTTCCGGCGGCTCGGCGACGGGCTGCGGGACTGCTGGACCGCCGCGCCCTGGGGCGGCGAGTACACCTTCCCCGCCACCGGCCCGGACCGGCGCATCGACGCCGTCTTCGTCACCGAGGGCGTGGAGGTGCTCGGCTGCGGCGTGCCGCTGGGGCTGCCCGGGGTGGCCGAGGACGACCTGAGGGCGGCCACGGACCACCTGCCGGTCCTGACCGCCCTCCGCGTACCCGCGACCACCTGAACCCGCACCCGGCCGGTCCCGGACCGGGCCGCTTCCGGAACCGGGGAGCAGGCCCTAGACCACCGCGCCCCGGCCCGGGTCGTCGTCGTCCTCGTCGCCCGTCCGCATCCGCATGACCAGGGTGGCGAAGCCGCCGAGGAAACCGCCGATGCTCAGCGTCGCCAGCCACCAGGTCATGTCCCAGCCGAGCAGCACCGCCAGCAGAAGCAGCACGGGGCCGCCGAGCACGCCCAGCCAGCCGAACTTGGAGGTGGGGTCCGCGTCGGGCAGCGGCGGCGGCTCGGGCGGTACGAAGTGGCCCTCGTCGTCCGCGTCGAAGTCCTCGTCGGACGGCTCGGCCGGCGTGTGGTCCCGGGGGCCGACCCCGGGCGCGAACGCCACGGAGCCGCCCAGCGGCCGCGCCGAGGACGGCTGGTCGGCCGAGGGCTTCTCGTCGTTCACCTCGGGCTCCAGGAGCGCGAGGTCCTCGACGGACTTGAACGGCTTCGCGCCCGGCGGGTCCGGAGGCTCCTCCCCGTACCCGGCGACGATCGCGGCCCAGGCGGCGTCCTCGTCCAAGGACGCGTCCTGCTGCCCCTCGGGCCCGCCGCCCGCCGCGCGCTCCCGCCCCTCGCGGCGCTCCCGCTCCAGGTCCCGCTCCTCGCGGTCCTCGCGGTCGGAGTCGTGCTCAGCCACCTGCGGCCGTCCCTTCCTTGCCGAGACCGGGCTCCGGTTCCCCGACGGAACCGGGCGCGAGCCGGCCGATGAACGCGACGCTCCGCGCGAAGATCCGGTCCGCATCGTGGTCCAACGTCGCCACGTGGTAGCTCTGTTCCAGCAGGACCTCCGTCACGTCCGTCGACGACACCCGGCCGAGGATCCGCGCCGAGTCGGTCGGCGGCACCACGTGGTCCTGCGGGCTGCGCAGCAGCAGCAGCGGCTGGGTCACCTGCGGCAGATCGCCGTCGGCGAGCCGGAAGAAGGCGCGCAGCGAGTGCGCCGAGTGCAGCGGCACCCGGTCGTACCCCAGCTCCGTACTGAGCGGCTTGGCGATGTCGCTGGCGATGCCCTTCGTCGCCGGCACCAGGTGGCGCAGGACCGGGAGGGCGTGCTGGGCCACGCCGTGCATCCGGTTCGCCGGGTTGACGACCATGACGCCCTCCACCGCGTCCCCGTGCTTGGCGGCCAGCCGCAGCGCCAGCGCACCGCCCATGGACAGACCGGCCACGAAGACCCGCGCGCAGCGCTCACGCAGGGCGCGCAACTCGCGGTCCACCTCCGCGTACCAGTCCTGCCAGCCCGTGACCTGCATGTCCTGCCAGCGCGTGCCGTGCCCGGGCAGCAGCGGCAGCGCGACGGTCAGGCCACGCGCGGCCAGGTACCGGGCCCAGGGGCGCAGCGACTGCGGGGAACCCGTGAAGCCGTGGCAGAGGAGGACGCCGACCTCCCCGCCCTCGTGGCGGAACGGCTCGGCTCCGGGCAGGACCGGCACGTCTCGGTCTCCTGTCGTCAGGGGGCCGGCACAGCCGGCACGTCGTGTGCGGTGCTCGTCGGTACTTCGCGGCTACTTCACCGTACGCGACCGCACTGACACCGACCAGGGCCGTCGGGGCCATTGACGGTGCCCCGGGTTAAGGTCTGAGCCTCAGACACGGGAGGCACTCGGTTGTTGTACGGCGCGATGAAGGTCACCATCGGGGGTTCGCTGAAGCTCGCCTTCCGGCCCTGGGTGGAAGGCCTGGAGCACATCCCGGCCGACGGCCCCGCCATTCTGGCGAGCAACCACCTGTCGTTCTCCGACTCGTTCTTCCTGCCCGCCGTCCTCGACCGCAAGGTGACCTTCATCGCCAAGGCCGAGTACTTCAACACGCCCGGAGTCAAGGGCCGGCTGACCGCCGCCTTCTTCAAGGGCGTGGGCCAGCTCCCGGTGGACCGCTCCGGTGCGCGCGGCGCGGGGGAGGCCGCCATCAAGAGCGGCATAGAGGTCCTGGAGCGCGGCGAGCTGTTCGGCATCTACCCCGAGGGCACGCGCTCCCCGGACGGTCGCCTCTACCGCGGCAAGCCGGGCGGCCTCGCGCGCGTGGCGCTCGCCACCGGTGCGCCCGTCCTCCCGGTCGCCATGATCGACACCGAGAAGATCCAGCCGCCCGGCCAGGTGATGCCGAAGCTGATGCGGCCCGGCATCCGGATCGGCAAGCCGCTGGACTTCGCCCGCTACCAGGGCATGGAGCACGACCGCTTCGTACTCCGCGCGGTCACCGACGAGGTCATGTACGAGATCATGAAGCTCTCCGGCCAGGAGTACGTCGACATGTACGCGACCGCCATGAAGCGGCAGCTCGCGGAGGCGGCGAAGGCCGAGAAGGAGGCGGCCAAGGCGGCCAGGGCCGCGCTCGCCCAGGCCGAGAAGGAACAGGCCGAGAAGGAACAGGCCGAGAAGGAACAGGCGGCGAAGGACCGGACCGGGCCCTAGGCGGCACACCGGCGGCGGTGCCCGGGGGAGGGGACAGGGGGACATGGCCAGGCGCGAGAGAGTCATGAGGATGTCGGTCGAGCAGCCGCTGTGGCGGGCGCTCGCCGGCTACCGCGTGCTCACCATGCTGTACGCGATCGGCTTCTTCGCCACCGCCTACTCCGGCTTCGACCGCCCCTGGCTGGCCGTCGCCTACTACGCCGTCCTCTTCGTGTGGACCCTGGCCACCCTCCCCAAGGTCGCGAACGCCGCGAGCTGCACCAAGCGCTTCCTCGCCGCCGACCTCACCGTCGCGCTGACCGGCGTCATGCTCACGCCCTTCGCCGACGCCCACGAACGCGTCATGGACGGCGGCCCGACCCTGCCGTCGATATGGACCGCCGGGTCCGTGCTGGCCTTCGCCATCAAGGGCGGCTGGCGTTGGGCGGCCGTCGCCTCCACCCTCGTCGCCGTCGCCAACCTGGTCGAACGCGGCACCCCGGCCCGCGACACCGTCCACAACGTCATCCTCGTCTGGGTCGCCTCCATCGCCATCGGCTACGTCGTCGAGGTCGCCCGTGCCTCCGAGCGCACCCTCGCCCGCGCCCTGGAGATCGAGGCGGCGACCCGGGAACGCGAGCGGCTCGCCCGGGACATCCACGACAGCGTCCTCCAGGTGCTGGCGATGGTGCAGCGCCGGGGCGCCGTCATCGGCGGCGAGGCGGCCGAGCTGGGCCGGCTCGCCGGCGAGCAGGAGGTCGCGCTGCGCACCCTGGTCTCCGGCGGCCTGGTGCCCGTCTCCCGGGTGTCGGAGGACACCGCCGACGGCGCGGTCGTACGGGCGGTGGACGAACCGGAGGGGACGGACCCGGACGGCCCCGTCGATCTGCGCGCGCTGCTCGCCCCGTACGCCGGCTCCCTGGTGAACCTGGCCGAGCCCGGAGCGCCGGTCCCGCTGGCGCCGGCCGCGGCGCGGGAGCTGGCGGCCGCCGTGGGAGCCGCCCTGGACAATGTGCGCAGGCACGTCGGCGAGCGGGCCCGCGCCTGGATCCTGGTCGAGGACGAACCCGACCAGGTGATCGTCACCGTCCGCGACGAGGGCCCCGGCATCCCGGACGGGCGGCTCGCCGAGGCCGAGGGAGAGGGACGGCTCGGCGTGGCCCTGTCCATCCGGGGCCGACTGCGCGACCTCGGCGGCACGGCCGAGCTGATCTCGGTGCCCGGCCAGGGCACGGAGGTCGAACTGAGGGCACCGAAGGAACCGGCGGCGGCGCCGCGCGGGGGAAAGGCGGCGGACCATGAGTGAACGACAGGACCCGATCAAGGTCATGGTGGTCGACGACCACCCGATGTGGCGCGACGCCGTCGCCCGGGACCTGGCCGAGTCCGGCTTCGACGTCGTCGCCACGGCGAGCGACGGCGACCAGGCCGTGCGCCGGGCCCGGGCCGCCGCGCCCGACGTCCTCGTGCTCGACCTCAACCTGCCCGCCAAGCCCGGCGTCCAGGTCTGCAAGGAGGTCGTCGGCGCCGACCCGAAGGTGCGGGTGCTGGTGCTCTCGGCGAGCGGGGAGCACGCCGACGTCCTGGAGGCGGTGAAGTCCGGCGCGACCGGGTACCTGCTGAAGTCCGCCTCCACCGAGGAGTTGCGGGACGCGGTGCACCGCACGGCCGCGGGCGACCCGGTCTTCACCCCGGGCCTGGCCGGACTGGTCCTCGGCGAGTACCGCCGCCTCGCCTCCGAACCCGCCGCCGCCGTGGGCACCGACGACCCCCAGGCGCCCCGGCTCACCGAGCGGGAGACCGAGGTGCTGCGGCTGGTCGCCAAGGGCCTGAGCTACAAGCAGATCGCCGAACGCCTCGTCATCTCCCACCGCACCGTGCAGAACCACGTCCAGAACACCCTGGGCAAGCTCCAGCTGCACAACCGGGTGGAACTGGTGCGGTATGCACTCGAACGAGGTCTGGACGACGTCTGACCCCGCGGAGGACAGTGGCCTCAACCACTCACCCTGACAAAGGGGTTGTGCGATGAAGGTCGGAGTACTGACCGGAGGCGGTGACTGCCCCGGACTCAACGCCGTCATCCGGGCCGTCGTCCGCAAGGGTGTACAGGAGTACGGCTACGACTTCACCGGTTTCCGGGACGGCTGGCGCGGCCCCCTGGAGGGCACCACCGTCCCGCTCGACATCCCGGCCGTCCGCGGCATCCTGCCCCGCGGCGGCACCGTCCTCGGCTCCTCGCGCACCAATCCGCTCCAGCGGGAGGACGGCATACGGCGGATCAAGGACAACCTCGCCGCGCTCGGCGTCGAGGCGCTCGTCGCCATCGGCGGCGAGGACACCCTCGGCGTCGCCACCCGCCTCGCCGACGAGTACGGCGTGCCCTGCGTCGGCGTCCCCAAGACCATCGACAACGACCTGTCCGCCACCGACTACACCTTCGGCTTCGACACCGCCGTCGGTATCGCCACGGAGGCCATCGACCGGCTGCACACCACCGCCGAGTCCCACATGCGCGTCCTGGTCGTCGAGGTCATGGGCCGGCACGCCGGCTGGATCGCCCTCCACTCGGGCCTGGCCGGCGGCGCCAACGTCATCCTCATCCCCGAGCAGCGCTTCGACGTCGAGCAGGTGTGCGCCTGGGTGACCTCCCGCTTCCGGGCGTCCTACGCCCCGATCGTGGTCGTCGCCGAGGGGGCGGTGCCGCGCGACGGCGACCTGGTGCTCAAGGACCAGTCCCTGGACTCCTACGGACACGTGAGGCTGTCCGGGGTCGGCGAATGGCTGGCCAAGCAGATCGAGAAACGCACCGGCAAGGAGGCCCGCACCACCGTCCTCGGCCACGTCCAGCGCGGCGGCACCCCCAGTGCCTTCGACCGCTGGCTCGCCACCCGGTTCGGTCTGCACGCGATCGACTGCGTGCACGACGGGGACTTCGGGAAGATGGTGGCGCTGCGCGGCACGGACATCGTCCGCGTCCCCATCGCCGAGGCCACGGCCCGGCTGAAGACGGTCGACCCGGCGCTGTACGAGGAGGTCGGCGTCTTCTTCGGCTGACCTCGGCCGACCAACCGACCGACCAACCGACCGGCGACGGCGGGCCGGGGGTCGTATATTCGGCCCGGAGCCCACCACGACGGGAGCGGTCATGGAGATCCTTGCCTTCGGCGTCCAGGCCGACGAGAAGCCCCTGATCGAGCGGGCCTTCCGCGACCGCGAGGACGTCCGCTGCCTGGACGTCTTCCTCAACGAGGACACCGCCCCCATCGCGGCCGGCCACGAGATCGTCTCCACGTCCGTCAACGCCGACCTCGGCGCGGGCGTCCTGGAGATCCTCGCGGCCGGCGGCACCCGGATGGTGGCCCAGCGCTCCACCGGCTTCAACAACGTCGACCTCGACACGGCCGAGCGGCTCGGCATGACCGTGTCCCGGGTCTCGTACTACTCGCCGTACTCGGTCGCCGAGTTCGCCTGGGCGCTGGCCATGGCCGTCAACCGGCGGATCGTGCGCGCCTCCATCCGCACCCGCGACTTCGACTTCCGCCTGCACGGGCTGATGGGCCGGGACCTGCACGGCCGCACCGCCGGCGTCCTCGGCACCGGCAAGATCGGCGAGGCCTTCGCCCGGATCGCCCACGGGTTCGGGATGCGGCTGCTCGGCTGGGACGTCGCCGAGAACCCGGCCTGCGCCGAGCTGGGCATGCGCTACGTCCCGAAGGACGAGCTGCTCGCCCGCTCCGACCTGATCACCCTGCACGTGCCGCTGATGCCCGAGACCCGGCACCTGATCGACGCGGCCGCCCTGAAGTCGATGCGCGACGACGCCATCCTGGTCAACTCCAGCCGCGGCGGCCTGATCGACACCGCCGCCCTCGTCGGCGAGCTGCGCGCCGGCCGCTTCGCGGGCGTCGGCCTGGACGTGTACGAGGCGGAGGCGGGCCTGTTCTTCCTCGACAAGTCCCTGGAGGCCGTCGAGGACGACACCCTGGCCCGCCTCGTCACCTTCCCGAACGTCCTGGTCACCTCGCACCAGGCGTACTACACCGAGGACGCCGTCGGCCAGATCGTCGACGCGACGGCACGCAACGTCCTCGACTACCGGGAGGGCCGCCGCTCGGAGAACGTGCTGGTCCCGCGCAGCTGACCGGTCAGCTCCCGCACGATCGCC
Source organism: Streptomyces lienomycini (assembly GCF_027947595.1). NCBI lineage: Bacteria > Bacillati > Actinomycetota > Actinomycetes > Kitasatosporales > Streptomycetaceae > Streptomyces > Streptomyces lienomycini. The sequence goes on along the minus strand of NZ_CP116257.1, from coordinate 5,993,415 downwards.
GCGCCGTTCAGCGTCAGCACCGACTCCGGGTGGAACTGCACCCCGGCGAAGCCGCCGCCCCGCAGCGCGTGCACCTCGCCGCCCGCCGAGCGGCTCACCTCGATGCCGTGCGCGGCAAGCTCCGCCAGCGCCGCGTCGTCGCAGCGCGCGGTGAAGCTGTTGTAGAAGCCGACCGTCTCCCGTCGCCCGAACAGGTCGATCTCCGTCTGGGCACCCTGGTACGGCACCTCCTTGCGCACGATGTCGAGCCCCAGCTCCGCCGCGATCAGCTCGTGCCCGAGGCAGACACCGAGGACGCCGTGCCGGTTCGCCGCGAGCAGCTCGGCGGTCAGGGACCGCAGGAAGCGCATCTTCGGGTCGGCCGGGTCGGTCGGATCACCGGGGCCGGGCCCCAGCACCACCGGCCCCTCGTGCCCGAGCACCGCCTCGCGCAGCCCCGCCCCGTCGTACCGCCGCACGCTCACGGCGAGCCCCGAGGAGCGCAGCACGTGCGCGAGCATCGCCGTGAAGGTGTCCTCCGCGTCGACGACCAGGGCGTGCCCGGTGCGCGCGACCGGGTGTTCCCGCATCCGCAGCCAGAACGGGGCCAGCGAGGCGCGGCGCCCGTCCAGTGCCGCCCGGACCCGGGGGTCGTCGGCCAGCCTCGGCCGCTCGGCCTCCGCACGCGGCCGGGACGGGCCCACGCCCAGCGCCGCCAGTACCCCGGCCGCCTTGGCGTGGGTCTCCGCGACCTCGCCCGCCGGGTCCGAACCGCGCACCAGCGTGGCGCCGACCGGCACCCGCAGCCGCCCCGCCGCGTCGATGTCGGCGGTACGGATCAGGATGGGGGAGTCGAGGGTCTGCGCTCCGGCCGCCCGCCCCGGCCCCTCGCCCGGCCCCTCGCCCGGGTCCCGCCCGAGCAGCGCCAGCGCGCCCGCGTAGTAGCCCCGCCCGCCGCTCTCGTGCCGCTCGATGACCCGGCAGGCGTTCTGCACCGGCGAGCCGGTGACCGTCGCCGCGAACATCGTCTCCCGCAGCACCTCCCGCACGTCCAGGGAGGACTTGCCGCGCAGTTCGTACTCGGTGTGCGCGAGGTGCGCCATCTCCTTGAGCCGCGGGCCGACGACCACCCCGCCCATGTCGCCGACGGTGCACATCATCTTCAGTTCCTCGTCGACGACCATCGACAGCTCCTCGATCTCCTTGCCGTCGGCGAGGAAGCCGAGGAGGTGCTCGGGCGTGGGCCCCTCGGCGGGGTAGCGGTACGTGCCGCTGATCGGGTTCATCACCACCGTGGCGCCCGCCCGTCCCCCACCACCGCCCTCGGCCGGGAGCGCGTCGCGCTCGTCCCTCCAGCCCGACATCCGGACGTGCACCTCCGGGCTGGCCCCGACCAGCGTGCGGTCCCCGGTGTGCACGACGAACGTCCAGTACGCGCCCCGCTCGCCCTCCAGCAGCCGCCGGAACAGCGCCAGCGCGTCGGCCCGCCCGAACCCCGGGATCCGGCCCTCGTACGTCCGCCGGATGACGAAGTTGGCGCCCTCACCGGCGCCGATCTCCTCGTCCAGCACCCGCCCGACGATCCGCGCGTACTCCTCGTCGCCGACGTCGAAGGCACCGCCCTCGACCCGGACGTCGTGCGCGGGCAGCCGGGTGAGCGCCTCGGTGAGCGGGACGTCGTAGCGCTCCTCGGGGGTGAGCATCAGCAGCGGCGTACCGTCGTCGCGGACGTCGAAGCCGCGCTCCCGGATCTGCCGGAAGGGGACGAGGGCCAGCCCTTCCTCGGGCAGTGCGGCCAGTTCCTCGTACTCCGTGACCGGCCCGAGCAGCAGTTCCACGAGGTCGTGGTCGTGGCCGGGGGTCCGACGGCGGAGCAGGGCGAACGGGCGGGTGTCGGCCAGGAGGCCGTCGAGCGGTGACACGGGCTGCGTCGCGGACGGTGTCATGTGTGGTGTCCCTCTCAGGAGGAGGAACGGCCCGGTCGCGGAAACACCGAAGGCCGCCCCTCGGGCGGCCTTCGCGGAGTCATGTGCAACGCGCAGTCAGTGGGCCGCCGGATGAGCGGTCCACCACCAGTTCTGGGTCGAGTGCGCGAACATGGGGCGCAGCGTACCCCACGACGACGCGTCCACGGAGCGTGCGACCCGTCTCACTCTCTGAGCGCGGCGAAGGAGGACCGTCGTGACCGCGTAGTGTTTGGCGGGTGACCGTGAACGCTGATTCTCAAAGCGTCGCCGCTCAGGCGACATGGCGAAACCTGCCTGCGGCGCAGCAGCCCGAGTACCCGGATGCCGAGGCTCTGCGCGATGTGATCGCCGAGCTCGAAACGTATCCCCCGCTGGTGTTCGCCGGCGAGTGCGACCAGCTGCGTGCCCGGATGGCGGCCGTCGCCAAGGGAGAGGCGTTCCTGCTCCAGGGCGGTGACTGCGCCGAGTCGTTCGACGCGGTGTCGGCCGAGCACATCCGGGCGAAGCTGAAGACGCTGCTCCAGATGGGCGCCGTCCTCACCTACGCCGCGTCCGTGCCCGTGGTGAAGGTCGGCCGGATCGCCGGCCAGTACTCCAAGCCGCGCTCCAAGCCGACCGAGACCCGCGACGGCGTGACCCTGCCGACCTACCGGGGCGACTCGGTCAACGGCTTCGACTTCACCGAGGCGGCCCGGGTCCCGGACCCCGAGCGGCTCAAGCGCATGTACCACGCGTCGGCGTCCACGCTGAACCTGGTGCGCGCCTTCACCACCGGCGGCTACGCCGACCTCAGGCAGGTGCACGCCTGGAACCAGGACTTCGTGAAGTCCTCCCCCTCCGGCCAGCGCTACGAGCAGCTCGCCCGGGAGATCGACAACGCGCTGAACTTCATGCGGGCCTGCGGGACGGACCCGGCCGAGTTCCAGACGGTCGAGTTCTTCTCCTCGCACGAGGCGCTGCTGATGGACTACGAGTCGGCCCTCACCCGCGTCGACTCGCGCACCGGGCAGCTGTACGACGTCTCCGGGCACATGGTGTGGGTCGGTGAGCGCACCCGGCAGCTGGACCACGCGCACATCGAGTTCGCCTCGCGGATCCGCAACCCGATCGGCGTCAAGCTCGGCCCGAACACGACGGCCGAGGAGGCGCTGCAGTACATCGAGCGCCTCGACCCCGAGCGCGAGCCCGGCCGGCTGACCTTCATCGTCCGGATGGGCGCGGACAAGATCCGCGACAGGCTCCCCGAGCTGGTGGAGAAGGTCACCGCGTCCGGTGCCACCGTCGCCTGGATCACCGACCCGATGCACGGCAACACCTACGAGGCGGCGTCCGGCCACAAGACGCGCCGCTTCGACGACGTGCTCGACGAGGTCAAGGGCTTCTTCGAGGTCCACAAGTCGCTCGGCACCCACCCGGGCGGCATCCACGTGGAGCTGACCGGCGACGACGTCACCGAGTGCGTGGGCGGCGGCGACGAGATCTTCGTCGACGACCTGCACCAGCGCTACGAGACGGCCTGCGACCCGCGGCTGAACCGCAGCCAGTCGCTCGACCTGGCGTTCCTGGTGGCGGAGATGTACCGGGACCAGTGACGGACCGCCCCCGCGGGGGCGGGTGAAATGGGGCGCGGGTCACACGGGATCCGCGCCCCCTCCACTTTTGCCGGCCTTGCGCGATGGGTAAGGTTAGGTTTGCCTCACCGGCCAGTCGGGTCCTCCGGTCGTCGTCGGTACGGCACGACCTTGTACCCCGCCCGGGAGGTGAACCGCGTGTTCGTCTGCAGCTGCTTCGGTGTCACCGAGGAACAGGTGAAGAGCCACGCGGAGGCCGGCGCGTGCACGCCCCGGCAGATCGCCTCCGCCTGCAAGGCGGGCACCGACTGCGGCGGCTGCGTACGCCGGATCCAGGCCCTGCTCGGTCGCGGTGCCTGTCCCCGCCGGCAGCTGGCCGACCAGGGGGCGCCCGTCCTCACGGAGCTTCCCGAAGCGGCCTGAGACCCGCTAGAGCGTGCCCGGGCCCGACGGATCCGGCTGGGTCTGCTCGATCACCGTCGACAGGTACAGGGACTCACCCAGCTTCTCGACCAGGTCGAGCTGCGTCTCCAGGTAGTCGATGTGGTGCTCCTCGTCGGCGAGGATCGCCTCGAAGACGTTGGCCGACGTGATGTCGTGCTTGGCCCGCATCACCTCGATGCCCCGGCGCAGCCGGTCGATCGCCTCCAGCTCGACCTCCCGGTCGGCCTGGAACATCTCGGTCACGCTCTGGCCGACCCGCACGTGGAAGAGCCGCTGGTAGTTCGGCAGGCCGTCCAGGAGCAGGATGCGGTCGGTGAGGACCTCGGCGTGGCGCATCTCGTCGAAGGACTCGGCGCGCGTGTACTTCGCGAGCTTGTGCCAGCCCTTGTGGTCCTGCAGCTTCGCGTGCAGGAAGTACTGGTTGATGGCCGTGAGCTCGGCGGTCAGCTGCTCATTGAGGAACTCGATGACTTCCGGGTCGCCCTGCATCGCTTGACGCTCCTTCGAACGGGAACAGGCGTGTTGCGCGGCATGATTGCACCGGCTCCGAAGATCGTCCAGTAAGTGTCGACTTAGTAAGTAAGTACAGGCTTAGTCGTCTTGATCCAGGATTGATGCTGTTTGCCCGAATGTAAGTGGGGCGGGTCGGGGGGCGGGGACCCGGGTCTGTCAGGATGGAGGCATGGGTCAGCCGGTGGGACACGAATCGGGAGAAGGCGGTTCGCAAGGAGCGTCGCGGTTCGAGCTCCCGCCCGGCCAGCGGCTGCAGCGCGGCTGGCCCGTCACGCACTACGGACCGGTCCCCAAGTTCCGCCCCGAGCGCTGGGAGTTCCGGGTCTTCGGCGCCACCACCGGCGACGAGAAGCACGGCTGGACCCACGACGAGTTCACCGCCCTGCCGTACACCACGGTCGTCGCCGACCTGCACTGTGTCACGAAGTTCAGCATGCTCGGCTCCGAGTGGGGCGGTGTCCCGGCCGCCACGATCCTGGACCTCGCCCCGCCCGCGCCCTCCGTCACCCACGTGATGGTGTGGGCCGAGTACGGGTTCAGCTCCAACCTCAGGCTCGCCGACTTCGCCGCCGCGCGCACCCTCTTCGCCACCCACAAGGACGGCGAACTGCTGACCGCCGAGCACGGCTTCCCGCTGCGGCTCGTCGTCCCGCACCTGTACGCCTGGAAGGGCCCGAAATGGGTCCGCGGCATCGAGTACATGACCGCCGACCGGCGCGGGTTCTGGGAGGAGCGCGGCTACCACAACATCGGCGACCCGTGGCGCGAGCAGCGCTACTCCTACCAGGAGGAGCCGGGGGACGGCCCCGAGCTGTAACCCCGGGGGATCAGGCGTCGCGCAGCTTCTTCAGCCGCTCCACGTCCGCCGCGTGCCCCTCCTTGCCGCCCGGCGTCTCGATGACCAGCGGCACGCCCTCGGTCGCCGGGTGCGTCATCAGGGCGCGGAACGGATCCTCGCCGATGTGACCGGCGCCGATGTTCTCGTGCCGGTCCTTGTGCGCCCCGGCCACGTCCTTGGAGTCGTTGGCGTGGATCAGCCTCAGCCGGCCCTCGCCGACCGTGTCCACCAGCAGGTCGAGCGTTTGGTGCATGCCCGACGGCCCGGTCAGGTCGTGGCCGGCCGCGAAGATGTGGCAGGTGTCCAGGCACACGCCCAGCTTCGGATGGGCGTCCAGCGCCTCGAAGTACGGCCCGAAGTCCCAGGTCCGCGAGCACAGGGAGGAGCCCTGCCCGGCGGTCGACTCCAGGAGCAGGTACGGGTCGTCGTCGTGGGTCAGCTCGTCGAGCAGCGGCAGCATGTGCTCCCGCACCTGCTTCAGCGCCACCGCCCGGTCCCGTCCGCCGGTCGCGCTCCCGGTGTGCACCACCACGCCCCGCGCCCCGATCGCCCGCCCGCGCCGCAGCGAGTGCCGCAGCGACTCGACCGACCGCTCCACCGTCGCCTCGGTGTGCGAACCGAAGTTGATCAGGTACGGCGCGTGCACGTACGCCGGGATCGACCCGGCCGCGCACGCCCCCCGGAACGCCTCGTCCTGCTTCGGGTTGCCGGCCGGTGTGGCCCAGCCGCGCGGATTGGCGACGAAGACCTGCACGGCCTCCGCCCGCAGCTCACGGGCGTAGGACAGTCCGACGGAGTGCAGCCCGCCGGCCACCGGGACGTGGCCGCCGACGGGGTTGCGGGGGAGGGCGGCGGAGACGGTGGCCGAGGGGGCGGACGGTTGACTCTTCACCCATCCAGGGTGTCATGCGGCGGACGGTGCCCCTCACCTGATGGTGATCTTGACGGTGGACCCCTCGGGAGCCGTGTCGCCGCCGTCCACCGACTGGTCCTTGACCGTGTCGCCGAACAGCCCCAGCAGACCGCGCTCCTCGTCCACCTCGAAGCCCGCGTCCTCCAGCTTCCGCCTGGCGTCGTCCACACGGTCGCCGACCACGTCCGGGACCTCGATCATGCGGGGGCCCTTGGACACCGTGAGCGTGACCGTGTCGCCCTCGGCGGCCCGGCCGCCCGGGTCCGGCGCCTGCCGGGCCACCTTGCCGCTGTCGTACTCGGAGTTCACCCGCTCGTCGGCGACCTTCACCTTCAGGCCGGCGTCCGTCAGCTCCGCCCTGGCGTCCTCCAGGTCGTCCCCGGTGACGTCCGGGACGTCGATCGGACTGCCCTTGCTGACGACGAGCGCGACCGCCGAGCCCGCGCGCACCGTGGTGCCCGCCTTGGGCTTGGTGGAGATCACGAAACCCCTGGCCACCTCGTCGCTGAAGGCCCGCGTCACCATCCCCGGCTCCAGCCCGTCGTCCTTCAGCAGCCCCCGCGCCCGGTCCAGCTTGTAGCCCGTCACGTCCGTCAGCTTCACGGTGTCGGGGCCGTCGGAGACCGTGAGCGACACCGAGTCGTTCTTCCGGATGCGGTCGCCCACCCCGGGATCGGTGCTGATGACCTTGCCGCGCTCGACGGTGTCGCTGTACGCGTGCCGCACCTTGCCGACGTCGAGACCGGCGTCGTCCAGCCGGTCGCGGGCCTGCGCCTCGGTCTTGGACAGCAGCGGCGGCACCTTCGTGAACTGGCCCGAGTTGATGTACCAGATGCCCGTGCCGACGCCGAGCACCAGCAGCACGGCCACGACGACCGCCAGCGGACCGCGCCGCGGCCGGGGCAGGCGGGACCGGGCCGGGGCGGGCGGGGAGCCGCCAGCCGGCTGGTGCGGTCGACCCCGTCCGCGCCGGACCCGCCGTCCGCGCCGGTGGGGGAGGTCAGCGCGCGCGGGATGACGCTCGTACGGTCCTCGGCGTTGTCGTGCTCCGCGGCGAGGGCCTGCGGCGGCACCGCGTCCAGCTGGTCCGCGCTCAGCGCCTCACGCGCCTCACGGGCCCGCGCCAGCAGCGCCACGGCGTCGTGCGGCCGGATCTCCGGGTTGCGGGCGGTCGCCGAGGCGACCAGCTCGTCCAGCTCGTACGCCATCCCCGGCACCGCGGCCGACGGCGGCGGCACGTCCTCGTGGAGGTGCTTGTAGAGCACCGCCGCGGGCGAGTCCCCGTCGTGGGGCTTGGCGCCGGTCAGCATCTCGTGGAGCAGGACGCCGCACGCGTACACGTCGACCCTGGGGTCGGCGGTGCCGTGCTCGATCTGCTCGGGCGCCAGGTAGGAGACGGTGCCGAGAACGGCACCCGTGGTGCTGGTGACGGTGTCCACGGCCCGGACCAGGCCGAAGTCGGCGACCTTGACCCGGCCGTCGTCCCCTATGAGGACGTTCTCCGGCTTCATGTCCCGGTGCACGAACCCCGCCCGGTGCGCGGCGCCCAGCGCGGCCAGCACCGACTCCAGGATGTCCAGCGCGGCCCGCGGCCGCAGCGCCCCCCGCTCGCGCAGCACGTCCCGCAGGGTGCAGCCCGCGACGTACTCCATGGCGAGGTAGACGTACGCCCCCTCGGCCCCCTGGTCGAAAACCTGGACGACATTGGGGTGGTCGAGCCGCGCCACCGACTTCGCCTCGCGGATGAACCGCTCGACGAAGGTCGCGTCCGTCGCCAGCGCCGGGTGCATCACCTTCAGCGCGAGCACGCGGTCCAGGCGGGTGTCCACGGCCCGGTAGACCGTGGCCATCCCGCCGACCGCGATCCGCGCCTCGACGCGGTACCGGCCGTCGAGCACCTGCCCGACGAGAGGGTCCTGAAGGGTCGTGTCCACGCAGGTGAGTGTACGAGCCACCACCGACACCCCGCGTCGCTGCCCGGAATCGGGGCGGGACTGAGGCGGACCTGTGACGTGGGCGACACGTGCCCGCCGTCACCCGAAGGCGGGCCGCTCCGGATCCAGGTCCGCCAGGCCCTCCGCGGGAGAGGACGCCTCGGCGAAGTGCCGCCGGGGGATCCGCCCGGCCCGCCGTGCCAGCCGCCCCGCCTCCACAGCGAACCGCATGCCCTCGGCCATGAGCACCGGCTCCCGCGCCCGCGTCACCGCCGACGCCAGCATCACGCCCGCGCACCCCAACTCCATCGCCATCGCCACGTCCGACGCCGTACCGGCCCCCGCGTCCAGGATCACCGGCACGCGCGCGTGCTCCACGATCAGCTGGAAGTTGTGCGGGTTGCGGATTCCCAGCCCGGACCCGATCGGCGAGCCCAGCGGCATGATCGCCGCGCACCCGACGTCCTCCAGCTTCCGCGCGAGCACCGGGTCGTCGTTGGTGTACGGCAGCACCGTGAACCCGTCGTCGACCAGCGCCTCCGCGGCGTCCAGCAACTCGACCGGGTCCGGCAGCAGCGTGCGCTCGTCGGCGACGACCTCCAGCTTCACCAGGTCCGTGCCGAGCGCCTCGCGCGCCAGCCGCGCGGTCAGGACGGCCTCCCCGGCGGTGAAGCAGCCGGCCGTGTTCGGCAGCACCCGGACGCCCAGCCGGTCCAGCACCGACAGCACGGACCCGTGCACCGAGGCGTTCACCCGCCGCATCGCGACGGTCGTCAGCTCCGTCCCGGAGGCCACCAGCGCGCGCTCCAGCACGTCGAGGCTGGGCGCCCCGCCCGTACCCATGATGAGGCGGGAGCCGTACGACGTACCGCCGAGGACGAAGGGATCGTCGGCCATGGTCAGCCTCCTTGGACAGCGGTGAGGACCTCGACGCGGTCGCCGTCGGCCAGGGCGGTGGCGGACCACCGCGCGCGCGGGACGACGGTCTCGTTCAGGGCAGCGGCCACTCCGGACGGCGCCGCGGTGAGCGTGCCCACCAGCGCGTCCAGGGCGGTGCCGGGAGCCACCTCGCGGGGCTCGCCGTTGACGGAGATGCGCACAGGGCTCATACGGGCTGCTCCGAGAGTTCCGAGGATGCCGGGAGTTCCGGGAGTGCGGGCCCGGCGCCGAAGCGCCGGGGGGTGAAGGGGCGGGCCTCGTCCGGCAGCTCCCCGGTGGTCAGGGCGTGCGCCATGACGTCGCCGGTGACCGGGGTGAGCAGCACGCCGTTGCGGTAGTGGCCGGTGGCCAGCAGCAGTCCGTCCAGGGCGGTCGGGCCGAGCAGCGGGGCGTTGTCCGGGGAGCCCGGGCGCAGACCCGCGCGGGTCTCCGTCAGGGGCAGCTCCGTGATGCCGGGGACCAGCTCGTGGGCGTCGCGCAGCAGCTCGTAGACGCCGCCCGCGGTGACCGTCGTGTCCCAGCCCAGCTCCTCGCTGGTGGCGCCGACGACCAGCTCGCCGCTCTCCCGGGGCACCAGGTAGACGTGGCTGCCGCGCACCACGGCGCGCACGGTCCGGTTCAGCAGCGGCCCGTGCGTCCGCGGCATGGTCAGCCGCAGCACCTGCCCCTTCACGGGCCGCACCGGCGGCAGCACGGCCTCCGGCACGCCGCGCAGGCGTCCGCTCAGGCTGCCCCCGGCCAGCACCACCTGCCCGGCCGCCAGCGTTGTGCCGTCGGCGGTGACGACGCCCGTGGCCCGGTCCCCGCGCCCGACGGTGAGCCGCTCGGCCCACACCCGGTGGAAGACCACCCCCGCGCGTTCGCAGGCGGCCACCAGCGCGCGGGCGAGGCGACGGGGGTCGATCTGGTGGTCGCCGTCCACCCGGAGCCCTCCGCGCACGCCCGGCGCGAGCATCGGCTCCAGACGCCGGCACTCGCGCCCCGACAGCCACTCCGACTCCAGGCCTGAGCGCTGCTGGAGGGCGTGCAGCTCACGCAGGTGGGCGCGGTCGTCGGCGTCCAGCGCGACCGCGAGCGTGCCGCAACTGCGGTAACCGAGGTCCTGGCCGGTCAGCTCGGTCAGCTCGGCGGCGAACTCCGGGTAGCGGCGGGCCGAGGCGAGGTTCAGCGCGAGCAGCGTCTGCTCGCCGTGGTGCAGCTCCGTGACGGCGGCCAGCATCCCGGCCGCCACCTGGGCCGCCCCGCCGCCCGGCCCGGGGTCCACGACCGCCGTGACCAGCCCGCGCTGAGCGGCCCGCCAGGCCGTGACCAGCCCGACGATCCCCCCGCCGACGACGAGGACGTCGGGCGTACGGGACGGAGGCGACGTACCCGGGGTACGAGGCGTGTGCGGTGGAGACGACATGGGCGTCCAGCCCCTCCCTTCGCCGGCATGACCCGGATCAGGTTCGTACGGTCGGAGGCCGCCAGCCTCCCTCTCAGCCCGGTGCGTCCGGGCTCCCGCGAGTGCCTTGCGCGGCCAGCCTAGCCCGCGGGGACCGGTACCTGTAAGGGAGCCTCCGCGTGGGGCGGGGCCGGACAGCCCACCGTGGACGCGCGCCGACCGGCGGGACGCCGGGTGTCTATGGTGATCGGGTGAGCGAGCAGACGCGGGAACGGGGACAGGGGCCGGCGGCGCCGGACGCGGAGCGCCGGGTGGTCGTGGTGGGCGCCGGGATGGCGGGCGTGCAGACCGCGGTCGCCCTGCGGGAACAGGGCTTCACCGGCAACGTGACCCTGATCGGCGCCGAACCGCACCAACCGTACGACCGCCCCCCGCTGTCCAAGGCCGTCCTGCTCGGCACCGCGGACGGCTCCGCCTTCGACGTCGACTTCGATGAGCTCGGCATCACCCTGCGGCTGGGCTGCGAGGCGCTCGGCGTCGACCCCGGCGCGCACGTCCTGGACACCTCCGGGGGACCCGTGCCCTACGACGCCCTCGTCCTCGCGACCGGCGCCGAACCGGTCCGGCTCCCCGGCTCCGACGGCGTGCCCGGCGTGCACCTGCTGCGCACCCTGGACGACGCCGAACGGCTGCGCCCGGTGCTCGCCCGGCAGCACGACGTCGTGGTCGTCGGCGCGGGCTGGATCGGCGCCGAGTTCGCCACCGCCGCACGCGAGGCGGGCTGCGCGGTGACCGTGGTGGAGGCCGCCGACCGGCCCCTCGCCGACGTGCTGCCCGCCGAGGTCGCCGCCCCGATGACCGCCTGGTACGCCGACGCGGGCGCCGAACTGCGCACCCGCGCGCGCGTGCGGCGCGTCGAGCCCGGCGGTCCCGGCGAGCCCGGCCGGGTCGTCCTCGACGACGGCACCCGGCTGCCCGCCGGCGCGGTCGTCGTCGGCATCGGAGCCCGCCCGGCCACCGGCTGGCTCGCCGGCTCCGGGATCGCCCTCGGCGCGCACGGCGAGGTCCTGGCCGACGACCGCCTGCGCGCCTCCGTCCCGGACGTCCACGCGGTCGGCGACTGCGCGTCCTTCCCCTCCGCCCGCTACGGCGAGCGGCTCCTGGTGCACCACTGGGACAACGCCCTCCAGGGCCCGCGCACGGTCGCCGCGGACATCGTCGACGCCCCCGGCGGCGAGACCGCCGCACCCTACGATCCCGTGCCGTACTTCTGGTCCGAGCAGTTCGGCCGCTTCGTCCAGTACGCCGGTCACCACACGGCCGCCGACACCACCCTGTGGCGCGGCGACCCGTCGAGCCCGGCCTGGACGGTCTGCTGGCTGCGCGAGGGCCGCCTGGTCGCCCTGCTGGCCGTGGGCCGCCCGCGGGACCTGGCACAGGGCAAACGCCTGATCCAGGCGGGTACGGCGATGGACCCCGCACTGCTGGCCGATCCGGCGAGGCCGCTGAAGGCGGCCGCGGCGTAGTCCGGCTTCCGGCTGTCAGTGCCAGATGGCAGGCTTGTGGCGTGACCGAGATCGACGCAAAGACCGAGGCCCTCGTGCCTGACTGGCTCACCGTTCCCGACATCGCCGAGATGCTCGGCGTCGAGGTGACCCGTGTACGCCAGCTGATCAAGGAAGGCCAGCTCATCGCCGTACGCCGCGGCGAGAACCGCGCGCTGCACATCCCCGCGGCCTTCATCGACGAGGACAAGGTCGTCAAGGGCCTGGTCGGAACCCTGACGCTGCTGCGGGACGACGGCTTCTCGTCCGAGGAGATGCTGGAGTGGCTCTTCACCCCCGACCCGAGCCTGCCCGGCACCCCCGCCCAGGCCCTGAGTGAGAATCGCGGTACGGAGGTGAAGCGCCGCGCCCAGGCGCTCGCCGTCTGACCCACCACACCACCCGGCGTGCGAGCCGCGGCCCCGGCCTCCCGAGGACCGTCCGGCCCCCGGCCCGCACGCCGGACCCGCGCGGCCCGCCACCGGCCCGCGCCACCGACCCGGGGGGACACCCGCATGCCCGACACCGCTCCGACCACCGCCCGCGCCCGGCTCGCCGACGCCCGGCTCTACCTGTGCACGGACGCCCGCCGGAGCCAGGGCGACCTGCCCGAGTTCCTGGACGCCGTGCTGGCCGGCGGCGTCGACATCGTGCAGTTGCGCGACAAGGGCATGGAGGCGGCCGAGGAGCTGGAGCACCTGGAGGTCTTCGCCGACGCCTGCGCCCGCCACGGCAAGCTCCTCGCGGTCAACGACCGCGCGGACGTCGCGCACGCCGCCCGAGCCGACGTGCTGCACCTCGGGCAGGGCGACCTCCCGGTGCCCGCCGCCCGGGCGATCGTCGGCGAGGACGTGCTCATCGGCCGCTCCACGCACGCCGAGTCCGAGGCCGCCGCGGCCGCCGTCCAGGCCGGCGTGGACTACTTCTGCACCGGCCCGTGCTGGCCGACCCCCACCAAGCCCGGCCGCCACGCGCCGGGCCTCGGCCTGGTCCGCCGCACCGCCGCCCTGGGCACCGACCGCCCCTGGTTCGCGATCGGCGGCATCGACCTGGGCAACCTGGACCAGGTGCTCGAGGCGGGTGCCCGGCGCGTCGTGGTCGTCCGTGCCCTCACCGCCGCGGACGACCCGGGCGCGGCGGCGGCGGAGTTCGCCAAGCGCCTCGGGGAGGCGTGAGTCCGTTCTCCGGGACGGCGTGAGCCGTTCTCCGGAAGGGTGCGGGCGCGGAGGGGGCGGATGCCGGGGGCATGTGTCCAAAAGGTGGACAACAAATCGACAATGCGGACAAATATCCCGCATCCGGTTGGGGGACCGCCCACCCCTGGCTAACCTGCCCATATGGCCCTCGGAACCGCAAGCACGAGGACTGATCGCGCCCGCACGGTGCGTGACATCCTCGCCACCGGCAAGACGACGTACTCGTTCGAGTTCTCGGCGCCGAAGACGCCCAAGGGCGAGAAGAACCTGTGGAGCGCGCTCAGGCGGGTCGAGGCCGTGGCCCCGGACTTCGTCTCCGTCACCTACGGCGCCGGCGGTTCCACGCGCGCGGGCACGGTCCGGGAGACCGAGCAGATCGTCGCCGACACCACCCTGACCCCCGTCGCCCACCTCACCGCCGTCGACCACTCCGTCGCCGAGCTGCGCAACATCATCGGCCAGTACGCCGACGCCGGGATCCGCAACATGCTGGCCGTGCGCGGCGACCCGCCCGGCGACCCGAACGCCGACTGGATCGCGCACCCCGAGGGCCTGACCTACGCCGCCGAACTGGTCCGGCTCATCAAGGAGTCGGGCGACTTCTGCGTCGGCGTCGCGGCCTTCCCCGAGATGCACCCGCGCTCCGCCGACTGGGACACCGACGTGACGCGCTTCGTCGACAAGTGCCGGGCCGGCGCCGACTACGCGATCACCCAGATGTTCTTCCACCCCGAGTCCTATCTGCGCCTGCGCGACCGGGTCGCCGCGGCCGGCTGCCGGACCCCGGTCATTCCGGAGGTCATGCCGGTGACCAGTGTGAAGATGTTGGAGAGGTTGCCCAAGCTCAGCAATGCCTCGTTCCCGGCGGAGCTGAAAGAGCGCATCCTCGCAGCGAAGGACGATCCGGCGGCTGTACGCTCCATTGGCATCGAGTTCGCCACGGAGTTCTGCGCGCGGCTGCTGGCCGAGGGTGTGCCCGGACTGCACTTCATCACGCTGAACAACTCCACGGCGACGCTGGAAATCTACGAGAACCTGGGCCTGCACCACCCACCGCGGGCCTAGACCGGCCGCACGTATTTGCGACACACTGCGTAACGGCCACTGGGAGAGGGGCGTACATGGGCTGGACGGTCCTCTACATCGCGTTCGGCGTCGTCGCGCTGTGGCTGCTCGGCGAGGTGCTGCTGCAGTACAAGGCGCGGCTGCGCTGGCGGCTGCTCGCCTTCGGCGGCTTCGTCGGAGTCGTGGCCGGTGTGCTGATGTCGAACGTGCTCGTGATCGGTGTCGGCGCCGCCGCCTTCGCGGTCGGCCAGACCTACGTCACCCTGTCGTTCCGCCGCGGCTTCGAGGCCGGCTGGGCGGTCAACGCGCCCGCGAGCCTGGTCGGCAAACGCCGACGTCCCGAACGGGGCCGCCGGGAACCGACGTTGGAGGTCTCCGGGTTCGAGTCCGCCGAGGGCGGCCAGGAGCACGGCGACGGCTACGACGGCGGCGAGCGCCTGCCCGGCCACGCCCCCGGCCAGGACGGCCCGGCGTACGGCCACGACGACTACGACCGGGACGACGTCTTCACCCCGGCCCGCCCTGCCGGCGACCCCGCGGCCGCGGAGACCACCGCCATCTACGAACCGCAGCCCATGCCGGACGACACCGGCTCGTACGGCGTGTACGCCGACTCCGGTCACGCCGCCGGCCGGCAGCAGACACCGCCGAGCACGCCGGGCGCCGACCAGGCCTACGCCTACGACTACTCGGGGTACGGACAGCAGGAGTACGGCTACGACACCGGCGGGCAGCAGCAGTACGCCGCCTACTCCGACCCGTACATCGGCACCCACACCTACGGCGGCGGCGCGTACGACACCGGCGGCTACGACACGAGCGGCGGCCAGCAGTACGGCCAGCAGGGCTACGGGCAGCAGGACCAGTACACCGCCGGCGCTTCCGGCGGCTACGGCGGTGAGACCCCGGCCGGCGGCGTGTGGGTGCCGCAGCAGCGCAGCACCGACGACCCCTACGGCGGCGAACTCCCGCCGGACCAGTCGTACCCCTACCAGGGCAACGGCCAGAACCAGGGCCAGAGTCAGGGGCAGGGCTACGACGAGCAGTACCGCTACTGACGAGCCGTCCGGAGCCCTGGGGCGGCCCGGTGTCCGCCCCGGGGCCGCTCACCGGGAGCCGCGGAACTCCGGTCCCTCCACCACGAGTCCGGCGACCAGCGCGCCCGACATGCCCGCGTGCGGGAGCCCACCGCCGGGGTGCGACCAGCCGCCGACCGTGAACAGACCGGCCGTGCGGGTGCCGTTGGCCGGGTGCAGCAGCCGCCCGGAGGCCCCGGCCAGAGCCGGGGCCGGAACAACGCCGTCCGCCGCACCCGTGTCCGCGGCGACATCGGCCGGAGTGCGCACCTCGTGCCACAGCAGACGGTCGCGCAGGCCCGGCACCGCACGCCCGGCGACGTCGATCAGCCGCTCGGCGCGCTGGGCGAACGCCTCGGTCGTGTCCCGGTCCGGCCCGCCGCCCAGCGCGGGCACCGCCGCCGAGAGCGTGACCGCCTCGTGCTCCGCGTCCGGGACCAGCGCCGGGTCGTCGGGCCGAAGGACGGTGACCGTCGGCTCCGCGGCCGTCCCGGAGGCGGCGCCGAACAGGCTGTCCGACTCGGCCCGCGCGTCCCGCGCGTGAACCACCGTCCGGTGCACCGTGCCCTGCGGACGGCCGCCCCGCAACGCCAGCAGCACCGTCAGCCGGCTCGCCCCACCGCGCTGCGGCCCCACCTCGCCCCCGTCCCGCACCGGCGCACCACCGCGGAGGCGGTCCAGCACGCCCGGCGCGACGCCGGAGACCACGAACTCGGCCTCCGTCACGGCCCCTTCGGCCGACTCCACGCCCACCACCCGGCCGTCCTTCTCGACGATCCCCGCGATCTCGGACCCGAAGCGGAACTCGACCCGGCGGGCCAGGCACCGCTCGTACACCGCCCGCGCCAGCTCCCGCAGGCCGCCGCCGCGCACGTACCACACACCGAACGCGTACTCCATGTACGGCAGCACGGCGGCGTTCGCCGGGGCGGTGCGGGGATCCAGGCCGTACGCGAGCGCGTGGCCGTCCAGCAGGGCGGCGAGGCGGGCATCGCGCAGCTCCCAGGCGCCGACCTCGGCGAGCGTGCCGGCCCGGCGGGTGCGCAGCAGCCGCTTGTGCGGGACCGACGGATAGGGCTCGCGCTCGGCGAGCACCTCCCAGTTCGGCCACAGTGGCTCCTCCAGGAGCGGGCGGCGCGTCCGGTCCCAGGTCTCCCGGGCCCGCACCAGGAAGTCGCCCCAGCGCTGCCCGGCGGACGGGCCGAGCGCCGCGTCCAGGGCGGCGACGACACCCGCGCGTGAGGCGTTCGGCAGCGACACCTCCGTGCCGTCCGCGAACACGTGCCGGGACGACGGGTCGACCTGGACCAGCTCGACGAGGGACTCCAGCGGCTCCTTGCCGGTCTTCACGAACAGATCGCGCCAGACCGCGGGCAGCGGCAGCAGACCGGGGCCGGTGTCGAAGGAGAATCCGTCCCGCTCGAAGCGGCCGAGGGCTCCGCCGTACGTCCCCGTCCGCTCGTGCACCACCACCCGGTGGCCCGCGACGGCCAGCCGGGCGGCGGCCGCCATCGCGCCCATCCCGGCGCCGATCACCGCAATCCGTGCCATGCCAGGGACTTTATCCGCCGCCACCGACAGCCCGGCCCGAGGGCCGGGCACGGAGGCCGTGCGCGGAGGCGGGGCACCGGCGGCCGGGTTTCGCCGGACCCTAGGTACCACGACGCACGCGCGCGTGACCGGTCGGCGACGCACCGCCGTGAGCCGGGACACACAGGGCTGAGTACCCGTACTCAGGTCGGTAGATGAGTACGCGCGCGGATGGGCCGCGACCTGCGGGAACGAGAGAGTGGAGACACGGAGAGGGGCACGGCTCCGGTACCGGCGGCACGGGGCGCCGGAACGGAGCCGGGCCCGCGATCCGCTCCTTCCGCCGGCCGAGGTCGGCGGGAGCGAGTACGGGGGAGCCCGGAGGGACGACCGGCGACGGACGCCCCGACGCGGGGACGTACGGGGGAGCAGGAGAAGACGCCGGTCCGACGGCGGCCCGCGGGGGACGCGGCCACCGCGGACCGGCGTTCTTCGTCCCGGGGTCAGGGGCGGCCGCTCACGCGGCCCTGGAGCAGCCGCGACAGCGCGGCGTGCACCTCGTCGAGGGAGCGCTCCGGCTGGAACGACTTCCAGTCCAGCGCGGCCACCAGGACCATGCCGACCAGCGCGGCGGCCGTCAGCGGCACGTCGATCTCCTCGCTGAACTCACCGCCCGCCACGCCCTCGCGCAGCACGTCCTCCACCACCGCCAGGGCTTCCTGCCGGACCACCAGCAGCGTGGACTGCCACGCCCGGTTGGTGCGCCACAGCTCGGCCACGTACAGCTGGGTGAAGGCCGGATAGCGGTCGATGAAGACGAGCCCCGCGCGGATCATCGCGTCCAGGGCGTCGACCCGGCCGCGGCCGTCCCGGGCCGTCCGCTCGGCGGCCTCGCGCAACGAGGCGGTCAGCAGGCCCACACCGTGCCGCAGCAACTCCTCGAAGAGGACGGACTTGCTGGCGAAGTTGTAGTAGACCGTGCCCTTCGCGACCCCGGCCCGCTCGGCGATCTCGTCCACCGTGGTGGCGGAGAAGCCCTGCTCGGCGATGAGGGTGACCGCCGCCTCGTAGAGCTTCTGCCGAGTGGCCTCGCGACGGCTGCCGCCCTGCGGGGCGGTGCTGCTGCTTTCCATGGTCCCGATTCTCACAGCACTCCGCGCCCCGCCCCCACCGCAGGGGCCGCGCGAGCGACCGCCCCGAACTCCCGCTCGAATGAAAAGTCCAGGTCAGAACGGATTGTCAGTGCCATACCTCACGATGGGCACATACGGCACCTCCTGCCAGGACGTGCCGTCACGGAGACGACAGGAGGATCGTCATGGCCCACTCGTCCGCAGCCGCCGCCCGGCGGCACCGCGCGTCCGGCCCTGCACCCTCACTGACCGGACCGGCGAGCGACGTGCATCCCGTGCTCCGCCGGACGACCGCCCCACCCGCCGCCCTCGACCTGCTCGCCCAGGCCCGGGCCGGACTGGAGGAGGCCACCGTCCTGGAAACGCCCAACGAGCGCTACGCGACGGCCCACCTCGCCGCCCTGCGCACCGCCGCCGCCGTGCTGGCCGCGCGGGGCCGCCCGGAGACCACCCCGCGGGCCCGGGCCCGCATCCGCAGCGCCTGGGAGGTACTCCCCGAGATCGCGCCCGAGCTGTCCGACTGGAGCGCGCTGTTCGCCTCCGGCGCGCGGCGGCGGGCGCGGGCCGAGGCGGGCATCCAGGGCGCGGCGGGCCGCCGCGAGGCGGACGACCTGATACGCGACGTGGCGATGTTCCTGCGCCTCGTGGAGCGGATGCTGGTCCTCCAGCCGGTCCTGCCCCCGCCCCGCCCCGACGCGGACCCACCCGGTCCGGAGTACCCCGGCACCGCTCCCGGCACCGGTACGGCGCCGGGAGCGGGCCGGCGCCTGCCGGACGCGGGATGAGCGGCTGCCCGGCGGGCGCGGCGGAGGCAACAGGGCGGAGGCCATAGGGTGGGAGACGCCTGAAGCCTCCCCCTTCCCGCACCGGCCGGGGGCGGCAGCCCGTTCGCTCCGCCCGTGTCCGAGGCGGTGCCGCGCCGAGGAGTCAACTGCCGTGTCGGATCCGATGCGCCCGCCCGCCTCCCCATCCCGACCGCAGACGGCGGCTCCGCGCTCCGAGCCCTCCCGTTCCCGGGCCGCCCTGCGCACCGCCGTGGTCTGGGACGTCCTCCAGGACGCCCTCGACCGCCGGGCCAGGGCCACGGGCCGCCAGGCGCTGGACGTCCTCGACACCGGTGGCGGCAGCGGCAACTTCGCGGTGCCCGTGGCCGGCCTCGGCCACCGCGTCACCGTGGTGGACCCGAGCCCCAACGCCCTGTTCGCCCTGGAGCGCCGCGCCGCCGAGGCCGAGGTCGCCGACCGCGTGCGGGGCGTCCAGGGCGACGCCCGCGGCCTCTTCGACGTGGTCGAGCGCGGCGGCTACGACGTGGTGCTGTGCCACGGCGTACTGGAGTACGTGGACGACCCCGCGGAGGGCGTCCGCAACGTGGTGGCCGCCCTGCGCCCCGAAGGCGTCCTGAGCCTGCTCGCGGCGGGCCTCGGAGGCGCCGTGCTCGCACGCGCCCTCGCCGGCCACTTCACCGAGGCCCGGCAGGCCCTGGCCGACCCGGAGGGCCGCTGGGGCGCCGCAGACCCCGTGCCGCGCCGGTTCACCGCCGAGCAGCTCACCGGGCTGGTCGAGGCCGCCGGGCTGCGGATCGGCGCCGTGCACGGAGTCCGGGTCTTCGCCGACCTCGTTCCCGGCGTGCTGGTGGACACCGAGCCGGGCGCCATGGACGCCCTGCTCAGGCTGGAGGCCGCGGCGGCCGAACTCGCCGCGTTCCACTCGGTCGCCACCCAGCTCCACGTGCTCGGTGAGACCGGAGAGGCCGACGCGACCTGAGTCGCGAGGTGATGTACGGCGCTGATCAGGGGCGCGACTGCAGATGGAGTACGCCACAGGCCCCCCGAACGGGGGCCAGTCGCCGTATGATCGAGGGAGACCGCCCGGCATGACGGGTCGGCCGCTGGGGAATGGGAACTTCAGCGAGCCGGCACGGCCATGACGGAGTCCGGTTGGCCAATTGGCGCAGAGGGGCGGGTTTCACGGGGGCGATTCCCTGCCTATCCTGAAGGGACCCCCCCCGGGTCGCCCCGGCGACTGCACGATGAGGAGGACTCCGTGCCGCTCTCGGAGCACGAGCAGCGCATGCTCGAGCAGATGGAGCGAGCGCTGTACGCCGAAGATCCCAAGTTCGCGACAGCGCTCGAGGGAAGCGGGCTGCGTACGTACACCCGGCGACGGGTCTACCAGGCGGTCGCGGGCTTCCTTGTAGGTATTGCGCTCCTCATGGCCGGTATGGTCGCCCAGCAGGTGTGGCTCAGTGTGGTGGGCTTCCTCGTGATGCTGGGCTGCGCGGTTCTCGCCGTGACCGGCTGGCGCAAGGCCCCCAAACCGGGCGAGCAGCAGCAGGCGGCCGGTGCCGGTCCGCAGGCAGCGCGCCGCCAAGGACGACAGAGACGCTCCATGATGGATCGCATCGACGAGCGGTGGCAGCGCCGCAGGGATGAGCAGCAGGGCGGCCAGTAGCGCCCGAAGCAACCGCTCACCAGGACATGCGCGTGAGGGGGTGACCACCCGGACGGTGGTCACCCCCTCACGCGTACGCATGCGCCCCGCTGCCCGCCCCGACCCCGGCCGCCCCGGCCGCTCACTCGCATGGCCGTGCCCGCCGGCCGCGGTTCCGGCGCGCGGCAAGTGCCCGCACGGGGCGCCTCCGCACGGGGCACTCCGTACGTGAGATGCCCGGCCGCAAGAGCCCTGGCGCGAGACGCCCGTCGCGAGTCGGGAGAGCCGCGGTCGATCCGCTCCCGTCCGGGACGGCTCCTGCCCGGGACGGCTCCCACCCGCGACCGTGCCGCCCGGATGGCTCCCCCGGGGGCGGGCCACCGTACTCACTCGCGTGGCCGTGCCCCCGGTCGCCGTTTCAGCCCTGCTGCCCCGATGCCCTCCGCCAGGCCGGCCGGGCCGCCGCGGCCCGCCGCCTCAGGGCGGTCCAGCGGTCCGACACCGCCCAGGTCACCCGTACGGCCGAACGCGGGGCGAACCGTGCGCGCAGCAGGGTGCCCCGCCCGGCCGTGCCCCGCAGGCCCGCGCTCGCCCGCCGGACGTCCTCCGTCAGCCCCGCCGTCAGGCGCGGGCGGGGCGCGTAGAGGACCTGCTCCACGGCGTCGGCCACCCGGTGCACCGCAGCCGTGGCCGCCGGGTCGAGCTGCCCGAGCCGGACGATGCGGAGGGCCGCCCCGCGAGGCGTCTGCGACTGTTCCGGCAGGATGCCGAGGTCCCACGCCGTGTCGTTCAGTTCCTGCCAGACCGCCAGGGTGTGCGGGCCGGCGTCCGCCTCCGTGCGGCCGTGCGCGCCCAGCCGCACCGCCCGGGTGCGCAGCCGCCACAGCATCGGTGCCAGCAGGATCAGCAGGACGACCAGACCGGCCAGGGCCCAGGCCGCCGCCGCGTACCACTTCGGTCCGTCGCCGCCCGTGACGGGCAGCGCCGCCGCGGTCTCCGAGTCGCAGGCGTCCAGCTTCTTGTCCTGCGCCGAGCAGGTCTCGCTCGTCGACGGCGCCGCCGACGGCTCGGTCTCCGCGTCCTGCGACGGCAGAGCCGGATCCGGTACCGAACTGCCCGGCGCGTCCGGGATGGTGTAGGCCGGGGCCGAGCCGCGCGTCGGCGTCGGTTCGAAGCGGGTCCAGCCGACGCCCTCGAAGTACACCTCGGGCCACGCGTGCGCGTCCCTCAGCCCCACCGACACCGAACCGTCCGCCTGCGGGGAGCCCGGCGCGAAACCGACCGCGACCCTGGCCGGAATGTCCAGGGAACGGGCCATCACCGCCATGGCGAAGGAGAAGTGGACGCAGAAGCCCTCCTTGTCCTTCAGGAACCGGGCGATCGCGTCCGAGCCGCTGCCGACCTTGACCTGGGTGTCGTACTCGAAGCCCCCGTTCACCGCGAAGTACTCCTGGAGCTCGACCGCCTGCTCGTACGGGTTCGCCGCACCGGCGGTGACCTCGCGGGCGGTCCGGCGGACCACCTCGGGCAGCGAGTCCGGCAGCTCGGTGTACTCGCGCCTGAGCGCCGCCGACGGCCGTGGTGCCGCGGCGAGCTGCTCCGCCGTCGGCTGCACGTTCAGGCTCCGCACCTCGTACTTCAGCCCACGCGTGTTCTGGCCGTGGTCGCCCACCAGGGTCATGCCGACGGGTTCGTAGCGCCAGTTGCCCGCCACCCGCACACCGCTGGGCGGGTACGGCATCGGCAGCCAGTCCTGCGCGTACCAGTCCGCGGCCGAGACGAGCGTCCGGGTCTCCGTGCGCCGGATGTCGGGGCCCAGCCCGGCCGGGGTCGGGAACGTGCCCTCCGGCACGGCGGTGATGTGCCGCTTGGACGGCTTCCAGGTGGTGCCGTCGAAGTCGTCCAGGGACACGATGCGCAGGTAGAGGTCGGAGAGGTCCTCGGAGTCGGTCTGGACGGACAGGACCTGCCGGTCCTCGTTGACGTTGAGGCTGTCCCGCAGGGACACCAGCGGATTCACCGCGGAGATCGTGCCGCCGCCCCCTGTGCCGGAGCCGCCGCCCGTCCTGGCGTTGTCAAGGAGCCCGCCGTCCATCGCGGGCAGCGCGAGCGGCACCACCAGGGCGATGCCCAGCGCGAAGGCGCCGATACGCCGTCCCGTACGGACCGGGGCGACCGCACCGCCCTGCTCCCCGCCCAGGGCGCGGGGCGCACCGCCGAAGACCCGGCCCCACTGCGAGAGCCGGTCGCGTCCCTCGGCCAGCAGCAGCGTCAGATAGCCGGCCGCCGCGACCAGGAACCACAGCCACTCGGCGCCGCCCTCGGACAGCCCCGCGGCCACCGAGTACAGCGCGAGCAGCGGCAGGCCGGCCGGGGCGGCACTGCGGAAGGTCACCGCGAGGGTGTCCACCAGCAGACCCACCACCAGGACCCCGCCGACCAGCATCAACCGGATGCCGTCGGACTCGAGCGGCGCCGGGATCGCGTACCGGGCGATGTCGTCGCCGCCCTGTCGCAACAGGTCGGCGAAGTGCTGGAAGGCCTGCGGGCCGGGGACCAGCCCGGCGAGCGCCTGCCGACGGGCGAAGACCAGGGTCAGCAGCATCAGGGTGACCAGGGCCTGGACGGCGATGGTCAGCGGCCGGGCCAGCGGTACCCGCCGCGCCACCGCGCCCACCCCGGACTGCACCGCGAGCAGGACTGCCGCCTGCAGGATCCAGGTGGCCGGATCGACCAGCGGCAGCAACGCGCACGCCGCCGCCAACGTCGCCGCCCACGCACACAGGGCCAACCGCGCCCGCCCGCTCATCGCACCCCTCCCCGCCCGGCGGCCGCGGTGGCGCCGGCGCCACCCTCGGGGCCGCCCGGTCGCCCGTACGGGCCGGCGAACCCCGTCGTGCCCGCCCGCGTCCCCAACCGTGCCGGTCCGCTCACGTCCGCGTCCCGGCCCCGTCCGCCCGCCCCTGCGCACCGCTGAGGCCGCGCCCGCCCGTTCATCGCGCCCCCGGTGTGCCGGTCGCCGTCGTGACAGTGGTGCGCTCGCGGTCCGCCAGCCGCCACAGCTCCTCCACGGTCGCGCCCCGGGGGACGGCCACCGCGGTCCAGCCCGACTCGCGCAGCATCCGCAGACGCTCCCCGCCCGTGTCCAACGGGCCCGGCACGTCGGTCGGTTCCCGCGCCCAGGTCTCACTGTCCAGGACGAAGGCGACGGCGGCTCCGCTGCGCTGCCGCATCTTGGCGGCCACCGTCGCCTGCTCCTCGTCCAGGTCGCCGAAGAACGCCACCAGCAGCCCCTCGGTGCCGCCCCGCAGCATGTCGTAGGCCGAGGACAGGCCCAGTCCGTCCGAGTGGTCGATCACGGCGAGGGCGTCCATCATCAGCCCGGCCGAGTCGGCCGTCCCCTGGCTCGCGCCCGCGAAACCGTCGGCACCCTCGCCCGGCACCGAGTCCCCGGTGTCGGTGAGCAGCCGGACGGAGAAACCCCGCTCCAGCATGTGCACCAGCACCGACGCCGCGCCCGACACCGCCCATTCGAAGGCCGAGTCGGGGCCCGCGCCCTCGTAGGCCACGACCCGGGTGTCCAGGAACACCGTGCAGCGGGCGCGCTGCGGCTGCTCCTCGCGCCGCACCATCAGCTCGCCGTACCGCGCGGTGGAGCGCCAGTGCACGCGGCGCAGGTCGTCGCCGTGACGGTACCCGCGCGGGATCACGTCGTCGTCGCCGGCCAGGGCGAGCGAGCGCTGCCTGCCCTCGCCGTACCCCTTCGCCTCGCCGCTCAGCCGTACCGGCGGCAGTGCTTCCACGCGCGGGATCACGGTCAGGGTGTCGTGCGCCGAGAAGGACCGGGTCAGCTCGCACAGGCCGAACGGGTCGGTCAGGCGCAACTGGAGCGGCCCCAGCGGATAGCGGCCGCGCAGGTCCGAACGGACCCGGTAGGACACCTCCCGCCGCCCGCCCGGCTCCACCCGGTCGAGCACGAAACGGGGCCGCGGGCCGAGCACGTAGGGCACCCGGTCCTGGAGCATCAGCAGACCGGTGGGCAGCCGGGAGACGTTGTCGACGCGCAGATGGACCCTGGCCTCGCTGCCGGCCGGCACCCGGCCGGGGGCGAGCCGGCGACTGCCCGCGACGCGGTAGCGCGTCCGGTGGAGCACGGCCGCGCACACCAGGGGCAGCACACCGAGGAGCAGCCCGACACGCAGCAGATCGCCCTGTCCGAGGACATAGGCGCAGACCGCGGCCGCGATGCCGGCGGCCAGGAAGGAACGCCCCCGGGTGGTCAGGCCGGCCAGGGCGGTCCGGATGCCGCCGTGCTCGCCCCGGTCGTCCTCGGACCGGTCCGTCCCCCCGGCGTCCATCACAGCCTCCGCGGCGGTTGCTGACCGTACGCCGAGGTGCCGCGGCCCATGCCGAGGCCCGTCTGCTGCTGGGGCGCCGCGGGCACCGGGGTGCGCTGCAGGATCTCCTGGACGACCTGCTCCGCGGTACGGCGGCCCAGCTGGGCCTGCGCGGTCGGCAGCAGGCGGTGCGCCAGGACGGCGACCGCGAGGGCCTGCACGTCGTCCGGCAGCGCGTAGTCCCGGCCGCTCAGGGCCGCGGACGCCTTCGCCGCGCGCAGCAGGTGCAGCGTGGCACGCGGTGAGGCGCCGAGTCTGAGGTCCGGGTGGGTGCGCGTGGCGGAGACCAGGTCCACGGCGTACCGCCGGATCGGGTCCGCCACGTGGACGCCGCGGACCGCCTCGATCAGCTTCAGGATGTCGTGCGTGTGCGCCACCGGCTGCAGGTCGTCCAGCGGATTGACGCCGCCGTGCACGTCGAGCATCTGCAACTCGGCCTCGGCGCTGGGGTAGCCGATGGAGACCCGGGCCATGAAGCGGTCGCGCTGGGCCTCCGGCAGCGGATAGGTGCCCTCCATCTCGACCGGGTTCTGCGTCGCCACCACCATGAAGGGGCTGGGCAGCTCGTAGGTCTGGCCGTCGATGGTGACCTGGCGCTCCTCCATCGACTCGAGCAGCGCCGACTGCGTCTTGGGCGAAGCGCGGTTGATCTCGTCGCCGATGACGACCTGGGCGAAGATCGCGCCCGGCTTGAACTCGAAGTCACGGCGCTGCTGGTCCCAGATCGACACCCCGGTGATGTCCGAGGGCAGCAGGTCGGGCGTGAACTGGATGCGGCGCACGGAACAGTCGATGGACCGCGCCAGCGCCTTGGCCAGCATGGTCTTGCCGACCCCCGGAACGTCCTCGATCAGCAGATGCCCCTCGGCGAGCAGCACGGTCAACGAGAGCCGCACGACCTCGGGCTTGCCCTCGATCACCTCTTCGACCGATGCGCGGACCCGCTCGACCACAGCGGTCAGATCATCCCCCACGCTTCCGTACGCCCGCGCGGCGGCGCCTCCACGGCTCGCCTGATCGTCATAGGTCGTCACCGGCCCTCCTCGGCCTTTCCCCGCACTTCCTGGGAAGCGGGGGTACCCCAACTTGCCGGGCCGGCCCCGCACCGCGGACCGGTCCACCCCGAATCACGGACACCGCCCGGAAAAAGTTCCGTGCGACACCACTTCCCGCATTCTTGCCGCCGTTACCGATTCGTGTCACTCGCCTGTGGACAACTGGCCGCGACATGTCGGCCCTTGCGGCCTTTGCGGCGCTTGTCCGGCGGGAGCCTCGGGGTGGGCCACCGGGTTCGACCCGATCAGGCGGGGTCGACCTCGCGCAGCAGACCCGTCTTCACGTCGAAGACGAAACCGCGCACGTCCTCCGTGTGCAGCAGGAACGGAGAGGTGCGCACCCGCTCGATCGACTGCCGCACGTCCTGGTCGGCGTCCCGGAAGGCCTCCACCGCCCACGCGGGGCGCTGGCCGACCTCCAGCTCCAGATCGTGCCGGAAGTCCTCGGTGATGGACTCCATGCCGCAGTTGGTGTGGTGGATGAGGGCCACGCTGCGGGTGCCGAGTGCCCGCTGGCTGATCGTCAGGGAGCGGATCACGTCGTCGGTGACGACACCGCCCGCGTTGCGGATCGTGTGACAGTCACCGAGTTCCAGACCGAGCGCCGCGTGCAGGTCGATGCGTGCGTCCATGCAGGCCACGACGGCGACGCGCTGTACGGGGCGGGCGTCCATCCCGGGGTCGGCGAAGGCCGCGGCGTAGCGTCCGTTCGCCTCGACGAGTCGGTCGGTGACGGTGTGGCCGCCCTCGACGGTGGATTCCGGGCCTGTGGGTACCGATGCGGAAGTCGTCATAGCCATGACGTTACTGGCCGTCCCCGCCCGTGGCCCGCTGTGAAGCGGGACAAAGAACGTCATCGAGGCTTGTTGTGAGCCAACCCACAGGGCGGTGCGTATGCAGCCGTACGGGTGAAATGCCGTGCCATGCCGGTTTGCGGGCGCCGCGTCCGCGACGCGCAGGCCGGTTGATTGACCGGGCGACACGGTGGACTAAAGTGACGCGAAGCGGGAGGCGTGGTCCTCCCTGCTGGACTGAATTCCCCGGAGACCTGGGCGACGTCCCGCCAGATCTCCCCACGTGCGCGGCGCGTACGTACGGCTCGGCCTCCTCCCGCTCCCGGCCGGCCGACGCTTTTGGCGCCGGCAGGCCTCCCCTTCGGATGCGAGCGGGAGGGGACCCGGCAGTGCGTGACGCCGTGCCGGACCTGAGAGGCCGCCCCACTTGAGCCAGAGTCGACACGTCCCGGTGATGCTCCAGCGGTGCCTGGACCTGCTGGCGCCCGCCCTCCAGGAGCCGGGAGCCGTGGTCGTCGACTGCACGCTGGGACTCGGCGGGCACAGCGAGGCGCTCCTCGAACGCTTCCCCGAGGCCCGGCTCGTCGCCCTCGACCGCGACAAGGAGGCGCTGCGCCTGTCCGGCGAGCGGCTCGCCCCCCACGGCGAGCGCGCCACCCTCGTCCACGCCGTCTACGACGAGCTGCCCGAGGTGCTCGACCGGCTCGGCGTCCCCCGCGTCCAGGGCGTGCTCTTCGACCTCGGCGTCTCCTCCATGCAGCTCGACGAGGCCGACCGCGGCTTCGCCTACGCCCAGGACGCCCCGCTCGACATGCGGATGGACCAGAGCACCGGCATGAGCGCCGCCGAGGTGCTCAACACCTACCCGCCCGGCGAACTCGTCCGCATCCTGCGGGCGTACGGCGAGGAGAAGCAGGCCAAGCGGATCGTGTCCGCCGTCGTGCGCGAGCGCGAGAAGGAGCCGTTCACCAACAGCGCGCGCCTCGTGGAGCTGATCCGGGCGGCGCTGCCGCAGGCGGCCAAGCGCACCGGCGGCAACCCGGCCAAGCGCACCTTCCAGGCCCTGCGCATCGAGGTCAACGGCGAGCTGTCCGTGCTGGAGCGGGCGATCCCGGCCGCCGTCGAAGCGCTCGCCGTCGGCGGGCGGATCGCCGTACTGTCCTACCAGTCACTGGAGGACCGGCTGGTCAAGCAGGTCCTCGCGGCCGGCGCAGCCAACACCGCGCCGCCCGGCCTGCCCGTGGTCCCCGAACGCTACGCACCCCGGCTCAAGCTGCTCACCCGCGGTGCCGAACTTCCCACCGAGGAGGAGATCGCCGAGAACCGGCGGGCGGCACCGGCGCGGCTGCGCGGCGCCGAGCGCATCAGGGAGTCCGTCGGGTGAGGAGGGTCCCTCGGGTGAACCGAGTGAGGGCAGGCCAGACACGGGTGCGGACGGCCCACCCGGGCCGGGGGGAGGGCGCGTGAGCAGGAAACCCGAACTGAAGGGCAGGGCGGCCCGCCTCGCCCGGCTCCTTCCCACGGGCGGCCCCCGCGGCCAGGCCGCCCGGGCGCCCTTCGTCCTCCTCGTCGTCGTCCTGCTCGGCGGCGGCCTCATCGGGCTCCTGGTGCTGAACTCCGCCCTGAGCGAGGGCTCCTTCCAGCTGGACGACCTGAAGCAGCAGACCAAGGAGCTGACCGACGAGGAGCAGGCCCTCCAGCGGGACATCGACGCCTACTCCGCCCCCCGGGCCCTCCAGCGCCGCGCCCGCGAGCTGGGCATGGTGCCCGGCGGCGACCCCGCCTTCCTCGACCCCGACGGCACCGTCAAGGGCTCGCCCAGCCCCGCGCCCGCCGCGGCCACCCCGCTGGTCCTCGCGCCCGAGGCGCTGACCGCGACGTCCGGCGACGCGTCCGCGGCCGCCCCGTCCCCGTACACCGAGCCCGCCGGCCCCGCCCCCACGTCCACCCCCGCGGCCACACCCAGCACAGCCGCCACCCCCACCCCAGCGGCGACGCCCACCCCGACCCCGACTCCCGGCAGGTGACGGAAGTGTCCGACAGGGAACCGCCGCGCCGCCGGGTGCCAGGACCCGCGAGGCCCGTCCGCCCCGGCGGGCGGCGACAGCCCGGACCCGGTGCCCGGCCCGCCCGCAGGCCGGGACCGCCGCGCCCGCGGCCCGCGCCATCCGGCTGGGCAGCCCGCGCCCGCGCCTGCGCATGATCGGCCTCGCGCTGACCCTGGTGCTGGCCGCCTTCGTCGTACGGCTCCTCCAGGTGCAGGCCGTCGACGCCGGCACCTACTCCGCGAAGGCCGAGCAGAACCGCTACGTCGTGCACACCCTGCCCGCCGAACGCGGCGGCATCACCGACCGCAACGGCGTCGCCCTCGCGAGCACCGTGGACTCCTACGACATCACCGCCGACCCCACGATGTTCACCCGCGAGCAGCTGAAGGTCGGCGACGGACCCGAGCAGGCGGCGGCGCTCCTCGCGCCGATCCTCGGCGAGGACCAGCAGGACCTCGTCGACCGGCTCCGGCCGAAGAACGGGGAACTGCGCTACGTCCGCCTCGCGCGACGGCAGACCCCCCAGGTCTGGAACCAGATCAAGGACCTGAAGAGCGCGCTCGTCACGAAGGCGGAGACGGACAAGTCCGTCGTCAACGTCCTCGCGGGCGTCTTCGCCGACCCCAGCAGCAAGCGGGTGTACCCGGGCGGCGACCTCGCCGCCGGCATCCTCGGCTGGGTCGGCGCCGACGGCAAGGGCGGCGGCGGCCTGGAGCGGAAGCTGGACAAGACCCTGGCCGGCGAGGACGGCAGGATCCGCTACGCGCAGTCGGGCGGGCGCCAGGTGCCCACCGCCGGTTCGACCGAGACGCCCGCCGTGCCCGGCAGCGACGTCGAGCTGACCATCGACCGCGACATCCAGTGGGCCGCGCAGCACGCCATCAGCGAGCAGGTGGAGAAGTCCAAGGCGGACGGCGGCTACGTCATCGTCCAGGACACGGAGACCGGCGAGATCCTCGCCATGGCCAACGCCCCGAGCTTCGACCCGGGCGACCTCGCCCACGCCGACCCCGCCGCGCTCGGCAACGCCGCCCTCCAGGACGCCTTCGAACCGGGCTCCACCGCCAAGGTGCTGTCGATGGCGGCCGTGCTGGAGGAGAACGCCGCCACGCCGGGCACCCGCATCACCGTCCCCAACCGGCTCAAGCGCGGCGACCGGCTCTTCAAGGACGACATCGACCACCCGACCTGGTACCTCACGCTCAACGGCGTGCTCGCCAAGTCCAGCAACATCGGCACCATCATGGCCACCGGCGAGCTGGGCAAGACCCAGGCCGAGGCCAACAAGGTGCTCTACTCCTACCTGCGCAAGTTCGGCCTCGGCGGCTACAGCGGCCTCGGCTTCCCCGGCGAGACCAAGGGCATCCTCGCGCCGCCCGACCAGTGGTCGACCTCGCAGCAGTACACGATCCCTTTCGGCCAGGGCGTCTCCGTGAACGCGCTCCAGGCGGCCTCCATCTACTCGACCGTCGCCAACGGCGGCGTCCGCGTCGAACCCACGCTGGTGCGCGGCACCAAGGGCGCCGACGGACGCTTCACACCGGCCCCCGAGCCCAAGAAGACCCGGGTGACCAGCGAGAAGACCGCGAAGACACTCGCCCGGATGCTGGAATCCGTCGTCGACGACGAGGAGGGCACCGGCACCAAGGCCCGCATCCCCGGCTACCGGGTGGCGGGCAAGACGGGCACGGCCAACCGGGTGGATCCGGCCACCGGCAAGTACCACGGCTACACCTCGTCGTTCGCCGGTTTCGCCCCCGCCGACAAGCCCCGCGTCACCGTCTACTGCGCCATCCAGAACGCCACCGAGGGCAGCTACTTCGGCGGCCAGATCTGCGGCCCCATCTACAAGCAGGTCATGGAGTTCGCCCTGAAGACCCTTCAGGTCCCGCCGACCGGGGCCGCCCCCGCGAACCTCCCGGTCACCTTCAAGCCCTGAGCCGCCCCGCCCGCACCCACCGAGCCCGTACCGAGCCAGCGCCGTTTCAGTACCGAGCCACCAGGAACCACCCGTGACAACGATCACCCCCGACCCCGGGAACCAGAGCGCCCCCCAGGCCTCGCCCCAGCCCTCGCTTCGCCCGCAGGCGGGTACTCCCGGTACGCTCACCGCCGTGCCACACCCTGAACAGTCCCAAACCACCCAGAAGGGCCACCCCGTGACATACCCGGGACCGCCCCGGCCGGTGCGGATCTCCGCCACACCCCTCGCGGAACTCGCCGATCAGCTGGGTGCCACCGCTCCGGACGGCTCCGCCGGGGTCACCGGCATCACCCACGACTCGCGCGCCGTGCGCCCCGGTGACCTGTACGCCGCCCTCCCCGGAGCCCGCGCCCACGGCGCCGACTTCGTCACCCAGGCCGCGGGCCTCGGCGCCGCCGCCGTGCTGACCGACCCGGCCGGCGCGGAGCGCGTCGCCGCCACCGGACTGCCGGCGCTCGTCGTCGACGACCCCCGCGCGCGGATGGGTGAACTGGCGGCCACGATCTACGGCCACCCCGGCCGCGACCTCCTCCAGATCGGCATCACCGGCACCTCCGGCAAGACCACCACGGCCTACCTCGTCGAGGGCGGTCTGCGCACCGCGAAGTCCACCGGTCTGATCGGCACGGTCGAGATGCGCATCGGCGACGAGCGCATCAAGTCCGAGCGCACCACGCCCGAGGCCACCGACCTCCAGGCGCTGTTCGCGGTGATGCGCGAGCGCGGCACCGACGCGGTCGCCATGGAGGTCTCCAGCCACGCCCTGGTGCTCGGCCGCGTCGACGCCTGCGTCTTCGACATCGCGGTCTTCACCAACCTCAGCCCGGAGCACATGGAGTTCCACTCCGGCATGGAGGACTACTTCCAGGCCAAGGCGCAGCTCTTCACCCCGAAGCGCAGCAAACTCGGCGTGGTCAACGTCGACGACGAGTACGGGCGCCGCCTCGCCAACGAGGCCACCGTCCCGGTCGTCACCTACTCCGCCGAGGGCCACCCGGACGCCGACTGGCGTGCCGACGAGGTCGAGGTCGGTCCGCTGGACTCCACGTTCACCGTGCTCGGTCCCAAGGGTGAGCGGATTTCGGCCAAGTCGCCGCTGGCCGGGCCGTTCAACGTGGCCAACAGCCTCGCCGCGATCGTCGCCCTCGCCGCCGCCGGACTCGACCCGCAGAGCGCCGCCGACGGCGTCGCCGCCGTACCGGGCGTGCCGGGCCGGCTGGAGCGCGTGGACGAGGGCCAGCCCTACTTCGCGGTGGTCGACTACGCCCACAAGACCGACGCCGTCGAGTCCGTCCTGCGGGCCCTGCGCAAGGTCACCGAGGGCAGGCTGCACGCCGTGCTCGGCTGCGGCGGCGACCGGGACACCACCAAGCGGGAACCGATGGGCGCCGCCGTGGCCCGGTTCGCCGACACCGCCGTACTGACCTCCGACAACCCCCGCTCCGAGGACCCCCTCGCGATCCTCGCCACCATGCTCCAGGGCGCGGCGTCCGTGCCCGCGCACGAGCGCGGCGAGGTCCAGGTCTTCGAGGACCGGGCCGCCGCGATCGCCGCCGCCGTCGCCCGGGCCGAGCCCGGCGACACCGTGCTGGTGGCGGGCAAGGGCCACGAGCAGGGCCAGGACATCGCCGGTGTCGTCCGTCCCTTCGACGACCGCCAGGTGCTGCGCGAAGCCATCAAGAAGACCCAGGGATGAACTCCCGAACGATCCGAGGGACGAGATCCCGAACGATCCAGCCGATCCTGATCCTGATCCAGGGGACGAACTTGTGATCACCCTCTCACTCGCCGAGATCGCAGAAGTCGTCGGCGGGCGGATGCACGACATACCGGACGCGTCCGCCGAGGTCACCGGGCCGGTCGTCCGGGACTCCCGGGAAGCCGGGCCCGGCAGCCTCTTCGTCGCCTTCGTCGGCGAACGGGTCGACGGCCACGACTTCGCCGCGCAGGTCGTCGAAGCGGGAGCCGCGGCCGTCCTCGGCTCCCGCCCCGTCGGCGTGCCCGCGATCGTCGTGGACGACGTCCAGGCCGCCCTCGGCGCCCTCGCCCGGCACGTCGTACGCCGCCTCGGCACCACCCTCGTGGCCCTCACCGGATCCGCCGGCAAGACCAGCACCAAGGACCTGATCGCCCAGGTCCTGCGCCGCAAGGCGCCCACGGTGTTCACGCCCGGTTCCATGAACAACGAGGTCGGGCTGCCGCTCACCGCGCTCACCGCCACCGACGAGACGAGGTTCCTCGTCCTGGAGATGGGCGCCCGCGGCATCGGCCACATCCGGTACCTGTGCGAGCTGACGCCGCCGCGGATCGGCCTCGTCCTCAACGTCGGCTCCGCGCACATCGGCGAGTTCGGCGGCCGGGAGCAGATCGCCCGGGCCAAGGGCGAACTC
Source organism: Streptomyces lienomycini (assembly GCF_027947595.1). Lineage (NCBI taxonomy): Bacteria > Bacillati > Actinomycetota > Actinomycetes > Kitasatosporales > Streptomycetaceae > Streptomyces > Streptomyces lienomycini. The sequence continues at coordinate 5,960,291 of NZ_CP116257.1, read as the reverse complement.
GTCGAGGCGCTGCCGCCGGCCGAGGAGGGCGGCACCGCGGTCCTCAACGCGGACGACCCGCTCGTACGGGCCATGGCCTCCCGAACGAAGGCGAAGGTGATCCTTTTCGGAGAGTCCGACGAAGCGGACGTTCGCGCCGAGAACGTGCGACTCACGGACACCGGACAGCCTTCCTTCAGCCTTCACACACCCTCCGGTGCAAGCGATGTGACCATGCGCCTGTACGGTGAGCACCACGTGTCGAACGCGCTCGCCGCGGCCGCCGTCGCCCACGAGTTGGGCATGTCCGCAGACGAGATCGCCACCGCGCTCTCCGAGGCGGGCTCCCTCTCCCGCTGGCGGATGGAGGTCACCGAGCGCCCGGACGGCGTGACGGTCGTCAACGACGCCTACAACGCGAACCCCGAGTCCATGAAGGCAGCGCTGCGTGCGCTGGTCGCCATGGGAAAGGGGCGCCGTACGTGGGCGGTGCTCGGCAAGATGGCCGAGCTCGGGGACGAGGCGCTCGCCGAGCACGACGCGGTCGGGCGGCTCGCCGTCCGGCTCAACGTCAGCAAGCTCGTCGCGGTCGGGGGCAGGGAAGCCCGATGGCTGCAACTGGGCGCATATAACGAGGGTTCGTGGGGTGAGGAGTCGGTGCACGTGTCCGACGCACAGGCGGCGGTCGACCTGTTGCGCAGCGAGTTGCGCCCGGGGGACGTCGTGCTCGTGAAGGCGTCCCGTTCGGTGGGTCTGGAGAGCGTCGCCACGGCGCTGCTCGAGACCGGCGCCGAGGGTGAGGTTGCCGCCCGATGATGAAGCAGATCCTGTTCGCGGGAGTCATTGGCCTCTTCCTGACGCTGGTCGGCACCCCGCTGCTGATCAAGCTCCTGGCCCGCAAGGGCTACGGCCAGTACATCCGCGACGACGGACCGCGCGAGCACGCCAGCAAGCGCGGTACGCCGACCATGGGCGGCATCGCCTTCATCTTCGCCACGGTCGCCGCGTACTTCCTGGCCAAGGGCATCACCGGCTACCTGGACCCGGACATCGACGCGGGGCCGACCTTCTCCGGTCTGCTGGTGCTCGGCCTGATGGTGGGCATGGGCCTGGTCGGCTTCCTCGACGACTACATCAAGATCGTCAAGCGGCGTTCGCTGGGCCTGCGGGCCAGGGCGAAGATGATCGGCCAGCTGACCGTCGGCATCGCTTTCGCCGTGCTCGCGCTGCAGTTCGCGGACAACCGGGGCAACACCCCGGCGTCCACGAAGCTGTCGTTCATCACCGACTTCGGCTGGACCATCGGCCCGGTGCTGTTCGTGGTCTGGGCGCTGTTCATGATCCTCGCCATGTCGAACGGCGTGAACCTCACCGACGGCCTGGACGGCCTGGCCACCGGCGCCTCCGTCCTGGTCTTCGGCGCCTACACCTTCATCGGCGTCTGGCAGTTCCAGGAGTCCTGCGCCAACGCGCTGACCCTGACCAACCCGGGCGCCTGCTACGAGGTGAGAGACCCGCTCGACCTCGCGGTGGTCGCGTCCGCCCTGATGGGCTCCTGCCTCGGCTTCCTGTGGTGGAACACCTCGCCGGCCAAGATCTTCATGGGCGACACCGGTTCGCTCGCCCTCGGCGGTGTGCTCGCGGGTCTGGCGATCTGCTCGCGCACCGAACTGCTGATGGCCATCCTCGGCGGCCTGTTCGTCCTGATCACCATGTCGGTGGTCATCCAGGTCGGCTCCTTCCGCCTCACCGGCAAGCGGGTCTTCCGGATGGCGCCACTCCAGCACCACTTCGAACTCAAAGGCTGGTCCGAAGTCCTTGTCGTGGTCCGCTTCTGGATCATCCAGGGCATCTGCGTGATCGTCGGACTCGGCCTCTTCTACGCGGGATGGGCAGCGGACAAGTGACCTCCTCGGTGCCTTCGGAATTCACCGGCAAGCACGTCACCGTCGCCGGACTCGGCGTCTCCGGCGTCCCGGCGGCCAAGGTGCTGCACGGGCTCGGCGCGCACGTCACGGTCGTCAACGACGGCGACGACGAGCGCTCCCGCGCCCAGGCGGCGGAGCTGGAGGCGCTCGGCGTCTCCGTGCGCCTCGGCGACGGCGACACCCTGCCCGAAGGCACCGAGCTGATCGTCACGGCGCCCGGCTGGAAGCCCACCAAGCCCCTGTTCACGGCGGCCGAGCAGGCCGGCGTCCCGGTCTGGGGCGACGTGGAACTGGCCTGGCGCCTGCGCGGACCCGACTCCGCGCCGTGGCTGGCCGTCACCGGCACCAACGGCAAGACCACCACCGTCCAGATGCTCGCGTCGATCCTGAAGGCGGCCGGTCTGCGCACCGCCGCCGTCGGCAACATCGGCGTCTCCCTCCTGGACGCGGTCACCGGCGACACCGAGTACGACGTCCTCGCGGTGGAACTGTCCAGCTACCAGCTCCACTGGGCCCCCTCCCTGCGCGCCCACTCCGCCGCCGTGCTCAACCTCGCCCCCGACCACCTCGACTGGCACGGCTCCATGGAGGCCTACGCCGCCGACAAGGGCCGTATCTACGAGGGCAATCGCGTCGCGTGCGTCTACAACGTCGCCGACCGGGCCACCGAGGACC